>NZ_JBFTNV010000030.1:0-120853 GCF_056397645.1 Rhizobium sp. 05L429 | reverse complement strand
GCCGGTGCCGTAAGCGTCGCAGACGCGAACGTATTCAACCGGCTCCGGCTCGGCAGCAACGATTGCGTCTGCTGCGAGTACCGGGGTCGATGCAGCAAATGCTGCTGCCGACGCAAGCAATACCATCTTGATGTTCATTGTAGAATTCCTCTCCTTTGTCGATCGGGGCTATTCTCTGTTTCCGAAGATCCAAAGCCGACCCGTTTGAACAACCTCACGGCGTGCGGATCGATCCGCCGGACGTTTTGCAACTAAACGCTGCGCACGCCCTAGAGCATTTCCGTTTTTCTTCGAATCACGAAAATTCTCTATCTCTTTGTTTTTATGCAATTCCAGACGCAAAACCGCTGCACACTTTTGCTGGATTTGCTCCAGCGCACTCGGCATTGCTCTCCAATACTGTCCGGTGCCAGCCCACCCCTCGTTGATGGGCTGGCGCGCCGCATATTTTAATTGGTCAGCGTACGGAGCTTTTCCGGAAGGCGATTAGCGGTCGCGGTCACCATCGAGCGGAGAAGCGACGAAGCTTTCTCCGGCGGTAGGTAGCGAACCAGAGGGTCGGTAAGGAACAGCCCTTCCAGAGCTTCGACATCCCCTTCCAGAACCGCCCCGACGAGAGCCGTTTGCCGTTCCGCGTGAGGCTTCACAAGTGCTTCCACTGCGGCTGGCAGCCGTCCGGCAAAGATCGGCTGGATCCCCAGACCAGAAAACATGACGTTTGTCTCGACGATTGTTCCTGGCGCGAACCCGTCCATCTGACCGCGGTTCGGCATGTTTGCGTTCACCACGAGGACGTCGCCTGTCGTGAGCGCCTTTATTTGGCCGACAAGAGCCTCCTCAGACGCTGGCTGCAGGATCGGGGTTTCCCCTGACATATCTACTTTCTTGGCGGCAGCTTGCTTTTCCAGCCGTTCCCGGTTGCGGAACTCGACAGGGGTCAGCCCAAATCCCCAATCCTCGACGTTGGCCAGGTACCAATTCATGGGGAGAAACTCGGCCAGGTGCCGGTCGCCAGCCGCGGCGGCGATGCCAAAACGAGCGGAGAGATCAAACTTCACTCGATTCATATCTTCAAAATAGCGGTGGTACTCGTTCGTGGGATCAAGCGGCACTTCGCGCCAGCCTTTCTCCATGTGCGAAGCCGCGAAAGCGAGATATTCTGGGAGAAAGTCTTCTCCATCTACGGTCGCACGATCGACGAACGTAAAATGGTTGATACCCAAAACGTTCATCTGAACATCACGAAACCCGACGGCCTTGCCTTTGCCCTTTTGGTTGGCCAGCCAAGCGATAATGTGCCGAAGCTTTGTGACCTCATGGCATTCTCCCCATGCCCTAATCTCTGGGAACACCGCGTAGAGAGTGCCAGTCAGAACGGACATCGGATTTGTCAGATTGCAGACAAAGGCTTTTGGCGAATATTTCTGGATCGCGTGAGCGATTTCGGCCATTGCTGGGATCGCGCGCATAGCCCGAACAAACCCGCCTGGTCCGACAGTGTCACCGACCGCTTGACGTATGCCGGCTACTCGCGGGAGTTCGATGTCATGTGCCATGTCGTCAAAGGAGCCTGGCAGGATCGAGATGACAACGAAGTCGGTCCCCGTCAGTGCGTCTTGAAGTGTGCTCGATACGACATACCGAATATCAACTCCATGCGCCTGAGACAGTCGATTTCCGATAACCGCATTGCGTTCAGCGGCTGCGATGTCGAGATCGTAGAGCCGAATCTCACCAGAAATAGTACCGTCGTGAATGAGATCCGCCATAAGGACATGAGCCCAGTTCAGGGAGCCTCCGCCAACATATGCGAGCTTTACTTCAGTTGAGATTTCTTTCGTCATAACTAACTCCATTGACGGACGGATATGGGCCGATGCGTGGCTATCGTGAGAACGTGAGCTACCTGGGCGCGGCAAGTTCAATGCCGACCATAAATTCGCAGCCGTTGATGATTGCTCAGAGAGCAAGTTTAAAGGTTGCTGGCCCCATTAATGGGGCCGGCGAATGGCGTTGCCATCCTCGCCAAAAAGGTGGCCGTGGGCAGCGTTGAATCTCAGCGGCACCAAATCGCCCGTGGCCACGGTGACCTGACCAGGAATCATAACTGTGACTGTCTCCGCAACCGACGTCTCTCCGTAGACCACGGTTGCTCCACCAAGTTGTTCAACAAGTGCGACCTTGAGGTAGCCCAGCAAATGACCCGCGTCTCCTCCTATAACAAGATGTTCGGGGCGGACGCCGAGGGTCACTGGACTGTTCGCGCCTGTGGCATCCCCGAGCTCATGGAACGGAACAAAGCTTTCCTGGAGCACCACACCACGATCACCGGCGCTCCAACGGCACTTGATGAAATTCATCTTTGGAGAACCGATGAAGCCCGCGACGAAAATGTTCATAGGATTGTTGTACAGCTCAAGCGGCGAACCCACCTGCATGATCTGTCCGTCACGGAGCACGACAATCTTGGTGGCCATGGTCATGGCCTCGACCTGATCATGTGTGACATAGATCATCGTGTTCCCAAGCTCTTGATGAAGCTTGGATATCTCGACTCGCATTTGAACTCGCAGCTCTGCGTCAAGATTCGAAAGCGGCTCGTCAAAGAGGAAGATTCTGGGGTCGCGAACGATAGCTCGTCCGATAGCAACTCGTTGTCTTTGGCCGCCAGACAGCGCCTTAGGGCGGCGCGAAAGCAACGCATCGATTTTGAGAGTTTCGGCTGCTCGCTTAACGCGCTGCTCAATTTCGGGGCGCTTATATCCGGCAGTTTCAAGTCCGAAAGCGAGGTTCTTATAAACGGTCATATGCGGATAAAGTGCATATGATTGAAACACCATAGCGATACCGCGCTTGGAGGGAGGCACCTCATTCATTGTGGTGCCGTCGATCAACAACTCTCCGCCGCTAATATCCTCAAGGCCGGCAATCATTCGCAACAGAGTTGATTTGCCACAACCAGAGGGACCGACGAAAACGGCGAAATCCCCCGGTTCGATAGCCAGATCGATGCCATGTATCACTTCATGGTTGGCGAAGCGTTTGACAATATTTTTCAGTTCGATGCGCGTCGACATCTAAAATCCCCTGTTTGCGTATAGCGACTTCTGGCTCAACGTTTCATGCCGGTCGTCGCAATACCCTCGATCAGCAGCCGCTGAAAAATCAGGAAAATGAGAAAGACCGGCGTGAGCGACAACACAGACATCGCAAAGAGCTGGTTCCAGTTGGAAACACCGCTGGAGTCCACAAAGGAGCTTAAGCCGAGCGGCACGGTGTATGAGTTCATATCGCTGATGTAGATCAGCGGTCCGAAAAAGTCGTCCCACGTCCAGATGAACGAGAATATCGCTGCGGTTGCCATGACTGGGACCGAAAGCGGAAGGATAATCTTCCAATAGATCCGCCAGGATCCACAGCCGTCCATCTGCGCAGCCTCGTCAAGCTCCCGCGGTAGCTGTTTGAAGAACTGAACCATCAGGAAAATGAAGAAAGCTTCAACCGCGAAGAACTTTGGGACAATTAGAGGGAGCCAAGTGTTGACCCAATCCAGGCGGAGGAACAGGACATATTGCGGTATGAGGGTTACCTGGTAGGGCAACATCAGTGTGCTCAGCATGAGCGCAAAGCAGATGTCTCGTCCGGCAAATTTCAACCTCGCGAACGCGAAGGCGGTAACGGACGCCGAAATGACAGTTCCGATCGTCGACAGAATTGCGACAACAAAGGAATTGAGAAAGAAACGCCCAAAACTTACCTTCATTGCGAACCAGCCTGACTGGTAGGCCTCAATCGTTACCTGGGATGGGACGATGGTGGCTCCGCCCGAAAAAATCTCGTCCTGGGGTCGCAGAGAACCTGCCACCATCCAAAAGATTGGGTAAAGCAGCGCCAGGGAGACAATGATCAGCGCAGAATGACTCAGCACTACCCTTGCATCTACATTCAATAACGGTCGTAGCTTGCGACTATTCATCGTAGTGCACCCAATATCGCGTGGACAGGAACGAAAGGGTGGTGAACGCGGCAATGATGATCATCAAAATCCACGCCAACGCCGAAGCGTATCCCATCCGAAAGTTTCCAAACGCCTCTTGGTAAAGGTACAGCGCGTAAAACAAGGTTGAATTGATCGGACCGCCGGTACCTCCAGAGACAATGAAGGCCGGAGTAAAGGTCCTGAAAGCCTCGATAGTCTGAACCACGACGTTAAAGAAGATCACCGGTGACAGAAGAGGAATACTGATCTTAAAAAATTGCCTGATACTCGAGGCACCATCGAGACTGGCCGCTTCGTAAACATCTCGCGGAAGCTGGCGAAGTCCCGCCAGAAAGATGATCATCGGCGAGCCAAACTGCCATACGGACAGGATGACCAAAGTGTAGAGGGAATAGTGAGGATTCGAAATCCAGCTCGGCCCGACTACCCCGAAAAGCGAGAGGAAACTGTTGACG
The DNA here is from genome assembly GCF_056397645.1 of Rhizobium sp. 05L429. NCBI lineage: Bacteria > Pseudomonadati > Pseudomonadota > Alphaproteobacteria > Hyphomicrobiales > Rhizobiaceae > Rhizobium > Rhizobium sp. 05L429. Next base: position 116,398 of record NZ_JBFTNV010000030.1, on the reverse strand, counting down.
AGGCCGTCTGTGGCGAAGAGCTGGCGCCAGAGTACCGCAATTGCTACTGATGCGCCAAGCAGCGATGGAAGGTAGAAGATTGCCCTGTACAGCGGCAAGCCGGCGATACCGCGATTGAGGATAACCGCGACCCCTAGAGCGAATACAAGCTTTAGGGGAACCGAGAACAAAACGTAAATGAACGTAACCCGCATTGCTGAAGCAAATTTCGGGTCCGCCGTCACTATGCGCATGTAATTAGCCAGTCCCACAAATTGCGGCTCGCGGATCAGGTCGTAGTCGGTGAATGAAAGATACAATGAAACGATCGCTGGGCCGGCGGTGAAGACAGTAAAGCCAATGAGCCAAGGCAGCAGGAAAAGGACGCCTGAAGAGTTCCGCTTGGCGATGCGGCCGACTTGCGCCCTCAAACCCTCGGCAGCCGCATTTTTCGATGAGCATGATGTTTCCGGCATAGCCACTACCTACGCTGCAGGATTGCGTCGGCTTCATCGAAATATGATGCTGCGCCCTCGTCGGGTGTCGCGCTTCCAAACCCCACCTCCTGACTTACACGCGTCAGCAGAATACTGATTTCGCCGGCCCCTGTAGGCGGTGCTGGGGGCAGTTTCCCGACATATGGACCTAGATTAGAAATGAAATCGACGGTCGCCCGTTCATTCTCATTCAAGGAAGGCGAAAGCAGATTGCGCATCACTTGCGAAGCCGGCACACCACGTTCAACGCCGAGGAATTTGACGCCGACAGGATCTGCCACCATAAAATTGATGAGTTTTACAGCAGCCTCAGGGTTCTTGGATCCGCTCGAGACAGAGAACATCTGTGACGGTTTGAGATAGTTGCTTCTTTCTCCGTCGGAAAAGACTGGAATGCCGGTGAGTGACAGTGGCGCTTTGTTAAGCTCGCAAAAACCAATAAATTCGTTGGAATGACCAAAATCGCTGGCCGAATGGCCCAAGGTCAGAGGCCCCGACTCTACCGCATTCTTCGAAAGCGCCTGTATGTCAGGAGTAACACAACCGCCGCCGTCACGCATGGCAGCCCAGTACCGGAACCAGGTGGACAGTAGGGGCCGATCGAAACCCAGCTTTCCCTCAGCCGTATAGAGTTCTCGTCCCTGAGAGCGCAGCCAAATTTCGAAGACCGGCTCGACACCGCTGCCATCGGCCAAAGCATAGAATCCAGGCTTTTTATTCGCGGTGGCAAAAGCCTTGCTTTTCTCCAAGAGGTCATTCCAAGTCGTCCCGAACGTAGGCGGTTCGACCCCGCGTTCTCGCCAGGCGTTATTGTCGATAACCAGACCAAAAGCATTGACGCCTGCATTCACGCCATATAACGCGCCGTCCACGCTGCAGGACTCAAGATTGGACTTGTCAAACCCTTGAATGTTCAGAAGCGTCCCGACAAATTTGTCGAGCGGCGCGATAGTCCCCCTGCGCGCATACTCGCGCATGTAAATAGGATCCATCTGGATCATGTCGGGCGCATTGCGCCCCGCCACCTGGGTGGCGAGACGAGGCCAATAACCGTCCCACCCAGCAGACTCTGTATCGACGAGAACATCGGGGTTGCCGGCTTCGAAAGCCTTAACAGCATTCTCGGTGCGCTTTGCTCTATCATTTGACCCCCACCAAAACATCCGAACCCGGTCGGGTGCGGCCCAAGATGGTCGGTATGCACCAAACGCGAGGCCGGCGGCCATCGCATTCAGGAATGTTCTACGCTTGAAACTCGTCATCGCAAGGCTCCCCCTCATTTGGTCGATACATTAATATATCGTAGCTACGAGATGCGCAATAGCTGCGAGTCTGATTTCTCACCTCGCGCCCTCTCATGAGGTTATCCAAGCACGATAATTACCATAAGTAATTGTTTTATAACGATTCGATTCCCTTTTGGAATCGACGAAACTTCCAACGGAAGGGTTGACGTAGACGAAGCATACTAATATATCGTATGTCACACCTGACGAATTTCAGGACAAATAAGTGAGTTCTCACCTTTAGAGATATGACTGATGAAAACGCCGACACAGACTGGTTCACCAAACAAAGCCGTTACTCGGTCATCCGCGGCTCATCCTGCCCGCCGCACTCACGCCACGGTAATCTATGAGACCCTGCTCCGGTCGATCGCTCGTATGGAGCTTCGTCCGGGTGAACCTCTCAATGAAAAGGCTTTAACAGAGCAGTTTGGCGTGAGCCGAACCCCTGTACGAGAGGCACTACTTCAGCTTGAAGCGGACGGCTTGGTCGAGATGATGGCCCAGGCAGGTACTTTCGTTGCCCGGATCCCGGTAAATCGCATCCGCGAAGCAATCATAATTCGACGGTCTTTGGAGGAAGTCGCAATTACGCGAATGGCAAAGGTTGCCGATCAAGCAGACGTTGCCGGTCTAGATGTCGTTCTTGCCAGACAGCGGCTTGCTGTTGCTCTTGGAGACATGGGCGGATTCCACGAGTCGGACGAAGCGTTCCACGAGGCGATCGCACTGGGTGCTGGTTTCACGACGCTTTGGCCAATGGTGCGGCAGATCAAAGTGCATTTGGATCGTGTACGAGTCCTGTCGCTGCCCGTGGAGGGTCGAATGGAGCAAACGCTAAAAGAACACCAAGGCATCCGCGACGCTATTGCTCACAACGATATCAATGCCTCTAGAGAGGCACTACGTGAGCATCTTAGTGTGATCGTTCCCTACATCGATAGCCTGAGCGAAGCATACCCCGATTATTTTATCCGGGCGCCGGATGCCGAAGGCCGAGCAAACCGGCACGAGTGGATTTGATCCTGTCGTCGTAGCCAGCAATAGAATCTGGACTTTCAAGCCTATGAGAAAGAGCACGTTGCCCTTAAGCAGCGGCGCCTTGTTCAATCGCGACTGAACCAACTAACGATCCTCCCAGATCTTCGAAAGAAAAACAAATGATCAAAACGCATTTTTTTAAAGACAAGGTCGATAGCGCTGCGGCGGCGGCTTTGCTCGGTGCCCAGCGAATTCAGGAGGCCATAATTCAACTTGGAAAAGCAAATATCGTTGTGGCGACGGGTGCAAGCCAATTTGAAATGCTGGAAGCACTCACCGCTCTTGAAGGAATCGACTGGTCGCGAGTGACGGGTTTTCATCTGGACGAATACGTGGGCATGTCGGAGACCTCGGACGCGAGCTTCCGGCGCTATCTGAAGGATCGGTTTGTTTCGAAACTCCCGGAGTTGGGCGCGTTTCATTTCGTCAATGGTGACGCCCCCGACATCGAAGCAGAACTATGCCGACTGAACGCTCTGCTAGATCAACATCCCATCGACGTGACATTCGCGGGTATAGGAGAAAACGGGCACCTTGCTTTCAATGATCCTCCGGCCGATTTTGAAACTACCGTCGCTTACAGAATTGTCGATCTGGATGAGAAATGTAGACTACAGCAGTTCGGGGAAGGCTGGTTCTCATCGGTTGATGCAGTTCCTAGGCAGGCGATCTCGATGACAGTACAGCGTATCATGGCAAGTGGAACCGTCGTCGTAACGGTTCCCGACGTGCGTAAAGCAAAGGCTGTGCGGGACGTTCTGGAGGGGCCAGTCATAAACGTCGTGCCGGCCTCCATTTTGCAGGACCACCTCTCGTGCCACATCTTTCTGGACAGTGGCTCTGCGAGTTCGTTGTCGAGAGAAAAGCCCGCTGGCGTGTAATGGCCAACCCGCGCGCGACCATGGGCGGGCGGGCTCGATCCACTGTTTCCGCAAAGTCATCGGTCAAGACGCACCCTGGCGGGCACTAACAGCTATTCCCGGGGGAGACGATGTCCGCCGAGGACGAATGCTCGCGCGCAAGAAACGCTGTGTCAATGGATTGAACGAAGCCGGCGATCACCCGCAAAGCCGAAATCCTAATCGCCGTCGAGCCGTTCATGATCTCAATTACATCGGAGGTACTTGCCGGCAGAAATCGTGGCTGACTACCCTGGCACCTCATTGATGCGTCCAGACACACCGCAGCTCTTCAACGACATTGGCGACGCCGGACGAAATGCCAGCCTGAACGGCACCTGCCACGTCGCCAGCGCGCATCACCCTGTGCGCTGGCGGTCCGAAGCGAGAAACTCGATGTCAGGCTGGGTACCTGGCCTTGAAAGACCATCGAAAGCCGACTGGTCGGGCACGGCGATTGGCCTCGGAAGGCGTCGACCTTCGTTCCCTCCTGACGGAATGCGAGCTCGCTTGGCTGCCGGACTTGAATATCACCTTTGAAACTCGGGAAAATCGGCACCGCGGGTCACGTCACTCCAATCGTCGAAATTCTTCCGAAGTGTTTCAAGACGCTTGTAGGCCAGATCCAAAGCAGATCCTCCCAAGAGGAGCCGCAAGGGAGGGGCTGGCGATTCAACTGCCATCTGGATAGCCGCTGCGGCGCGGGCGGGATCTCCCGGCTGATTGCCGGAAACCGCTTTCGTCGATACTCGACGCTTTCCTGCCGTGTCAGCATAGTCGTCAATGACGATCTGCGACTCCGCCATCGAGCTACCAGCCCAGTTGGTGCGAAATGCGCCGGGTTCTACAATGGTTACCTTGATGCCGAGCGGAGCGAGTTCCTGGGCAAGAGACTCTGAAACGGCCTCGACTGCAAATTTTGTCGCGTGGTAGTAACCGGTTGCCGCGAATGCCATGAGCCCGCCAAGCGAAGAGACGTTTACAATATGACCGCTTCTGCGCGCCCGCATGGGCGGCAAGACTTCCTTCGTAACATCGATGAGACCAAACAGGTTCGTATCGAACTGTTTGCGAACACCTTCCTCGTCTCCCTCCTCGATCGCTGCGAGATAGCCGTAACCGGCGTTGTTAACGAGAACGTCGATCTGACCAAAGATCAAGAGCGTTTCGGCGACAGCGCTCCTGATTGTCGAGCGATCGGTGACATCGAGGTTCAGCGCGAGCGCTTGCCCCTTGAATTGATCAGCGAGCCCGGCTAGCCGCTCGGGGCGCCTGGCCGTCAGGACCACCCTATAACCGAGACCCAGCACGTGTTTGGCGATCTCGAAGCCGAGGCCATTCGAGGCGCCGGTAATGAACCATACCGGTTTATTCGTCATTTTCGATCATCCTTCTGGTTGCGAACGGCAATGGCCGCAAAAGCGGTCTTTGCAGACCGGTCGCCGTTTCACGAAAGATACGAACGGCAGGATGGGACTGTTATGGCGAAACGCCCAGCGTTTCATACGATCCTACCAAATCTTATGTCACTGCCTACATTAGAGGCTATGCCATCGGTCATGAAGGAACGGATTTGAGGATCAAGGAAGAGCTTATCGCGATCATTGATCGACACGCTGCTGCGCCGAGACAAAAGACCCCTATCGCCGGTCTTTCGATCTTCAAGGTCGAGGCGCCGACCCTTCCTGTTGAAAGCATTTACACACCCCGCCTCTGCGCTGTGATTCAAGGCCAAAAGGAAATTTTGCTCGGCGGTCGCGCGTTCGAAGTTGATGACACGCAATACTTCATTGCCTCAGTGAACCTGCCGGTTTCCGCCCGCATCACCGCAGCTTCCACGACCATCCGCATTATGCATTGTCATTTGAACTTAACCGTCGGGACTTGGCCGAACTGCTTCCGAATGTCGCGGTCCGCCCTGCTCAGGCGCACCGGGAGGGTCTATCGGTCGCACGACAGACTGAAGACATCTTGAGCGCACTTCATCGCGTCGTACTGCTTCTTAACCGCCCGGAGGATCTGGCTGCGCTACTCAAGCCTGCAACGACGGAACTTTATTATCGGCTTCTCCAGGGTGAGCATGGTGCAACATTAAGAGACTACGCCACGAAGGATACGAAGATCGCCCAGATCGGGAAGGTCACCGCGTGGATAAAGGAGCATTACAATAAACCCATGGCAATCGACATGCTTGCCGACCTCGCGCGCATGAGTGCGACATCACTTCATCGCCATTTCAAGGCGACGACGCTGATGACGCCGCTGCAATATCGGATGCATGTCAGGCTTCAGGAGGCGCGTAAACGCTTGCTGATTGGCGGCTCGAGTGCCCGAACCGTCGGCTTCGAGGTCGGCTATGACAGCCAGACGCAGTTCACACGCGAGTACAGGCGTTTGTTCGGCCGCCCACCCATACAGGACACCGCCTATCTAAAGGGCATCGGCTCATCCAAACCGCCCCAGCACGTCGGCGGGACGGTGGCTTGACCGATATAGCGCAACCATTGATCACGCTGTCCACTAGCCGCTTCGCACGCCTATCTCATTTCCTCGGGTGAGACCGTACAGTGAGCTTGTTTCCGTCAGGGTCCCGAAGATATGCTACGAATGCCCCGTTCGGCCGCTCCGCAGGCTCGCTCTCAATTGCCGTGCCACCATGCGCGGTACCGGCGGCATGCCACGCTAGAACATGGTCACGGCTTGCAGCACCTATACCGATCGTCCCGCCGTTGGCTGCAGTCGCCGCCTTACCATCGATCGGCTTCGTGATCATCAGTCGGCCCCCCTCGTGAGCGTAGATCAGTCGGCCTCTCACATCCATCTCTCCGGGCTTGCCTCCTAATGCAGCGAAGGTGGCGTCGTAGAAGCTTCTGGCCCGCTCCAGGTCGTTGCTTCCGATCATCACGTGAGTGAACATGCTTCATCTCCTGCAGGGTGCTTCAGTAACTGTGTTTCCCGACACTTAACGGTAGAAGTTTCCTAGATACTTTGCTGGCGATGCGCCGAGGGCTTTCTTGAACATGGTGATGAATGCAGATACGGATTCATATCCGAGTTCGCCCGAAACCTGCTGCACCGTCGCCCCCGCTGCAAGGCTTCGGATTGCGATGATCAATTGCAACTGCTGTCGCCAACGGCCGAAGGTCAAGCCAGTCTGCTGCTGAACAAGACGAGCGAGAGAATTCTCGCTCATTGCCACTCGCTTTGCCCATTGCGCCATCGTGCTCCGGTCAGACGGGTCATCGACCAATACCGATGCGATCAAGTCAAGGCGAGGCTCATCTGTCAGGGGTAGATGCAGATCCTCTACCGGCATCCGCGATAAAGCCGATAGAAGCAGCGTCGAAATTAAATCAGCATGGGCGTTCGCGACGGGGGACTGGTCAGCCATCTCGATGATGAGCTCTCTGACGAGCGGGGAAAGCGAAAGCGTGCAACATCGATCCGGCAGATCGGCAGCACCCGGCTCAATGAACAGAAAGAACAAACGTGCGTTGGCGGTCGCCACATTGCTGTGCAGCATCCCTCCCGGAACCCAGACGCCGCAATGAGGTGGCACCATCCACATCCCGCTGGGAACGCGACATGTCACCCCTCCCCGTAACGCCATGACGAGCTGCCCCTTTCGATGACGATGCTCAGGTGCTTCGCGTTCGTTCTGCGACACGTCGATCCTCACGGCGCGCGCAAGCGCGGCAGAGTTTTCGAGATCATGATCGACGAGGGCTGCAGCAAGGGACAGCCGCGTTTGGTGGGATTCAGTGATCATTTGAGAGAATATCTAAATTCCCCCACGTGCTTTGTCGATAGGGTCGTCCGAAAGAATTCGGAGAATGACGATGGCGATACACGAACATGACCCTCACTGGTGGTCTGATATCTTCCAGACTGAATTTCGGCTGCCTCAGAAGCGCTATCGCAGGCTTTGCATCTTGCCTCCACAATATGTGCGCGTCGGGCCTAGTCGCGTAGCCAGTGCGCGAAAGGTTACGAAAGCCTTCCTTGTGAGGGTCCGCGGGTTCTTTGGCCACCAGCTGCCAGCCGCTTCGGCTGTTTCGTGCGCCGACCCGCTCGACGCTTATATGCATGCCTGCATCGCGGTTCCGTTCTTTTGCTACGTCTCACCCGCGATCTACGGCTTCACCGGCGCCATGGAAGAGCAAGGCGTCTCGCGGAAGAACCACCAATCGGGAGATGACTTGTGAGCGCTCGACCGGTTGTCACTACTGGGAACGTGATCTTTTCATTGAAGACATTCCTGGCGGCCATACTGGCCTATTACATTGCAATAAGCTTCGATCTGCCGCGGCCGTTCTGGACGGTGGCAACGGTCTACATCGTTGCCCATCCGCTTTCAGGCGCGATCGCATCGAAATCGCTCTATCGACTGCTGGGGACCCTGATCGGTGGCGGCGCGACGGTCATCATGGTTCCAAACCTTGTGAACGAGCCGATGCTGCTTTCCGCAGCGATCATTGCATGGGTGTCGGGATGCACTTTCGTTAGCCTTCTTGATCGCACGCCTCGCAGCTATGTTTCCCTGCTGGCCGGTTACACGGTGCTCCTGGCGGGACTGCCACTGGTCACCGCGCCGGCAAACACGTTCGACACTGTTGTCTCCCGCATCGAGGAGATCGGTCTTGCGATTACATGCGCCCCGATTATTAGCCACGTCGTCTTTCCAGTTCATGTGGGGACGGTACTCGTCAACCGGATCGACGGGTGGATGGCAAAGGCGCGGAAGGTCCTCGCGGCGACGGCGACTGACGAGACAGAAGAAAATCACAGCAGAACAGAACGACACGCTTTGGCGGCGGACGCGGCGGACCTTCGGTCGTTCACGGTCCACCTTCGATATGACGGATCCCGATATCGACGTGCAGTTTCGCTGGTGAGATCATTGCAGCACCGGATGGTGTCCTTGCTTCCGTTGATGAGCGAACTAGAGGATCTGCGACGAGCACTCGCCAAGCTCAACACCTCGAAATCGGAGCAGGCTCTGTCTTTGATCGCAAGGATCAGTTCTCATTCAACCGATACCACGGAGAGCTCCAGAGCAATGATCGACGCGCTAACCTCTTCCGGCGCGCCCCCGTTCTGGGAAAATCTTCTTCTTGCCAATACCGCCCGGAATCTGCGGGATATTCATCGAATTTCTCATGAGGCTAACTCTCTTCGTGAAGCTATAGAGGAAGAGAATGCGGCGAGGGCTGCTCGTCGTTTCGCTGCTCCCGGCAAGATGCCGGCTCTGCACCGCGACATCGGCATGGCATTGCTATCGGCGCTGGCCGTCGCGATCTGCCTGGCGACCTCCACCTTCTTCTGGATTGCAAGCGGCTGGACCGACGGGATGACATTTGCCCAGATTTCGGGAGTGTTTTGCTGCCTTCTTGCGACAATGGACGATCCTGTCCCAGCCATGCGCAAATTTGTCGACGTAACGATCGGCTCCGTCATCGCAGCGTTCGTCTACGGGTTCGCTATCCTTCCGATGATCAACGGCTTCGTGCCCCTCGTCGCTGCCCTCGGGCTGTTTCTGATCCCTGCCGGCATATGTCTCGCTTTGCCTTCACTCGCGATCGTCGGCATGGGGCTGTGCGTGAATTTCCCCCTTCTTCTCACCCTCCAGGCACACCAGAGCAGCGACTTCGTGACGTTTGCAAACTCGGCGATCGCGACCCTTCTTGCGATGGCCTGGACGATCGCCGTCTGCGGCATCTTCCGATCTGTAAGAGCGGAGACAAATGCCAGGAGGCTCTTTTCCGTTACCCAAAAGCATGTCGCCAGGATCGCGGCCGGCAGACATGCCAATGCTCATGTCACCTACCATCGCGGAATCGATCTCGCAGGTCTCTTTGCCTCCAGAGCGGCAAAACTATCGCCGACCTCCGATACCGCCGCTGCCGACCTTATCCGGGATCTGCGAGCAGGACTTCATATAACAGCGATGCGGGAGCTCGCGGATGAAGCATCGATGCCTATTCGCCTCAGGGCTGAAGCCGTCTTCTCAGGACTGGAGATCTTGTACCACCTGGCGCCCGCTGAACGTGGCGACGTCCTGGAAAATGCCGTTGGAATGCTGGATAACCTTATACTTTCCTCTCTGGAAATGATCGCAGCGGATGTAGACGGCGAACTTGTGGTGCACGCAGCCGCGCTCCGTCTGTGCCTCGCTCCGGACGCCGGACCACCGGTTTTCATAAAACCTCCTGCGAGGAGGATCGCCGCGTGACCGGACAATTCGACATCTATGGTGTCCTCCTTCCATGGTTCTCGGCACTCGCCCTGTGTGCATACGGTCTATTCCGCATTCTCACATCGGTTCTCGCCAAGCTCGGGTTTTATCCAGCGGTGTGGCATCGCTCCCTGTTCAACCTCGCACTCTACATCACCCTCCTCGGTGGGCTTTCCGCCGCTATCAACTGGTTGCAAAGATGAAGAACCTCACGATCACCTCAGGGCGAGCCCTGTTGACCTTGTCTATGGTGGGCTGCGCTGCAGTTCTTAGCTGGCACCTATGGTCCTTCTACATGGAAGCACCGTGGACACGGGACGCTCATGTCCGTGCGGATGTCGTTCGACTGGCAGCAGACGTCTCGGGGCCTGTCATCGAGGTTCTGGTATCGGACAACGCGCAGGTGGAGAGAGGGACGCCCCTGTTTCGGATCGAAACAGACCGCTTCGAACTTGCGCTGCGCGAAGCGGAGGCCCAGATGCAGAGCAGCAAAGCCGCGGCGGAACTGGCGAGAACCGAATTCGAACGGTATCAACTGCTCGCCTCCAGAGAAGCAGCCAGCTTGAAAGAGCGGCAGCATGCGGAAAGCCAGATGCATCAGGCAGACGCTACATATCAGTCGGCGCTAGCGGCTCGGGATCTGGCAAAGCTGAACCTCGACCGGACAACTGTGAAAGCACCAGCATCAGGGACAATCACCAACTTCTCCTTGCGTCGCGGGAACTATGTCTCCGTCGGGGACGCGGTTGGGGTGCTCGTGGAAAGAGAATCCATCTATATCGCGGGCTACTTCGAAGAGACCAAACTCCCACGAATCCAGGTCGGCGATCGAGTGAAGATCGATATCATGGGTGAGGCGGAATCGATCATGGGACATGTCGCAGGTATCGCCGCCGGTATTGAAGATCGAGAGCGGAGCGACAGTGTTGGCTCTCTCGCAAGCGTGGCGCCAACATTTTCATGGGTTCGGCTGGCCCAGAGAATTCCGGTTCGGATCGAGATCGATGATATCCCGAGCCCAGTCCGGCTCATTGCGGGGAGGACCGCGACGGTTTCTGTTCGAGCGAACAACAACTAAGGTGTGAACGCACCTCGTGCTCTGGAACGCGTGATCAGTGTGCTCACGTTCTTGTGCCTTCGTCGCCTCAATCCCTGCTGAAGCGAGGCTTGACAGTCCCCAAAGCGGTGCAGCCAAACAATGCCTGATTTCCACCATCCGCAACGATGGCCTTTATGACCGTACTAGCCCTCACAGCGCACAAGGCTGCACTCTGTCACCAGGTTATCAACGGTACACGATGGACCCAGGCATCGCCGACCACTTGGTCCAACACGAAACTGGCAACGTCTTGTCGCGCGATTTCACCGCCATGGAAGTCAGTCAGGTCGGTAAGCGTCCGGATCACTTTACCTCCGGGCTTGTTATTGAGAATGGAGGGCCGCACGATAGTCCAATCCAGTCCACTGTCCTTGATGAGGGCTTCCTGACGGTTCTTGTCCTCGTAAACCTTCCGCAAAAGCAGCGGAAAGATCAACCTGTCGAACAGAAAGCCCCCATGTCCATTGCTATCGCCAGCACCAATTCCTGTGATGCTGACAAGGCGTGAAACCTGCTCCGCCTGCATCGATTTGACGAGCGCTTGGGTCGAGGTCGAAAGAACGGTGACTTCACGAAAAGGACTTGCGGGTGTGCCGAGTGCACTGATGACCGCATCACGCCCCCTGATGGCCCGGCGAAGCAACTTCTCATCCTGAGCGTCGCCTATAACAAGCTTTGCTCCTTTGAGATCGGGGGCTTTTTCCGGGGAGCGCACCAGCACCGTGACATCATAGCCGCGGCTCAGAGCCCGGCCAACGATGTGGCGGCCGGTTGGGCCAGTGGCGCCAAGGACAAGGATCTTTGGGGCAATGGCTGATTGGGTTTCATTCTCGGACGTTCTCATTGCTTTTGTCCTTTTGAAAGGCAGGGCGCCTACCGAGAGGCAGCTCTGCCTGGGGTGTTGATGGTGGTGATCAGAGCCGGCCCTCTGCGAGCAGCTCGCGGGTCCGCTTCAGGGTCGACAGCAGGGCAGATTTGTAGCCCTTGTCACTGTCGAACTGCATCTGCTCGGCTTGCTCTTCAGGCCCATTCGGCTCTTTTCCGCGAAGGCCGAGGTAGCAGTAGAACCGAAGCTGCAGTGCACCGGTTTCATCTTCGAACAGTTCGTTGACGATGGCGCCTTCACGGGGGCCGGTCGCCTGGAAGAAGGTGACCTTGCTCTGCGGCTCAAGGGTGATGATCTCCCTGATCTCAGAGCCGGCGATGATGGCTTCGCGCACGAAGTGCGTTGCGCTTTCCTCGACGACATCACAGCGGGTGCACAGGCCAGGAGGAAGGAACAGACGCGCATCGCGGGCCTTCAGCTCTAGGCCCTTCCAGGCCTGCTCGCGGGTCAGTTTTGTCTCGCCGTGCGGATTTACCAGAACGATAGCGGTCGAATAGATCATGACGATAGTCCTTGTCCGGGGTGTGCGACGCTGCGTCAGGCAGAGGCAGCAGTCTCGGAGGCGAAGTTGTGGTAGGAGCGGAGCGGCCGGCCCAGAAGTGCCGTTAGGCGCTCCACGTCGCCGCCTTCGGGCAGCATGCCGTCGGTCAGGAAGCGGTCGCCCATGAGGCGCATGTCGTAGGCCATCCAGGCGGGCATGAACTGCCTGAGGTTCTGTTCGAAGGCTTGCGTATCGCTCCCGCCGTAGTGGATCAGGCGACCAAGCACGTCGGTCCAGATTGCGGCGATATCCGGTCCGGTGAGTGTGTCGGGACCGACGAGGTTGACGCGGCTGAGGGGAAGCGGCTGTTCAGACTGCTCGCGTCGCAGCAGTTCAAGGGCGGCGATCTCCGCGATATCGCGGACATCGATCATGGCGAGGCCCCTTTCCCCGACCGGCATCGGGTAGACGCCGTAGCCGGTGATGACGTCCTTGATCGTCAGATCGTTCTGGATGAAGTAGGCCGGGCGCAGGATCGTGGCGTGGAAATCCATCTGTTCGATCATCCGCTCGACGCCGAACTTGCCGGCAAAATGCGGCACGTTCACGTAGACGTCCGGTTGGATGACCGAGAGATAGACGATCCTTTCGATGCCGGCCGAGCGGGCGACGTTGAGCGCAATCAAAGCTTGGGTGAATTCGTCTGGCACGACCGCATTCAGAAGGAATAGTGAGGAGATCCCATCAAGGGCGCTTCGCAGGGAGTCAACGTCGAGAAAGTCACCTTTTACGACGGCGACGCCAGCCGGGAAGTTGGCCTTGGAGGGATCGCGGACGAGAGCGCGGACGTCAGCGCCACGGTTGACGAGGTGTTCGATGACTTGGGCGCCGATATTACCTGTCGCGCCGGTAACAAGAATGGTCATGGGATTTCTCCGGGTTGGTTTTGCTTGACACCCCGAATATGGACGGCTCATTGTCGATCCAATAGACCATCTTTTTGGACAGATCGTCTCGCCAGTGGAACGGATATGGATCTCCTTGCTCTTGCTGATTTCAATCTCGTCGCCCGTCATGGCGGCTTCGGTAAAGCTGCACGCGCCTCCGGCCGTCCGAAGGCAACGCTGTCCCGGCGGGTTACGGAGTTGGAAGCTGCCTTGGAGCTTCGGCTATTCGAACGTGGCGCGCGCAACCTGAAACTCACCGAGGAAGGACGCGCCCTTCATGAGCGGACCGCTGCTCTGTTGACGGAGCTCGACGAGACGGCAGCCGACATCGCCTCGGGCGCGGAGAAACCGCGCGGCAGGTTACGGATCAGCGCGCCACTCCTCTTGTCGCAGACCGCCATGGGCAAGATCGCGGCAGGTTTTGCGCTGAAATACCCGGATGTGCGACTGGAAATCACAACTGAGGATCGGGCCGTGGACATGATCGAGGAAGGCTACGATCTGGTCATCCGGGTCAATCCTGATCCGGACGAAAGTCTGGTCGGGCGAGCCTTTTTGCGAGACCACCTGGTCGTCGTGGCAAGCCCCAATCTCGCCCGCCCCGCTGGAGACCTCCATGCTCCCGGCGTCGTTCGTGGACCTGGCAACCAACAAACCTGGAACGTCATGACAACAGAGGGTGCTGCGGCAATCAGGATCGAGCCCGTCCTCGCCATGTCCTCGCTCATCATGGTCCGCGACGCCGTACGCGCCGGCGTTGGTGCTGCACGTCTGCCAATCTCCCTGGTTAGCCACGATATGGCGGACCGCACTTTGGTGCATTGGGGGGATATCCAGGGATCCGAGATTGCGCTCTGGGCGCTCTATCCCTCACGACGCCTGCTCAGTGCCCGTGTGTCTGCCTTTCTGGAATATCTGAAGCAGGCCTTTCCAAACGGCACACCTGACGAACTGGCCGCCTATATCGGCCGCTGAAACGGTCGAGCCACCCAAGTGCTGCGGGTTCAGCCATGACATCGACATCCTTCTCACGCCCGGGCCTTGCAATTGTGCGCTGCAGCATTAGTTAGCCCACTAGGAACGTCGGAAGGCTTTCCGCATTCTGTGGAGCACTTCTCATGCGAAGTCTGTCGGATACACTGGAACGGCTCAAGCGCTTCCGCACTATCTCGGCCGCGACGCCTCCTTCCCATCGACTGAAGCGGCTCGGGAGTTTCCAGAATCCCGGCGAACTGGTCGGATGGTATCACGTTCCTGAGGGCTCGCCGCATCCCGTACCACTGGTCGTGGTCCTGCACGGGTGTACGCAAACAGCTGCGGGATACGACCGGGGCTCTGGATGGTCCAGGCTGGCGGACGACTTCGGTTTTGCGGTGCTGTTTCCCGAACAGTCCCGGCAGAACAACCCAAACCTCTGCTTCAACTGGTTCGTCGATAGCGATGTCGAGCGCGACCACGGGGAAGTAGCCTCCATCCGCGCGATGATCGCCGTCATGACAGCGAGCCACGGTATTGATCCATCCCGGATATATATTACCGGACTTTCGGCCGGCGGCGCCATGGCGAATGCTATGCTTTCCTGCTACCCGGAGGTTTTCGCCGGTGGCGCCATCATTGCAGGACTTCCCTACGGTGTTGCCTCCACAATACCCGAAGCCTTCGATCGCATGCGGGGTCAAGGTCTGCCTTCTCCTGAACGTCTGCGGGATCGGTTGCGCTCTGCGTCATCTCACACCGGTCCATGGCCGACCATTTCGGTATGGCACGGAACAGCTGATCACACGGTTGCGGAAGTCAATGCGCTCGCGATCGTTGGTCAATGGCGAGCGGTCCACGATGTATCCGCTGATCCTACCAGATATGACGTTGCCGATGGCGTCGAGCACCGCGTATGGATGGACGCGAGCGGAATGTCGGCGATCGAGTTCTATCGCATTGCAGGAATGGGACACGGTACACCAATTGACGTAACGAGCGGTTACGGCACAGCCGCCCCATACATGCTTGATATAGGTGTCTCCTCGACGGAGCTCGTCGCACGCAGTTGGGGACTGATCCCCTCCTTCGAGCGCCGGACGAAACTTCGAGGAGAACAGAATGTTATCTCGGAGCCTAAGGCCAATTCGCAACCGACAAGCGATGTGCAGACGGTCATTGAACATGCGCTGCGCGCCGCAGGGCTCCTCAAGTAGGACTTAAACGGAATTGGCTGTAGCGGATGCCGGGCAACAGCCCAAGACGGCGGGAAATCCAAATGGGTTCCAAGCAGGGAGCAGACATGAAGGATGTGAAGGAATTTCCACGAGCAGTAGTGGCGACCGGTGGTCTCTCGATATGAACGATGGAGAGATCACGATCGTTCGTGCGGCAAATGAACCATCGGTGGTCACCAAAATCCGCACAGCCCTTGCCGCCTTCCTGCAAAAGCATCGAACTTCGTAGGCTCGATCACTGCGCGGTGAAGAAGGTGAGAAGAACTTTGCCCTTCTCGCCAAGAAGACAAACAAAACGATCAGGCTTTCCCGTCTTCTCCTTGCGAGCGATGTATGCTTCACCGAGTACGACCATTTTCACGGGAACGTCTCCGACTTTTGTGTCCGCCTTGCTGACCGCAAGACTTTCCATATCCAGAATTAGATCGGTGATATCAGCGGACCGTTCTTGGAGGGCAAGAAGTCCGGTCGATTTGCAGGCGTCAACCGCCGGATCGGCTGGCGCCTGAGCGAGCGCGCTTCCTGCGGCGAGTACAAATGCAAGTGCCGAGATTGTTGTCTTTGTGATCTTCATCGGGATTCCCTAAAAAGAGAAAGGCCGCGAAATTCGCGGGCTCCCAAGCCTTCAATCAGGCTTTGTCGACGACCTTCTTAACGGCGTCCTTGGCTTCGCCCTTCGCTACCTGCGCCTTGCCCTTCGCTTCCTGGACGCTTCCCTTCACCTGCTTTTCGTGGTTGTCCACGGCTTTGCCTACGGCTTGTCGGGCCTTGCCAGCAACTTCGTTGGTCTTTCCCGTGATCTTGTCGGACGTACTTCCCATGGTCGTTCTCCTCGCGATGGTTTTGCGGAAAAGGCGTGGCTGCGCGTTTCGTTCCATCCTCAAAGTCAGATTAGTCCCAATTGCTGAATCTGAAGCGAGGAACGAAATGCGAAATCGGCGTTGGCTAATCGTATTTTGCGCGAGCACATGATAGATCATTGACTGCCCAGTATGAGCCGTCGGGCACCATCTTTAGAGCAGAGAAACCTCGGACCGGACTGGAGAGCTTTTGATGGGTTGGAAAACACCGAAGATCGAATACGTGAATGGTTATAAGATCGTTGAAGTTGATGGGCCTATCTTCAAAGTCTACGATGGCGACCGTCAGCTCGGCGATGATTTCCCCTATCCCGGCGAGGCTGCTGCTTACGCAACCTCTTTGCCAAAACGGGATCACCCCCGCGGTTAGGCGAGAAGCAGCGGGAACCATTGAAAATCCCTTTATGGCAGCCTTACCGAATGCGGAACACGATTTGACCAGCTCCCACTTTTCTTCACCACTGGAACTGCTTGGGTGGACTGAATTCTTCTCAGATCAGGTCCAGCCCAGCGAAGCGCACTTGATCCCCAGACGCATCGCTTCAGTTCACCGGGCACGCATCGAGGCGATCGATGTCAACGGGCCCGTCGGGCTGAAACTTCCGGCCAATACCAACACTGCTGACTACGCGGTGGGCGACTGGGTTCTTGCCGATCCACTGACCGGTATGCTTATCAGCCGTCTTGACCGAAAAAGCGTCTTTCAACGACGCCCGGAAGGCGGACGTGGCCAGCAACTTGTTGCCGCCAACGTCGACACTCTGTTTATCGTGACCTCATGCAACGCAGATTTTAATCTTGCCCGGCTGGAACGTTACCTGATCATGGCCAACCAAGCCGGGAGCAATCCGGTGATTGTGCTGACGAAGGCTGATACCGCTGAAGATGCTGGCATGCTCCAAGCGCAAGCCGAGGCCTTGCAGCGTGATCTGCCTGTGATCGCCTTGAATGGTCGCTCCGCAGACGCCGTTTCCCTGTTGAGGCCCTGGTGCGGCGTTGGCCAGACGGTTGCGCTGGTGGGATCCTCCGGTGTCGGAAAATCGACGCTGGTGAACACCATGACCGGCCCTGGCTCTGACACAAGGCAGAAAACTGGCGCTATCCGCGAATACGACGCCCAGGGTCGACACACGACCACGGCGCGATCGCTGCATGCTATTTCAGGCGGCGGCTGGGTCATAGATACACCTGGGATAAGAACGCTTTACCTGAGCGATGTTACCGATGGTATAGACACCCTCTTTGCAGAAATAACCGAACTGGCGCCGCTTTGCCGGTTTCGCGATTGCACCCACGCACATGAACCGGGGTGCGCCGTTCAGGCAGCTGTCGCGAGCGGTGCCCTGGATGCTGATCGCTTGGAACGCTGGCGGAACCTGCTTGCAGAAAATCGCGACCGAACACCGGTCGTGAGCGGACCACGCGGCAACAAGATCGTTCGCAAGAAGAAATACTGAAAGTTTTGTGCGTTTGTAACGGTGCTCATCGGCGTCAGCGACGATCCGCCACCTTGGGGAATTGGCTGGGCCGTGGTCACCGCGTCAGGCTCAATGATTGGGTTTGCGGTCAAGAAGAACCTGCAAGCGGCCGCTCCCGCTTGAAATGGGTATGTCTTTGAACAACCGCGATATGAGGCGCGGTCGCAGTCCTTGCCTCTCATCGATGAGGAGAAATGACATTCTCTTTATCTCGATCGTGATCACGCCCGCATTGTCATGGCGACGATAATTCCCCGAATCGATCGCATGGAATCCGTTTTCCACCGCCCAGGCGGCTATCATGTCCGCGTTCATCAAGGTCCTGCTTTAGAGATCTCGGACATGCTTTTCTCTAGCTGTCCCGCTCGTGCAAATCGCTTTGCAGTCCCACGGATACCGTAACTGAAACGCTCTAATCCAGCCAAATCCGTCCAAGATTACAGTTCGCGCTTTGGTGTTGCCAGAAAGACTCGCAGCAATCGGTGCAAATCCGCCGTGGCCCCGCCCCGTTTGGTGCTCTTGGGCAAAGTTCGAGCCGACGCACCTTACATTCGCAGCTATTGAAGGAGAATAAAACTTGGTCCCGCGCTCCCTTTCGATACCTGACTAGAGCGCCCCTCGCTCTTTTGCTGACGGACGCGAACCTCGAAGGCAGCGTATGTCGACTGCAACTCAATCTTGACCTTCGGGAGAATAGCCCAAAACGAAAAAGCCTGCCGCGGGAGGAGGTGCGGCAGGCTTTGGAAAAGAATTGAACAGCGACTGGGAGGAGGAGTGGGCCGTCTGAAACTCGAAGTTCTGCGGGAGGATGCATCGCTTCGATGCGGTAATCTATACGCCGACTACGAACCACTTACTATTGCTGATGTTGCACTGCACCCATGCAAGAACGGCAAGTCGAAAAGATCGGGAAGGATCGATGGCAGGACTCGATCGCAGACAGTGGACATCGACGCAAAAACGCCCGCATCATGAGCGGGCGTCAAGCAGCTTCAAAGAGTGAATGCTGTGCGGTCAGCGGGCGATCGATGCGCGGGCGACGTTGCGGATATCAGCGCGGTCGATACCGAGATCCTGCAGTTCGCGGCTGGACATGCGACCAAGCTCAGCAGCCTTGCTTGGCTCCGGCGTCGTTTCGATGATTGGAATATAGGCGTTTCAATCGGTTAAAAACAGCGACAATCCGTCAGTCCACCTATGCAAGGAATGCATTGGTCATCGCTTTTCGACGGAAAGAGCCTGTTTTTTGAGCTCGGTGCCATCGGTCGCGGCGGATGCACCTTTGCTAAAAGAGGATCGATCCCGCCCATATGCCTTCAGCCGTTTGTTGTGGCGATAGTTACTTGCACTCGCTCAGAAAACAGGTCTACAAAGCATGCTTTGATAGAAGGTCCGTTACCTTGAACTGCTATGAGCCGTTGCACCAGCTATCGGGCTGAGCTGTCATGACAACGCTCCTGGTAGCTATCCCAGGCCGCATGCCGTTGCTGCGCCTTGTATTTCCGACCGCTTAACCTGCTGCTATCGCTAAGCAGCCCACCCTATTTAAGGCCGGCATATTCCTCATAGGAATCCTCGACCGTGAGAATGTGTCTGCGCATCGACTCCGCCGCAAGCTCGCGATTGCCTTGCAAGATCGCGACGAGTATCGCGTCATGTTCCTTGTAGGATTTTGCCAGCCGCCCGGCGGTCAGGAACTGCGCCCGGCGGAACGGCGAAAGCCGCCGCCGCGTCGCGAGTGTGATCTCCACCAGATAGGCATTCTGGCTACCGGCATAGATGGCCGCATGAAACTTCTCATTGAGCACGTGATAGTGGCTCGGGTCGTTTTCCTTGAGGATGCGCGCTAGACCCTCGTGGATGATCTCGAGGTTGCGCCGCTCCGAAAGCGTCATGCTGGCAGCGGCAAGGCTGGCGCAGAGCGCTTCAAGTTCTGCCATGACATGGAACATCTGCCGCAGATGTTCCGGCGACGGGCGAGTGACGATGGCGCTGCGATGCGGCCGCGTCTCGACGAGGCCCATGGCCGCCAGATCTCGGATCGCTTCCCTCAAGGGAGTGCGCGAAACGCCATAACTTGCGGCAATCTCGGTCTCGTCGAGAGGCATTCCGGGCGAAAGCTTGCCGTCGACGATATCGTCTGCAAGCCGTGCGCGCACTTCCTCGGCCCGGGTCAGCTTGCGACGCGATCCTTCTTCCTTAGCAGCAGAGATGTCTTCGCTACCCGAGGGCTTCTTCTTCATTATTGCGTCCAAGAGGGCCTTCTTTTTTTGAGTATTCTTATGTCGGACTGGTCTGCTTGCGCAACCAGCTTCGACCTCCACATGGGCCGGGCACATCCATCGTTGAAGACGCAGCGTTTCTGACCATGGTTTTCCAGCGCCAGACAAGCGTGCATGCGACACTGGTAATACCGACCAATACGCCGAACCAGACGCCGACGACACCCATGCCGAAGCCGAAGGAAAGCACGACGGCCACCGGCACGCCGAGCAGCCAGTAGCCGCAGACACCGATGACCATCGGCACGCGCGTATCCTTCAGCCCACGAAGGGCTCCGTTGGCGGCCGATTGCAGGCCATCGAAGATCAGAAAGGCGGCGAGGATCACGATCAGCTTTTGCGTCAGCACTGCGATTGCTGCAAAATCCGCGGTCTCCCCGGCTAGGAAGAGATTGATAATGTGCTTGGAACCGACGAGCATGATCACGCCGAACAACGCCATCAACCCGGCTACCGTGATCAGTGAAAGATTGCCTGTCAGCCGGGCGGCAGCGTCCCTGCCCGCGCCGCGATGGTAGGCAACCCGAACGGTCGCCGCCTGGGCGATCGCGACGATTGGATTGAAGGCGATGCTGTTCAGGGTATAGGCGATCTGGTTGGCAATGATCGCGATCGTGCCGAAACCGCTGGTGACCAAGGTCAGGACCAGCGTCATGCCGAGCTCCGCCGCATAGACAAGCGCGATCGGCCAACCGATCGACCAGACATCCCGGACAGCCCTGGCCGCAGTTGGGATGGCGGCACGGAAGGTTGCGAGCGGGAGATGTTTTCCGATGATCGCATAAGCTGTCAACCCAACGGCGATCAGCCACCAGGCGACGGCATAGGCAAGACCGGCACCGGCAACTCCATGACCGGGATAATTGAAAGCGCCAAAGGTCAGGCCAGACAGAAGCGGCATATAACAAAGCGCACCAAGCCCGACCGAGGCCATGATCAGCCAGGATTTTGCGCTGACGGAGCAATAAAGGCGAATCGGCGCGATCCAGAGAATGGCCGGCAGCGCAAAGGCGGCCCTGCCGATGAACTCTCCCACATCGTCGAGAATTTCAGGTGCAACGCCGAATGGGGCGAGGATCGCAGGCAGGTTCAGGAGGACCGCCATCGATAGAAGCGAGAGGGCAAGACCGGCCAACACCGCGCCGCCAAAGGCATAGGCCACCTCATCGCCTTCAGTTGTTTCCGTTTCGCTCCTGCCCTTGGCGGCCGCCATCAGTGGATGGGCACCGGCGATCACACCCTGGGAAACGACGGTCAGCGCCTGAATGAAGATCGCGCAGAGCCCGCCGGCCGCAAGCGCAGAGCCGCTGAGGCGGCCGAGCATCACGCTCGCCGACAGACCCATGATCAGCTGGCTCGCTTGGGTGACGGCCAGCGGAGCCGCGATACCGCCGAGCGATCGCAGCTCTTTCCATCTCATACGGCTCATACCTGTCCCGATCAGGCTGCGACTGCCTGGGCGGCGAAGGCACCGATGACCTCCTGGGCGCTGCGCCGTGCGCCCGCCTGAAGATATTCCATGGCGACCAGCGCCGCGTCATGCGCCGCCGTTCCGGAACCCGAAACACAATCCTCGATGACGCGGCAGTAGTAATCGCCCTGATGCGCATCGACGAAGCTGTAATGAATGCAGACGTCGGTAAAACCCCCGACAAAGAAAAGCGTCTCGGCTTTGACGGCCTTCAGCAGGATTTCCATCTCGGTACCGTAGAAGACCGAATAACGGCGCTTGGTTATGCGCAGGTCATCCGGCTTCATCTCCATTTCCTCGACCGGGAAAGGCGTGCCTGGCGAGCTTTCGAGGCAGTGAATGCTTTCCGAACCATCCAGCTCGCGACCGAAATCGATCAGGTTGTCGCGATGCGCTTCCTGCACGAAGATGACCGGAATGCCGGCCTTGCGTGCGGCATCGACCACCGACTTCGCGCGCCAGTTCCGCTCAATATGGTCACCCATGAATTCCAGACGGGACGTCGTCGGACGGGGCATGAAGCCCGATTTCTGAATATCAACGACGATCAGGGCGGCGCGCCCGACGATCAGGGGCTTCGGGACGATCGGATTTCCAGCCATCAGTTACACTCGCTTGCTTATCGATAAACACGGCCGCCGCTCCGTCTTTCTCCGTCATCAAATCCGGTCGGAGTGGCGTTTACCGCCTCCGTTATACACGACAGAGTACAGTATGCAATATTGCATACAATACGATCATAATTTGTGCATATGCCTATTACTTCTAAGATTTCAGGTCGACTTTCAGCAATCAGCAAATCACAACTGCACCATTAAATTACTGTTTTTTAATGTTTTTCTAAAACTGGCATGGTCGTTGCATAGATCTTCAGCATCCACTCAAGGGGACAGCAAAGGAGAACACAGCATGGCATCCAGGAAGCCCTCCGCGCCTTTCGGCCAGGACATGAACTCGTTGATATCGCGCAGATCGGTCCTGAAGGCCGCCGGCGGCCTTGCCGCGGCGACACTCGTTTCCGCACCCTTCGTGCGCCCCTCCTATGCCGCAACGACGCTCAGGGTCTCGAACTTCGGCGGCTTTTTCGAGGAAGCTTTTGCAAAGAGCGTCTACCCGGCCTTCACCAAACAGACCGGCATCGCCGTCCAGTCGATTGCGCAATCGGGTAGCGCGCAGTTCCTCGTCCAGCTCGGTCAGGCGATCCAGGCAGGCTCGGCTCCGATGGATATCTGCTGCGCCGGCCAGGCCGACGTCATCCGCGGCCGCCAGCGCGGCCTTTGGGCAAGCGTCGACAAGTCCAAGCTGAAGAATATCGGCAACCTGATGGACGGCTTCCTTTATGAGGACGCCGGCAAGGTCGACGGCGTCGGCGCCATGGCTTGGTACATCACTCTGATCGCCAACCCGTCTGAATTCGAAACGCTGCCGGACAGCTGGACCGAACTGTGGAAGCAGCGCGCTTCGGCCTGGGGCCTGCAGGGCGGCGGCAACAGCGTGCTTCTCGATATCGTCGCTTCCGTCTATTTCGGCGGCCCGTCCGTGCTCGACACCGAGGAAGGTATTGACAAGGTCATTGCCAAGATCGCCGAACTGAAGCCGAACGCGAAACTGTGGTGGACCGACGAAGGTTCGATGCAGAGCGCCTACCAGAACGACGAAGTCGTCGGCGGCCTTTATTTCCACGACGTCTCAATGATCATGAAGAAGGAGGGCACCGACGTCGCCTCGATCTTCCCGAAGGAGGGCGCAGTCCTCGGCTACAACGCTTGGTGCGTGCCGAAGGTCGGCGACGTCAGCGATGCCGCTATCGCCTTCCTTGACTGGAGCGCCACGCCCGAGTGCCACGAGTTGATCGCCCGCAATGTCGGCGCCGCGCCGCTGATCGAAAAGTCGAAGCTCAACCTGACCGCGGACGAATTCAACGCGGTGTCTGGCACCGGCAAGCCGATCGTCGTCGCCTCCGACGCCAAGGTGAAGCACGCCGACTACATCTCCGCGCAAATGCTCAAGATGCTTGGTCAGTAAGTCTGGACGCAATGATGCAAGGCCTGGAAATCTCAAACCTCACGAAGTCCTTTGGCGCAAATACGGTCGTCTCCGACGTCTCGCTTGCGATCGAACAGGGCAAGTTCGTCTGCTTCCTCGGTCCGTCCGGCTGCGGCAAGACGACCCTGATGCGCATCATCGCCGGTCTGGAGCAACCGACCAGCGGCACGGTGCGGCTTGACGGTCGCGACATTACCGGTGTTCCGACCAACGAACGCAACTTCGGAATGGTGTTCCAGGCCCTTGCCTTGTTTCCGCATCTCGATGTGGCCGGCAATATCGGCTACAGCCTTCGCTATCGCACGATGGCGAAGCACCATAAGCAGGAACGGATCGACGAGCTTCTGAAGCTCGTCGATCTGCCCGGAATGCAGTCGCGCCGGGTCGACCAGCTCTCGGGCGGCCAGAGGCAGCGTGTCGCGATCGCCCGCGCGCTGGCGCAGGAGCCGCTCCTTTTCCTGATGGACGAACCGCTTTCCGCGCTCGATGCTAAACTGCGCGACCATATGCAGGTCGAACTGCGGCAGCTGCAGCAGAAGCTGAAGATCACCACGATCTTCGTCACCCACGACCAGCGCGAGGCGATGACCATCGCCGACCAGATCGTCATCATGGCGCATGGCAAGGTGCAGCAGGTCGGCAGCCCGGTGGAGATCTACCGCAAGCCGGTCAACCGTTTCGTCGCCGACTTCATCGGTCAGAGCAATCTTGCCGAAGGCGTTCTCGTCGACCGCGAGCATGTCCGGATCGGCGAAAACGTCGTCGCCACCTGCCTCGCGCCCTCCCAATTCAAGCCCGGCGACAAGATCACGATCTGCGCCCGCCCGGAAAGCACGCTCCTGTCGCGACAGCAATCCGGCGGCACCGCACCGAACGCAACCGTCACTTTCGTGCGCGACCTCGGCTCCAGCGTCGAGGTGTTTCTCGACAGGAACGGCCGGCAGGTCGTCGCCTCGCTCGCGCCCGCTGCCTGGGCCGAGCTTGAAGACGTACGAGAATTTGCTGTCTCCTTCGCACCGGGTTCGGTGACAGTCCTGGAGGACTGACCATGTCGCTCGTTTCGGGACAAGAAGGTTTGAACCGTCGGCGCCTCTCCGTGGCAACCGGCCTCGCGTGGCCCTTCTTCATGATCGTCGCCTTTTTCGGCGTACCTTTCGCGCTGCTCTTGCGCGTCAGCGTCGCCCGCGTCGACCCCGCCTATTACCAGGGAAGCGGCTGGTCGCTCGAGGCGATGGCAAGCCTGTTCCAGCCCATGGTGCTGAATGGCCTCACGTTCTCGCTCTGGCTGGCGCTGACGGTCGCAACGTTCAGCATGATCATCGCCTTTCCGGCGACCTATTTCATTACCCGCATGAGCCGCAACGCGCAGATCGTCTGGCTGATCGGCCTTCTGACGACGCTGGCGCTCTCGGAGGTACTGATCACTTTCTCCTGGCAGATCATCCTGTCTAAACGGGTCGGCATCTCGAATATCGCCGTCTTCCTCGGCCTGCTCGACAAGCCCGTTTCGCTGACGCCCAGCTTTTACGGCGTCGTCAGCTGCCTCATCTATGTCGTCATCCCCTTCAACGTGATGACCATCTATCCAGGCCTGTCGCGCATGGATGCCTCTTATATGGAAGCCGCCTCTACCATGGGCGCCACGCCGATCCAGGCCTTTTTCAACGTGCTCCTGCCGCTGATGCGCAAGCCGATCGCCACCGCCTATCTGACGACCGTCGTAATGGCGATCGGCGCCTATGTCGCGCCGCTCGTGCTTGGCGGTCCGGCCAACTGGACGATCGGCGTCATCATAAGCGAAGTCGCCAATTCCGCCCAGAACTTGCCGCAGGCAGCAGCCATCGCCGTTCTCCTCATGCTCGTCACGGGCGCGATGATCCTCATCATCGGCAAGGTCGGCGGAAAGGGGTATAGGTCATGAGCCGGTTCATCCAGAAAACCGTGCGTCAGATCTTCCTCGTCTGCCTGGCCCTTTTCCTGGCGGCACCGCTGATCATCGTCGCCGGCGTCAGCTTCAACAGCACCGCACAGATGACCTTTCCTCCGCAGAATATCAGCCTGCGCTGGTATTCTGCCTTCATGCAGGACCCGGCCTGGACCACCGCCTTCATGCGCTCGGTCGGCATCGCCATCGCCGCCTCGCTGCTGACAATCAGCGTCGCCTTCCCGATCGCCTACAGCCAGTGGAAGACCAATTCGCGCTTCGCAAAGATATTGGCGGGAATGGCGGGCGTTCCCTTCATCTTGCCGCCGGTCGTCATCGCCGTCCTGTTCCTGCTTTTCTGGGGCACGGTCCGGCATGTCGGCCAGATCGAGAACATTGTCATCAGCCATGCCGTCACCTTCGTTGCCGTGCCGCTGGTGATGATCTCGCTCGGTTTCTCCAGCATCGACAAGTCGCTCGTCGAGGCGGCCCGGACGATGGGCGCCCGCGACAACGACATCCTCAGAACTGTCGCGATACCGATGGTGCTGCCCTTCGTCGCGTCCAGCTTCATCTTCGTCGCGATCTTCAGCCTCAACGAATATGTCATCGCCTTCATGGTGGCCGGTTTCACCGCCGAGACCATGCCGGTTAAGATCTTCTCCAGCATGCGCACCGGCTTCTCACCGACCATGTGCGTCGGCGCCGTATTCTTCATGCTGATCGGCCTTTTCGGCTTCATCACCGTCGCCCGCCTGGGCAATCTTCCGAAACTTCTCGGTGCACGTTTTTAAGATCAAGGAGCATCCCATGCCAAAGAAGCAAAACCCCATGATCGTCGGCCAGCCGGTGCTGATCGTCGTTGATATCCAGAAGGTCGGTTTCGACGATGATGGCTCCATTCCCCTGATGCCGGGCATAGTCGAGCGCATGCGCATGGCCCGCACCGTCATCGATGCCGCGCGCGAAGGCGGCGTGCCGATCATCTTCCTGCAGGAAAGCCACCGCAAGAGCGGCGTCGATTACGGCCGCGAGATGGATGGCGACGAGGACATGCATCTGCGCGAAGACTGGCCGGGCACGGCGATCGCCGCCGAGGAAGTCGGCCTGCGCGACGACGACTATGTCATCGTCAAGCGCCGTTATTCTGGTTTTATCGGCACTGACCTGCAGATCCTTCTGCGCGGGCTGAAGGCCGATACGCTGATCCTCGTCGGCGGCCTCACCAATATCTGCGTGCATTATACCTTCGCCGACGGTCACCAGTCGGATTACCATTGCCGCGTTGTCGAGGATTGCGTCGCCGGGTCTTCCATCGAGGCGCATGACGCAGCCCTCGCCAACATGGAGTATCTTCAGCACGGCGCCCGCCGCACGGCAACCGAGATCAACGAGGCCTTCCTTTCCTTCAAGCAAGGCAAGGCCGCCTGATATGCCAGATCGCCTGACCACGGAGACGCGCCGCATCTGGTCCGGCCTTGCCGCCGAGATCGAAGAGCTTTTTGCCGAGATGTGGAAAGTGCCGGAACTGCCGGCACTGGAATATAGGTCGCAGGCGATCCTCTGTGACTTCATCGAACGGCACGGTTTTACCGTCGAGCGGGGTGTCGGCGGTGTGCCGACGGCGTTCATCGCCCGCATTGTTAGTGGCGAAGGCCCGAAGGTCGGCATCCTGATCGAATATGACGCGCTGCCGAGCCTCTACAATGATGCGGTTCCCTATCGCCAGGGCAACCGCCGCAAGCCCGGTCATGGCTGCGGCCATAACCATATCGGCCCGGCCAATACCGGCGCCGGTATCGTCGCTGCAAAGGCGATGGTCGAGCTCGGTCTTGGGGGCGAGATCGTCATCATCGGCTGCCCGGCCGAAGAGATCGGCTGGGGCAAGCTAGCGCTTCAGGCCGCCGGCGTGTTCGACGGTCTCGACCTCGTGCTGACCTCGCATGGCGATTACCAGAACGGTTCGCTTGCAAGGCCTTGTCATGCAATGGCAAGCGGCGAGTTCAAGTTCATCGGCGAAAGTGCCCATGGCGGCAAGACCGCCACCCGCAATGCACTGCTCGCCGCCGAAGCTGCTTATGCGGAATTCGACCGCCTGCGCCAGGACGTGCCCGACCTGCAGCTTAAGCACGTCTATCGTTTTGCCGGCATCACGCCCGGCGTGACACCCGAAGAAGTCCGCCTCTGGTCTTCCGTCCGGCACTACGACTTCGACATGGTGCAGGTGGGCTACAAGCTGATGCATGACACCTATAGCCGCATCGCCGCCGAACAGGGTGTCGAGCTGGTATCCGAGCAGATCGCCAATTGCCGCGGTTATCTCGGCAATGACACGGTCGGCCGCGTGCTGGATAAATGCCTTCGGGAACTCGGCCCGCCGCGCTGGACCGATGCGGACATCGCATGGATGGAGGAACTCTCCGCGGCCTGCGATCCCGGCAAGCCATTCAAGCTGCATCGCGAGCTGGAATATTTCGACACCGGCATCGACTATTACGGCCAGGACGACGGCGACATCAGCTGGCAAATCCCGCTCGGCCGGGTTAACTGGGCCTATCCGGACAATGTGCCGATCCATCACTGGGCCTGGACGGCGCTGTCGGGGCATTCGTCGAGCAGTCCCGGCCCGCTGATGGCATCCGAAGCGCTGGCCATGGCCGCGATTGCATTGCTGGTATCGCCGGAAACGGTCGCCGCCGCCAAGGCGGAACTCACCGGGCGCACCGGCGGCAAACACATTGCCGGACCGGCACCGACAATTTCCGACGTGCTGGCAAAGGACCCGCAGTCCTTCTGGGATGCGACCTGGGCGCGATAGGTGCCCCGGTCATCAGAACTTGGAGCCGATATACGGAGACGATCGAATGACGGGAATGCTGGACGACTTCAGGATATTCGAACCCTATCCGGGCATTTTTGCCTATTATGACGGCCGTATCGCCGGCAAGCGGCTTTATTCGGAAGGGCCGAACTGGCTGGATGACGGCGCCTTCAGCCTCGGCATCGCCTCCTATGCGATCGTCGATGGAAACGAAGCGTTGGTCTATGACACCCATATCAGCCTTGACCACGCCCGCGCCATTCGCGCTCATCTGGAAGGTCTGGGTGTGGCGAAGATTACCGTCGTCCTCAGTCATTTCCACAACGACCATATCGCCGGCAACGAGGTGTTTGCCGATTGCGAAATTGTCGCCAACAGCGCGACTGAAAGCCTTCTCGAAGCGGAAAAGCCGCGGATCGCTACGCGCCTGCCGAAGATCGAACCCGTCGTCATGCCGAACACCCTGTTCGACCGCAGCCTGACGATCACCGTCGGCAGCCGCGTGGTCGAGCTTCATGAATTCAACATCCACAGCGCGGACGCGACCGTCCTGTGGCTGCCGAAAGAACGACTACTGTTTGCAGGCGATACTTTGGAGGACACCGTTACCTATATGACGGACCCCGCCGCCCTACCGGTACATCTGGACGAACTGAGGCGGTTGAGCTCCTTCCCCATCGCAAAAATTCTTCCCTGCCACGGCGATCCGGACCGCATCCTTGCCGGCGGCTACGAGCCTTCGTTCATCGACGCGACGATCCGCTATGTCGAGGCGATGAACGAGGATGTTGCCGAACCGGAAATCTGGAACCAGGCCCTGTCCGAGGCCGTTGGCCAAGACGTCAAGAGCGGCGCGCTGATCTACATTCCCGCCTACGAAGAGGTACACGCCTCCAACATCGCTCTGCTAAAAGCCTATCGCGACAAGGCCTGAACACCCGCGGGGGTTTCCGGACCGCAACCGATCTGCCCATGTCGCCCTCGTGCCAGGGCGCGAAGCATTCCGTGCGCCGTCCTGCCAGCCGCTCTCGAGCGATCGCGGCCAGCTTTCAGTCCAGGGAGCGCCGGCCTTTGTCCAATGGTCTTCCGGACACCTAACGCGAAGCGTGTGCGGTGCTAGCCTTGTTCCAGGAAAAGCTGCGGCCGCGGGCGAAGGAAGCTCTGGCGACCATTTTTCCAGCCGGCGCTCGCGGGGGCGATTGTCGCGACGGCGTCGACAGCCGAGGGGGCGTCGAAGAGGACGATATCTGCCGCGCTGCCAATCGCAATACCGTAATCCTTTCTTCCCAGGAGGGTGGCAGCCTGCGTCGTGATCATGGTGAAGACAGTGTCGAGGCCATCGGCGGTGCCGATCTGGGCGACGTTGGCAAAGAGATTGGCTATGCGCATCAGGTTGACGTCTCCGAAGGGCGTGAACGGATTCAGGACATTGTTGGTGGAGATGGTCGTGACGACACCGAGTGCTGCCAACCGGTGAGCGGGTGTCACGCCGCGCGGGACGAGATGGGTCGAATTACGGCCGGTGAGGAAGAGATCGGTGGCCGGCAGGACGGTCAATGCGATGCCGGCCTCGGCAAGACGACGGCCGATCGGCTCCAGCTCTTCCGGCGGCAGAGCAGAGAGCTTGGTGACATGGCCGACCGAGACTCGCCCCTGGTAACGGCGCGCAAGGGTCTTGGCGATGACGACAGGGAGATTGGAGCCTGCGGGGTCGAGGTCGAAATCGAGGTGGAAATCGACGGCGACGTCGTGGCGTATGGCGAGATCGAAGATGCGGCGGATATGTTCGGCCGGCGCCGGATCGGTGTAGGGGCAGCCCCCCACCAGATCTGCACCCGCCTTCAGCGCCTGTTCGAGCATATCCTCCGTGCCGGGATCGTTCGTCAGGCCCTCCTGGGCAAAGGCGCAGATCTCGATGTCGATGAGGGCGGCATAGTCTGCCTTCAGTTTTTTGATCGCCTCGAAGGAGCGGAAACCGGCACGCGGGTCGATCTCGACGAAGGTACGCAGGCGGGTGGTACCGTTGAGGATCGCCTTTTCGACGACCGCAGCAGCGCGGGCATAGACGTCTTCCTCGGTAAAGAGGGCCTTGGCTCGGGAGGTTTCGCTGACAGCCTCAGCGAGTGTTCCTGCGCAGAGGTTGCAGCGGCTGATGATGCCGGCCTTGTCGAGATGGATGTGGGTTTCGATGAGGCCTGCGCAGGCGAATTTCCCTTCGGCATCATAGTGCGGCGCATCGCAGACGAAACGAGGCGCAATCGCCGCGATGCGGCCCACCTCGAAGGCAATGTCGGTCGGTTCGCTCAAGCCGGCCATTCGGGCATTGCGGATGACGAAGTCGATCGCCATGAAGCCTCCTCAGACGGACAAAAGGAAATTGCGGGCGACGCGGTTGTGATCGGCGATCAGCGCCTCGATATCGACGCCCGCGGGCATACCGTCGGTGACGCGCCATTCGCCTGCGATCATGACGCGGTCGGCCGTGGTGGCACCGCAGAGCACCAGGGCAGCCAGCGGATCGCCGGCACCGGAGAAACGCAATTCGTCGAGCTTGTAGAAGGAAAGGTCCGCCTGGCGGCCGGGCGCAATGGTGCCGATGTCGTCGCGGCCGAGCAGTCTTGCCGAGCCGGCGGTTCCCCAACGCAGCACGTCGAGATGGGTGATGGCTTCGGCGCCATAGGTCAGGCGGTTCAGCATCAGGGCATGGCGCACACTTTCCATCAGGTTGGAATTGTCGTTGGAGGCCGAACCGTCGACGCCGAGACCGACTGGCGCCCCGGCAACCTCCAACTCGCAGGTGCGGCACATGCCCGATGCCAGCACCATGTTCGAGGTCGGGCAATGGCAGATGCCGACGCCGTGCCGGCCGAGCTCGGCGATCTCGGCATCGTCGAAATGGATGCCATGGGCGAGCCAGGTGCGGGCGTTCAGCCAATTGCAGCGGTCGAGATATTCCACCGGCGTGCAGGCGAATTTGCTGCGGCAGAATTCGGCTTCCGCCTTGGTCTCGACCAGATGGGTGTGGAGCCGGCAATCGTAGCGTTCCGCCAGCGCCGCCGTTTCGCGCATTAATTCCAGCGTGACGTCGAACGGCGCGCAGGGCGCGAGCGCCACCTGCGTCATCGCCCCTTCGGAGCGGTCGTGATAGCGCCTGAGCACGCGCTCG
This sequence comes from Rhizobium sp. 05L429, assembly GCF_056397645.1. Lineage (NCBI taxonomy): Bacteria > Pseudomonadati > Pseudomonadota > Alphaproteobacteria > Hyphomicrobiales > Rhizobiaceae > Rhizobium > Rhizobium sp. 05L429. The sequence goes on along the minus strand of NZ_JBFTNV010000030.1, from coordinate 84,787 downwards.
CTGTCGGCGAGGATCGTGTCGTCATCCTGCACGACATTGGCGGGCGAAATGACACCCTGCTGATCCTTGATGTTGAGACTGCCCCGCGTCAGCGTAATGCGCATGCCGAGACGGGCCGCCTCCTCGGCCTCCACATCCATCGCGTCTTCGAGGCCAGTTGCGTAGAGATAATGATGGTCTGAGGTGGTGGTGCAGCCGGAGAGAAGCAGCTCGGTCAGCGCGAGACGGACGGCAAGACGGAAGGCTTCGGGCGTCATGCTCTTCGCCCAGATCGGGTAAAGTGCGCGGATCCACGGCCAGAGCGACTTGTTGATTGCCGCCGGATGGGCGCGCGTCAGCGTCTGGAACATATGGTGATGGGTGTTGACGAGACCCGGAATGACGACGTGGCGGCTGGCGTCGAAGCGTGCATCAACCGAGGCAGCAGGCTGCCGTCCCGCCGCGACCAGCTCGATGATGCGGCCATTCTCGATGACAATGCCGCCTCCAGCGTCCTCGGCCATGATAGCGAGCGGTGATTGTATCCAGAGTCGGCCCTTCATCAGCGATGCTCCCATGCGCCATGCGTGAATGGAAAAGTCAGACGACGAGCCGGCCGCCGCGGGCGATGATGGCGCCGCCGCGGAAGACGGTACGATCGAGGGGACGGGCAGCGACGGCCTCTGCCAGCGACGCGGCAGGCAGGATGACAAAATCGGCGAGCGAACCGGCCTGGAGCGGCCCGACGGCATGGCCGAGGATTTCGGCCGGCGCCTGCGTCGCCAGGCGGAAGGCCGCAGCCAGATCCTCATCCGAACGGAAATCCTGGCGATCGCAGAGAATGCCGACACGCTCCAGCATGTCGCCATTGCCGAAAGGCGACCAGGCGTCGCGGATATTGTCGTTGGCACAGAAGAGCCGGACGCCTGCGGCGGCAAGCCGCTTGATCGGCGGCATGGGCACGGGTCCCGGCGCGCTGGTCATGATCGCTACGCCCGACCTGGCGAGTGCGGCGGCCGTGCGGCCGAAATCGGCATCTTCCAACTCGCCGAGACAAAAGGCGTGACTGACAACCACCTTGCCTTCAAGGCCGAGTGCGGCCGTGCGATCAGCGATCTGGCGAAGCTCGAAGGCGCCGAGTGCGCCCCCGTCATGCAGATGGATATCGAGCCCGACGCCGTATCTGCCGGCGACGGCGAAGATCGCATCGAGATGGCCGGTCACGTCATTGTCTATGCCGGCCGGATCGAGGCCGCCGACGAGATCGGCGCCGGCGGCAATGGCCGCATCGAGCAGCCCCGCGGTACCGGGATCGCGCAGCACGCCGGATTGCGGGAAGGCAACGGTCTGGATGTCGACGAGATGAACATGGCTCTGCTTCAGTGAAAGCACGGCCTCGAGGCCTTTCAGGCCAACTTCGGTATCGATATCGACATGGCTGCGCACGGAGAGCGTGCCATAGGCTGCAAGTTTCTCCAGCAGGGCGCCGCCGCGGGCTTCGACCGGCAGAGCCACCGTGCGCCGCAGGGATTTTTCCGCCTCGATGCGCTTGGCGACCGTATCGCCGGGGATATGCGGGATAAAAGGCAAGCCGATCAGCGTCTTGTCGAGATGAATATGACCGTCAACGAAGGGAAGGCAAAGCAGGCCGCCGGCAGCATCGAAACGCGGCACTACGGGGTCGATGCCGGCGGCCGCATTCGGACCGAGCGCGGCGATCCGGTCATTCTCCAGAACGAGTGAGACGATCTCGCCAGCTTCGGTCCTGGCGTTTTCGACTACGAGGCTCGGCATCATCAATTCTTCCATCATTCGCTATGCAATCAGCCCGACCCTGCGCGCCGCGACGACGCGATAGAGCGGATCCTTCCACACCTCTTCCTCCTGCAGGGCGGAAAAGACCAGGCTGACATCGTGTTCGTCGTCCGAGGAAACCGCGGCGCGTTTGATCTCAGCCCAGACGGGCGCCTGTCGGCTGCGCATTTCTTCCAGTGCCTCGGCGGTGGGGAGAGGTGGAAAGCCGATCTTCGGCACCAGCGAGGCGATCACCTGCCAGAAGGCGCGATAAAAGGGCTCGGCATTTTCGAGGTGCGGAGAGACGAGGCGCAGCCAGTGCATGCCGGTGACGGAATGAAGTGCGGAGAAATCCATGGTTCCGGCAAAGAGCGCGAGCGAGGTCGCGGCCATGCGGCGCGGTGAATCGGCGCCGAAAGCCAGGCGATCGATAACAGGACGGAAGCCCGGAAGTGCTGCGACGGCGCGGATATTATGCCAGAGCAGATCGGTTTCAGGCTCATAATCGCGGATGCCTTCGATATTGCCGACATCGGCAAGGATCTTTCCCGGATCGTCCGTATCGGGAGCGGCACCGGTCGCTGATGGCAGCGGCAGATAACAGGCCGCCCAGTAGCCGAGCGCGGTGCCGACCTCCTCGTCGTCCTTCTTGAGGACACCATAGGCAAGACGCATCAGAGGATGCATGGCGCTGCCGGCAACGCCGTTCACCATGGCGGGCAGATAGGTGCGGATAACGGTATCGATGCCGAGCCGGCGGGTTTCGCCGATGAAGAAGGCACGGTAATCCGCCTCACGCGTGCGGTCGCCGAGCGCCTCGGTCCAGGCTGCCCCGATAATCGGGGCGACCGATGGCGGCACAGGCGGGAGTGCATGGCTCTCACGATACTGCTCGTACCATTGTTCCAGCCGTTCCGGCGAGGCGCCGAGTCGATCAAGCGCGATCAGCACCATCGGAACGTGGTTGGCCAGCAGATAGGGAAATTCGACGCTGTCCTCGCGTGCCCGCAAAAGGATGGTCTCCAATCCCGAAAGTTGAGTAGCGGCAGCCTGTCTCATGCCAAAACCTCCCTTGGTGTCGTGGCGTCCTCGTCTATGCCAGGATCGAAATGCGGTTCGTCATAGGCGGCCAATGCTGCAAGATACCGGTTGGAATCCCCGATGAACAGCGCTTTCACCAGGGCGTCGACAATGCGCGGCACGCCGTATTTAAGACCGGTGACGCCATTGCTGATCGGGCCGAGGCTCGCCAGCGCGCCGGCATTGAACATATGGATGCGCGAGACCCAGCTGGCTTCGGCATATCTGGGCGTGAGCTCGAAACCGGGGCCAAGATAGGGATGGCCGGCAAGCATGGCATTCTCCTCTCCCTGCGGTGGCTGGAAACGGTCCTTCCAAAGCGCAGCGGTCGCGACGAGGCCGGCAAGCTCGGGCCTGAGCGCGAAATTAACTTCATAGCCGGTGCCGAGGAGGAGGTGATCGGCATGGAAGATGCCATTTTCGGTCGTCAGCCTGAACCTGCCGCCGTCCATCGAGAGCTCGCGTACATCACAGCCGAGTTGCATCGTGAAGCCGGGATGGCGGCAGGCCCGGTCATATTGCTCCTGGGTCGGCGGCACCTTGAAGTTGAAGTAGAGATTTGCGAAGCGCCAGCGCTCCAGATCCGGCAAGTCGGCGAAATGGCCGAGAAAACCGGGAAAGTTTGTCCAGGCAAGAACCTCGGTGCGCGGCAGATCGGCGCTTCGCGCAAACATCGTCACGTCCCGAGCCCCGGTTTCGAGCGCCGCCACCGCCCAGTCGAAGCTCGACGTGCCACCGCCAAGGATCGCAACATTCCTGTCCTTGAGGAAATCGATCGGTATCGGCTCGTTGCTATGCGTCCAGGCGGATTTCGGCAGCGTCTTGACCATCGCGGGTATGCGCGGCCCGCCGCAGCCGTCGATACCGGTCGCCATTACCAGATGACGACAGGTGATTGTGCGGCTGGTGCCGCCAGCGTTCGTCAAGGTGAGAGCAAGTCCGCCCTCCGCCTGATCTATCGAGGAAAGCGTCGTGCGGTTTTCGACGTCGATGCCGACAGTCCTCCGAAACCAGATGAGATACGCCATCCAGTCCTGGCGGCTGATCTTGTCGAGTGCATCCCAGGCGTCGCCACCATTCAGTGCCTCGTACCAGGAGCGCAGCGTCAGGCTCGGGATGCCGAGGTCCGGACCCGAGAGATATTTTGGCGAACGCAGGGTCTGCATGCGGGCGCAGGTGATCCAAGGGCCCTCCCGGCCCTCTTCGCTCTGATCGATCACGTGAACGGACCTGATACCGCGCCGCTTCAGGGCGAAGGCGATCGAGAGACCGGAGAGGCCGGCGCCGCAGATCACAACCGAATGCAGGTCTTTGCGGTCTTCATCGCCCAGCTTCGGCCAGTCGGCGCAGAGCGCTTCGATGCGCGCCATTTCATCATGGGCGCGACGTTCCAGCTCTCTCAGGCGCTCATCCGGTGGGGTCGTCATGAATATGCAGCTCACGCGCGTTGGACAGGACAGTATAAACGCGCAGGGAATGATCAGCTCCCTGCTATTTTTTATGCAACGCGCATAAAATAGGGACATTTATGCGCGAATATGTTCTAATTTGTGATTTTTAATGTTTACGATTTTTTGTCAAGTGCGCTTGAGTGCGATTTTGTTTGATGTATAGTGCCTCAAAGCAATCAAAAAAGGGGAGCAGACATGAAATCGCTCAGCAGTGTCACACGAAAATTGGCGATCGCGAGCCTCGTCTCCGTCGCATTTGTGGGCTCCGCCATCGGCGCCGACAGGAAATATGAAGGCATCACCCTCACGCTTGCCTCGCAGAACGATCAGTTCGCAGCCGTTCTGGCTGCCATCGCCCCCAAATTTACTGAGGAGACGGGCGCCGCCGTCAAAGTCGACATTCTCGACTACGGCTCGCTGCTGACCAAGACCACGACCGATTTCGTCGGCGGCACCGGCGGCTATGACCTGGTGACGATGGATATCGTCTGGGCGGGCCAATATGCGGAAAACAAATACACCGTCGACCTCACCGAGTGGATGAAACGCGACGCCGCCGAACTGAAACTCGATGATATCTATCCGACGCTTCTCAACGCATTGGGCCACTGGGGCGACAAGCAGGTTGCTTTTCCCTTTGCCGGTTATGCCAACGTGCTCGCCTATCGCAAGGATCTCTTCGACGCCGCCGGCCTGAAGGCGCCGACGACGATGGAGGAAATGATCGAGGCGGCATATAAGTTGACCGACGCCAGCAAGAAGACCTATGGCTTCGTCGCCAATGGCCAGAAAGGCCCGGCGGTCGCCCAGGACTGGATGCAGTACAATACCGAGATGGGCGGTTCGATCCTCGGCTCCGACGGCAAGCCGGCACTGAATTCCGAAGCCAATATCAAGAGCCTGACCGTCTACAAGGATCTATTCATGAAAGCGGCTCCTCCAGGTGCCGTTAATTACGACTGGGGTGGACGCGAGGAAAGCTTCCGCCAGGGCATTGCCGCGACCATGCAGACATGGTCGGTCGGCGCCCCTGGCTACTACGATCCCGCAATCTCGAAGATCGTCGATAAGGTGGCGATCACGACGGCGCCGCGCGGTGCCGGCCTGCCGAAGCTCTACGGCATCGGCGGCTGGGGCATGGCGATCAACGCCGGCATCAAGGAGCCTCAGAAAGAAGCCGCCTGGGCCTTCATCAAGTGGCTGGTCAGCCCGCCGGTGCACAAGGAATTCAACATGATGGGCGCCGGCAGCTTCCTGCGCAAGAGCGAGATGACCGATGCCGATCTACTCGCGAAGTTCCCCTTCCTGCCCGTCATCGCTGAGACCTTCGAGCATGGCGACGGCGAATATCGCCCGCGCATCCCGCAATATCCGGAGATTCAGGATCTGCTCGGCACCGCCGTCAGCGACGTCCTCGTCGGCAACGCCGACCCTAAAAAGGCGCTCGATGCCGCCCAGGAAGCTGCTGTGAAGCTATTCTGATTGTGGTTGCCGCCAGTCAGTTATCCCAGGGGCCGCGGCCTATGTCGCGGCCCCTGCCGTTTCCAGACCATTGATCCGATGCGCCTCCGGCTTCATGATCGGGAGAGCCCTGGGCTCGACCCTCTGGGACGGACATCGAACCAGGAACCTGATGGACATGACGTGACCCTATCCCTCACTTCCGCGCTGAAGCCCTCTCCGGCCTTGAGCATTTCCTATCTCGAGCGCAGGCGGCTGTTCTTCATCCTGATGACGCTGCCGGCCATCCTCTACGTGCTCGTCATCGGCGTCTGGCCGCTGGCACAGGGTATCTGGTTCAGCCTCTACGAATACAATCTGCTGAAGCCGGCACGGACGCACTTCGTCGGGCTCGGCAACTATGTCGATCTTCTCTCCGACACGGTGACGCGCGGGGCTTTCATCAATACCGTCATCTTCACGGTCGGCGCCGTGACCGTCGAACTGCTGGTCGGTTTCGCCATTGCGCTGGCGCTCTGGCGCGACGACCGCTTCAACCGGATCTGCCTGGCGTTGATCCTGATTCCGGTGACGATCACACCGCTTGTGGTCGGGCTGATTTTCCGGGCGCTGCTGCTCGCCGACTATGGGCTCATCGGTTATTATCTGGCCGAGTTCGGGCTTTCCGATCCGCGCGGGCTTTTCGCCAATCCGAGTTCGGCACTGGCGACCCTTATCTTCGTCGACATCTGGGAATGGACGCCACTGGTGGCACTGATCCTGCTTGCCGGCCTGAAAGCGCTGCCGGGCGATATTCTCGAAGCATCGGAAGTGGATGGCGCAACAGCCCTGCAGCGTCTGAGGATCATCATCATTCCGCTTATGCTGCCTTCGATCCTGCTGGCGCTGACGCTGCGCACCATCGATGCCTTCCGGGTCTTCGACAGCGTCTACGTGACGACGGGCGGAGGTCCGGGCAATGCAACCAACACGCTCATGCTGCATGCGGTGAAGCAGGGGCTGGAATTCTTCAATATCGGCCGAGCCTCGGCAATCTCGAACCTGACACTGATCTGCATCGCCGTAATCGCGGCAGGCTTCATTCTGTTGATACGCAAGGCGGACAGAAAGGCGAACGGGCGATGAGCACACCCACCCTCAGTCGCATCGGTCAGCGCGCCTTCATCCTTGTCATGCTCACCTTTTTCCTGCTGCCATTCCTATGGCTGGCATCGACCGCCTACAAGCCGTCGCGCGATATCTTCTCGATCCCACCGAAATTGACCTTCGTGCCGACCTTCGAACAGTTCGCGACTGTCTTCCGCCTGTTCGACGTCTGGAGTCTCGTATCGTCAAGTCTGCTGATCGCCGGCGGTTCCGTCATCCTGTCGCTGCTGCTCGGTGTGCCGGCGGGCTATGCGCTGGCGCGTTCGACCAGCCGCTACGCCATTGCCGTTGCATATTTCTTCATGGCGATCCGCATGGTGCCGGCGGTGGCAGCACTCATCCCCTTCTACCTGATGATGCGCGACATCGGCCTGCTCGGCAGCTGGGTCGCCGTCGTCCTCATCAACGCGATGCTGAATTCGTCCTTCGTCACCTGGATGATGTTTTCCTATTTCCGCAGCCTGCCGAAAGAGCTGGAAGAGGCAGCGCTGACGGATGGCTGCACGCTGTTCGGCTCCTTCTGGCGCGTGGCGCTGCCGGCGGTGCGCTCAGGGGTCGTCGCCTCCACGTTGTTCTGCCTGATGTTTTCCTGGAACGACTTCCTCTACCCGATGTTCCTCACCCGGCTCGATTCCAAGCCGATCTCGGTGGCGCTGCTTTCAGCCTATGGAACGAAGGACATCACCTGGGGCACGCTCGGCGCACTGGCGCATTTTTCGACGATCCCGATCGTGCTGATCGTGCTCTTCCTCAACCGCTATTTCGTGCAAGGCCTGACGAAGGGCATTCACTAATGCATGTCGCCCAAAAGCGCAGCGGTTTTGGGACAACGACATGCATAAAAACAAAGATCTAAAGCGCGTCGTATGAGTCCGATTCGGCGCGACGCGCGTTAAAGAGACACGCCTCAGCCGCGAATGGCCGCTTCCGTCGCGGCATCGAAGACATGGATGCGGGCGGGGTCGGCGGCAAGCGACAGGCGCTCGCCGATCTTCACGCGTTTGGTGCCGTCAACAATGACGCGCAGGCGCGGGGCAGACAATGCCACGTCATCCTCCTCCGCCGACAGCGATTTCAGCCGGTCGGCCGCCTCGACATCGACATGGATGAGCAGGTTGGCGCCAAGATCCTCTACAATGGCGACAGTTCCGGCCAAACCACCGGTATCGATCGGCTGGAAGGCTTCCGGTCGGATGCCGAGTACGACAGCACGGCCTGCAGCGGAGGCGATCCGCGGCCGCTCGGCAAGCACGTCGCCCGAGAAAAGGATGGAGGTTCGGCCGAAGCGGGCTTCGGGTCCATTTTCCGTCGTGACGAGATCGGCCGCCAGCAGGTTCATCGCCGGCGAGCCCATGAAACTTGCGACGAAGAGATTGGCCGGTTGATCATAGAGGCTGCGCGGCATGCCGAGTTGCTGCAGGAGGCCGCTTTTCATGACGGCGACGCGATCGCCCATGGTCATGGCTTCGACCTGGTCATGGGTGACATAGACTGTGGTGATGCCCGACATCTTCTGCATGCGGGCGATTTCGGCGCGCATCTGACTGCGCAGACGGGCATCAAGGTTCGAAAGCGGCTCATCCATCAGGAAAGCATGAGGGCTGCGGGCGAGCGCCCGGCCCATGGCGACACGCTGGCGCTGGCCGCCGGAGAGCTGGGCGGGCCTGCGGGCGAGATAGTCCTCGAGTTCCAGGAGCTTCGCCGTCTCCTGCACCTTGCGGGCAATGTCGGCCTTGTCGAGGCCACGGACGCGAAGGCCGAAGCCGATATTCTCGGCGACCGTCAGATGCGGGTAAAGCGCGTAGGACTGGAAGACCATGGCGATATCACGATCGCGCGGAGCGAGGTCGTTAACGACCACGCCGTTGATCGTCAGGCGACCATCGGTGACCTCTTCGAGGCCGGCGATCATGCGCAGTGCCGTCGACTTGCCACAGCCGGAGGGGCCGACGAGAACCAGGAATTCGCCGTCGCGGATAGTCATGTTCAGGTTGCGGATCGCCGCATAGCCATCGCCATAGCTTTTGCTGATTCGGTCGAAGACGATTTCAGCCATGCTTTTTCCTTGCTGAACGGGAGGCCTGTCGCAGATCCTGGACGGATCAGGTGGTGTAGACCCCGCCGGTGACGTTGACGCCCTGCCCGGTCATGAAGCGAGCCGAATTAGAGCAGAGGAAAACGACGACATCGGCGACGTCCTCAGGCGTTTCCAGCCGGCCGAGCGGCGTCTGGGCGATATAATCCGCAACGACGCGTTCGGGCGTGACGCCGCGCAGGCTCGCCTCCCAGGCAATCTCGCGTTCCTGCATGCCAGTCTTGACGAAGCCCGGGCAGACGGCGTTGACGCGAATGCCCGAAGCTGCAAGCTCGCGGGCGAGCGCCTGCGTCCAGCCGAGCACGGCAAACTTGCTGGCGGAATAATGCGCCAGCAGCGGCGCGCCGATCTTTGCGGCAAGTGACGCGGTGTTGACGATGACACCGGTGCCCATGCCCGTGAAGCGGCGGGCGGCAATCTGATTGGTCAGGAAGATGCCGCGAATGTTGACGTCGAAATTATAGTCCCATTCCTCGTCGGTCAGTTCCAGCGCGTGTTGCATAGTGGAGACACCGGCATTGGCGCAGAGGATATCATAGCCGCCCGTCCTCTCGACCACCTCGGAAAAGGTCGCCTCGACAGAGGTGCGCCTGCGAACGTCGATCGCATGCGCGGTGGCACCGTTGCCGATCTCGGCCGCCGTCCGTTCGGCCGCAGCCAGGTTGATGTCGCAGATCGCCACCTGGATAGACTGGCGAGAGAGAGCGGTCGCAATTGCACGCCCGATCCCTGTCGCCCCGCCTGTTACGATCGCACGCTTACCGGACAGTTCTGGAAAGCTCGGAGACTGCATTGCCCGCCCTCATGGAATGGAAACACCATCGATCATATATCAACAAAATCCCACACAACAAGAAAAATTTGTGTTTGAATTTGTTCGTATTATTCGATACACAGGAAGCAACAATCAGACAATCGTAGCCACGAGTTGCGATCGCGGGAGGATAATAACGGCATCATGGACGCAGAACATCAGATGGTCGCGACAGCGGAAAAACCGAAAGTTCTGGCCCAGGTGCGGCATGCACGCATCCTGGAGACACTGGCGCGCAAGGGCGCGGTCTCCGTCAGTGACGTCGCCTCCCAGCTTGCCGTTTCGGAAATGACTGTCCGCCGCGACCTGATCGAACTCGAAAAGGACGGCAGACTGGTGCGCACCCACGGCGGCGCAGTGCGTAGCGGCAAGACTTTCGAGCCGATCGCCAGTGAGGCTGTGGACCGCGAGGAACCGACTTTCGAATCCCGGCTGACGCGCAATGCCGGCTCGAAGCGGACCATTGCGATGGCCGCGGCAGGCATTGCCGCCGGCGCGCGCACCCTGGCGCTCGACGTCGGCACCACGACCTATCTGCTTTCCGGCCTGCTGATCAACCAGCCGCATACGAAGATCTTCACCAACAGCGTGCGCAACGCAGTGCAGCTAGGGACCGGCTTTGGCGAGGTTTACCTGCCCGGCGGGCGCATGCGTGGCGAGGAGATGGCGATCAGTAGCCAGTCGGCCGTTTCTCAATTCGAGGAACTCTGGTTCGACATCGCCTTCGTCGGCGTGTCGGGGATCACAGCGCAGGGAATCTACGACTATTCCTTCGAGGACACCGACATGAAGCGGGTCTACTTGCGCCGCGCCACGCAAAAGGTGGTGCTTTGCGATTCTACCAAGTTCAAGCGTATGTCGCTGGTGCATATCGCGCCGCTGCAGCAATTCGACATGCTGATCACCGACGCCATGCCACCGGCCGACCTTGCCGATGCGCTCGCCGCCGCCGGCGTCGAGGTGCGTATCGCGCCCGAGGAGCAGCCGCTGCTTTGATGTGCCCTTCCCGCATCCACCCCACGGATGCACGTCCCACAGATTCGGCTTCAGGGAGTTTCCGCATGATTTTCGATTTTTTCGGCGTCAAGAAGAAGGCGGTCATCGCCATGGCGCATATCGGCGCCCTGCCCGGCTCGCCCGCCTATAATGCCGCCGGCGGGCTGAACAAGCTCGTCTACGACGTTCTGTCCGATATCGAGAAGCTGCAGGCGGGCGGTGTCGACGCCATCATGTTCGGCAACGAGAATGACCGGCCCTACGTCTTCCAGGCACCGCCGGAAGGGCTGGCGGCGATGACCTCGATCGTCGAGCGGGTGAAGCCGCATCTGACCGTGCCGTTCGGCGTCAATTATCTCTGGGACCCCTCTGCAAGCGTTGCGATCGGGGCAGTGACGGGCGCGAGCTTCGTTCGCGAGATCTTCACCGGCGTTTTCGCATCAGACATGGGCATCTGGCAGCCGGATTGCGCCAAGGCGGCACGGCTGCGACATAGCCTCGGCCGCGATGACATGAAGATGCTCTTCAACATTAACGCCGAATTTGCCCATTCGCTGGACCAGCGACCGATTGAACTCAGGGCGAAGAGCGCCGTGTTCTCGTCGCTCGCCGATGCCATCCTGGTTTCGGGACCACTGACTGGACAAGCCGTCGATCAATCGGACCTCAGGCGCGTTTGCGAGACGGCCAAGGATGTTCCCGTCTTTGCCAATACCGGCGTCAATAAAGACAATGTGCGCGATATATTGAGCGTTGCCAGCGGCGTCATCATCGGCACGCATTTCAAGGTTGACGGCAATACGTGGAACCCTGTCGACAGCGACCGGGTAAAGCGCTTCATGGAGATCGTCGAAACGCTGCGCTGAACGACAGGAGCCGCCATGTCCATCACGCTCGGTCTCGATATCGGCACCACCTCCACCATCGGCATCTTGATCGAGCTGCCGAACCGCGTGCTCGGGCTCACCTCGCGGCCTTCGACGCTTCTTTCGCCTCAGCATGGCTGGGCAGAGGAAGACCCGGCCGAATGGTGGGCGAATGTCTGCAAGATCACCAGGGAACTGATTGCAACCAGCGGGATTGAGGCCGGGCAAATCTCGGCCATTGGCGTGACCGGCATGCTGCCGGCCGTCGTGCTGCTTGACGACGCCGGCTGGGTGCTGAGGCCCAGCATCCAGCAGAGTGACGGGCGTTGCGGCGAGGAGGTCGAGGAACTTAGGGCCGAGTGGGATGAGGCGGATTTTCTCGCCAGAGCGGGAAACGGCATCAATCAGCAGCTGGTGACAGCGAAGCTTCGCTGGATCGCCCGGCACGAGCCTGCTGTTTTCGAGCGTATTGCCACGGTCATGGGGTCCTACGATTTCATCAACTGGAAACTGACCGGCGAGAGGGCCATCGAGCAGAACTGGGCGCTTGAAGCGGGTTTTGTTGATATCAATACCGACATGCTCGACGACGAGTTGATCCGGCTCGCCAGAATTCGGCGGGACGCCATTCCTGGGAAGGCCGTATCGCATAAGATTCTTGGCGCTGTGACGGACGAAGCTGCCAAGGTGACGGGGCTCGCACCCGGAACGCCCGTCATCGGCGGGGCGGCCGACATGATCGCGTCGGCCTTCGGCGCGGGGATCAACAAGGCGGGCGACGTGCTGCTGAAATTCGGGGGCGCGGTGGATATCCTGACGGCGACCAATGTCGTGCGACCGGATCCACGCATGTTCCTCGACTATCACCTGGTTCCGGGGCTCTATATGCCGAACGGCTGCATGTCGACCGGCGGCTCGGCGCTTAACTGGTTCATTAGCACCTTCGCCGGACGCGAGGAGATCGCGGCGAAGACGGAGGGAATATCCATGCACCGCTATCTCGACCGGCTGGCCGCGGGATGCGGCCCTGGCGCGGACGGGCTAACGATCCTGCCCTATTTTCTCGGCGAAAAGACGCCTATCCACGATGCCGGCGCGCGCGGGCTGATCGAAGGACTGACGCTGTCGCATCATATCGGCCATCTCTGGCGGGCGATGCTGGAAGCCTACGCCTATGCGCTGCGTCATCATATCGACGTGCTGAACGACATCGGCCATCCGACGACGCGTTTCATCGTTTCAGACGGGGGTTCACAGAGCCGGATATGGATGCAGATCGTTTCCGATGTGCTCCAGCAGCCGCTGCAGGGCCTCACTGGCCATCCCGGCTCCTGCCTCGGCGTCGCCTGGGCGGCGGCAATCGGCGCCGGACTGACCGAGGATTGGTCCGGCGTGACCGCCTTTGTCGGCCAAGGTGAAAGGATCGTACCCAATCCTGACAATGCGGCGATTTATGCTAAGGGCTATCGGACCTATCGTGCGCTTTACAGACCATAGACGGGTCGGGATTTGAGCTTGGTGACAGCGGAAAACCGGAACTCCACAAAACAGGCGGTCGGACGCGGCGGCATGGTGACGTCTCCGCATACTCTGGCGAGCGAGGCGGGCGCGGTAATCCTGCGGAGCGGCGGCAACGCGCTGGAAGCTGCGATCGCCATCGGCAGCACGATTGCCGTCGTCTATCCGCATTTCTGCGGGCTCGGCGGCGACTCCGTCTGGATCGTTGCCGATCGCAGCGGGCGGAAAACATGTTTTCTCGGCATCGGCCAAGCGGCACGAGAATTGCCGGATTTCGACGGACGCATTCCGCTGCGCGGACCGCTTTCCGCGCTGACCTCGGCCTGCGCCGTCGATGCCTGGCAGCACGCGCATGACTATTCCGCGCGGCACTGGGGCGGAAGGATCGATTTTCCTGTCTTGCTTGCCGATGCGATCCGTCATGCGAAAGAGGGCTTTCCGATCACACGCTCGCAAAGTTTCTGGCTTGCCTTCCGGCAGGCGGAAGCCGCCAACTGGCCCGGTTTTGCCGCCCTTTTCATGCCGAACGACGCAACGCGGAAAACAGGCAGCCTGTTCCGGCAGGAGAACTTGGCACGGTCGCTTTCGCTGATTGCCCACGATGGACCACGCTCCTTCTACGAGGGCGAACTCGGCGCGAGGATTGCTGCGGGGCTGCAGGCTGCCGGCTCTCCCCTGACCAGCCATGATCTCAAGGCCACCCGCACGCGCGAGGTCGCGCCCATCAGTCTCTCCTATCGCAATTTCGAGCTGCTTGCGCCGCCACCGCCAACACAGGGCCTGTCGACACTTGCGATCATGGGCATTCTCGCCCATTTCGATCTCGCCGCCTATTCAGCCGGCAGCGCCGACCATCTGCATCTCTGCGTAGAAGCCGTCAAACGCGCCTTCCTCGACCGCGGCGACATTGCCGACCCCGATGTCGCGCCGCAGCCGGTGGAGGAATGGCTGAGCATGCGGCATCTTGCACTGGCGGCGGCATCCATCGATCCCGCACGAGCGCTCGAATGGCCGGCACCCTTTCGCAATGGCGATACGGTATTCTTCGCCGCAACCGATGCCGAGGGCGGCAGCGTCAGCGTCTTGCAGAGCACCTATTTCGACTGGGGCAGCGGCGTGGTCGTCGGCGATACGGGCATTCTCTGGCAGAACCGTGGTGCAGCCTTTTCGCCAGATCTCAAGCATGTCAATGGCATCGCCCCCGGCAAACGGCCTTTCTATACATTGAACCCCGGCCTCGGTCTGCGCAACGGCAGGCCCGCCCTGCTCTATGGCACGCAGGGCGCCGACGGCCAACCGCAGACACTGGCGATGCTACTGACCCGGCTGATCGATTTTGGCGAACAGCCGGCAGCAGCACTCGCCGGCCCGCGGTTCCTTCTCGGCAAGACCTTTTCTGACAGCCGCGACAGCCTGAAACTGGAAGGAGATGCCGGCGAAGCGGTTCTTGCCGAACTGGCCGCACGAGGCCATGTACTATCACCGATCGAGGCGCAGAGTCCGCTTGCGGGGCAGGCCGGCGCCATCACTATCGACGAGGATGGCATGGCGACCGGCGCGCATGATCCACGTGGCGACGGATTGGCGATCGCGATCTCTTCTGGAGCATGAGTTGTGGGATTACGCGTCGGCGAGACGCCTTCAAATGCACGAAAGCGGGACAAAGCCGGTAGTTGATCGGGCGGGCCACCGAATACCTTCTGGAGCATCGTACTCCTCGCAGATCGGCGACCTTCTCCACACTGGGTATTCGTCCGCTACGGATTCGAAAGTCGCCGAGGGTCCCAGTGGAAGGCCTTAGCGCTTTGGGTCATAATCGGCGCTGGCCACGACCTCCCGAGGTTTTAAATTACATCTCAAAATCAATATGATGATCTTTGCCGATAAGAGTCGACAAACGTTGATTTCAGTGAGTCAGAAATCGCCGGACGCGGCGCTAGGCCTACCAGTCCGGCATGCATATGAATGCGGCGGTCTGTCGTCCTGCAGATAGGACGAACAGTAGCCAGGAGCGGTCACCCCCCCCCCCGCAACTGTGCCAAGTTAACCCATATTTTAGCATTCACTTGCATGCGCCAGCTACGATGCTACCGTCGCCGACACCGTGGGGGCGCATTATGACAATCGAAGAATTGATAGATTTGCAGGAAGCAGGCTCAAGGGGGCGGGTGCTTGGACTGAAGGTTCACGAGAACCCATACCTCGCGGCCCATAGGATGCCTAGTGGTGATACCAGCGCTCTCGGAGATTGGCTTGCACGTCACGATGCATGGAAATTCGGCTGGGAAGTGGAGGACGCCAGTCGCGAAGGTAAGATTCTCGTTCACTTCAAGGATCTGATCTCGATTGCCAATCGACGTGCGCTCGATCCATAACGTTTAGCGGACAGCCGGGCTATGGTTCCCGCGCGGTCATTTCGTCATGGTATCTCCTGTTCCTGGCATTTAAGCCGAAGCCAGGCAGAAATTCCACTTATCCCCGCTGTTCAAATTTCCCGAACCAGCTCAGGCGGCCTATATGTGTCTGCTTGACAAGCAAGAAACCCGTCTAGGGTCAGGACACGTTAATCACAGCCAGAAGATGACGGAAGCTGCGATGCAGAGCCGAGCTGGGCAGTGATGGCATCTGTACAGGCCGGCGTGCATCGCTGTTGTTGCTCATATCGTCCGACATCCTTTTTATGCCCTGCCCTTCCAACGCGAATGCTATGCCCATGCGAAAGCCGCCCGAACAGCGGCCAGTGATTGACGACGAATTATGATCAAGGTACGTGGCCCACCGCCATGCTCAGCTTTGACGAGGTGGCAATGGGGAGGCCCGGTCAGCACGAGGGATCGGGCCTCTGCCCCTGTCACGCCTTTTTCACGCGACTGGTGACTGTTGCCGTGGTTAGCTCCTTTTGCTGATGCTGCAAACTCAGCAGAAGGGCATCATTTCGTTCGAGAGTGAGCCCTTCACCCACTTTCTCCTGAGAAGCCGCCGACACCCCTCGGTGGCTTCTTTGTTTCCGAGGTAAGGTCAGCACAACGCCCTTGATAATGGAGCGGTAGGATGCGCGATGAAAACCACGCGCTTTCTCGGATTTCTTTTGAGCTGCCCAGCTGCACTGTATTGCCGCACCGAGCATGGGATTGGTTGACCACGGCGTAGGCGCTGGTGTGTTTCGGCGTGGAATATTGTCTGACGCAGGTTTGGTGCAATTCTCTCATGTCGCACCGATCAGGCGGGCTTGAAGAAGATCAAGCTTCCCGCGACCGTGCATCTGGCGCTTCACCAGCTTGAGCTTGGTGATCTGCCCCTCGGTTTGTCCGTTGGACCACGGTGAGACGATCGCTGCCCGGACAGCCTGTATGTCTTTCGCCACTCCATTGCCAAACGAGGAAACCAGGCTGTCACGGGCGCGGTCGATCCACGGCGTGAGCTCATTTTCTGCCTTGCACCGGATCACAAGATGGAAGTCGGCGATGATATCGCGAGCCATGACGAGCAAGGGAACGCCGCTTTCGATCGTGGCGATGGGAACGGTTTCAGACTTCGTCAGGTTGTCTATGTTGGTTGTCAAACTGCATACGGTGAGCTTACATTTGATGGGAGCACAGTTCCACAAGAGACCGTGGTACGAATAGTGTTTCTGCAATAGCGGGATACCACCCAGTTCAATTCTGCTGCCTTATACTTCCTGCCTCGTATCTGCGGGTTGTGCTACGCTTTTGTCGAAAGATGGTGCATAGTCCGCTCTGACATGATCTGGGAGGATTCATGGTCGAGATATTTTCGAAGCAGGACGGACCGCGTCGGGAGGACGTGCAAGTCAAAAGGCTGATCGAGGAGAACCGTGGCGTGATCACCCGGTTGGCCGACCAGTTCAGCGGTGGGCGCTATTCGGAATCGAAAAAGCCCAAGCCGGTGCCCCGGGCGGAAGGCCTGATCATTCATATAGGCGACAGCACCAGGCCCGTGCGGGAACCGGAGCCGAAAATCCGCGTGACGACCAACGGCCGCGTCATCGTCGTCGATGACGGGACAGGACGGCAGCTGCAATATTTCGGAGAGATCCGTGAAGCGCGTGGCGTCAGGATTTTCCGGCTGGCGACAAAGGCCAATGGCTTCATTGCGCCGCTCGAAGACGCAATAATCGATATGCTCAGCGATATCGACGGCGTGCTTTTGGGGCCATCCTACACGCAGACTGATCTGGCGACCGATATAGGCCAGAGACTCGACATTCCTCGCGCGACGTGACGGCTGCAGGCGCTGAAGACCGCCAGCATTTTAGTGTCTGATGTCCAGAATTTCGAGCGAGGAAGGTGACAGTTGATGAGACAAAATTCATTTACGCCCGAGGACATCCTTCCGAACCGAGCGCAGCAGGTCGGCAGCCGCATGGCAAACGAAGTAGCCCTCTACCAGGCTTACGACGAAGTCGAGACGATGAAGGCATGGGAAACGCTGCTGGAGGGGCGCTCGGAGCCATCGCGCCGATCGCTGCCCGTGCGCTCGGCCATCCACGATTCCTGGTATCGATGCGCTGATGGCGGCATCAATGCCCAGTGCAACGAAGCTCCACTTGAAACCGACCGCGATGCCGTGGAAGCTCTAGCGAGAGGCAGCTCCGAGCTGCTGGAGGCGGCGAAGCAGCCGTTTTCGGCGATCGGCCGGCTGCTGGACGGCACGGGCGCCATGCTGGTGCTGGCGGATAGCGAAGGCGTTTTGATCGATGCCATCGGTGACAGGCGGACGATCTATAACGGCATGGACATCCATCTCGGTGTCGGCGGCAAATGGACCGAGGACGTTGTCGGCACCAATGGCATCGGCACGGCGCTGTGGACCGGCGAGCCTGTTTTCGTTCATGCGGCAGAGCATTTCTGTGCCGGCATCAAGACCTGGACATGCGCAGGCGCGCCCATCCGCGACCCGTTCGACGGCAAGATCATCGGCGTGGTGGATCTCTCCGGCCATCCGGATATCTTCCGGCCACACAATATGGCGTTGGTGACAGCCGCCGCCCGCGAGATCGAGCGAACACTGTCCGACTCCCAAAACGAGCAGCGCATGCGCCTGCTGGAGGCCTTCATCGCCTCGGCGAGCAACTATCGGTCGAGTGATGGTGTGATGATCGTCGATCGCCACGGCCGGGCAATCTACAGCAACAATGTGCCGCTGGCGGAACGGAAGCGCTTCGGCGACACGCTGCGCCGGGGCAACCGAAGCTGTCGGTTGCCGGAGCTCAGCAACTCCGGCTTCCTCGACAGCGTCGCTACCGCCCTTCCCGAGGACATGCAGTCCTGTCATGTCTCGCCGCTGGAGCTCGACGGAGCGGTTCGGGGTGCGGCGCTAGTATTCCCGAAACAAAGCAACCACCTGGTTTCCATCGGACGCCGCTCCTCCCTCAGGCTGCAGGAAGAACGTGCAGCGATCGTCGGCGAAAGCGAAGGGCTGAAGGCAGCGGTCGACATCGCCTGCCGCGTGGCGGAGACGGAGGAGGTCACTTCTCTGCTGATCGAGGGTGAGACCGGTGTCGGCAAGGAACTGTTCGCCCGGCTGATCCACGCCGGCAATCAGAAACAGGCCGGAAGCCCGTTTATCGCGCTCAATTGCGGCGCCGTTACCAAGGACCTCTTCGGCAGCGAGCTTTTCGGTCATGTCAGCGGCGCGTTCACCGGCGCCACGAGGGAAGGCAAGCCCGGCGTGTTCGAGCTTGCCAATGACGGCGTGCTGAGCCTCGATGAAATCGGCGAAATGCCGCTCGACATCCAGCCCTACCTGCTGCGCGTCCTGGAGGAACGCACCGTGAGCCGGCTGGGCGAAAGCCGCGCGCGACCGGTGAATGTGCGGCTTGTCGCATCCACCAACCGAAATCTGAGACGGGAAGTCGAGGCAGGTCGCTTTCGCCGCGACCTATACTATCGGATAAGCACGGTCTCGATCCAGGTGCCACCGCTCCGCGACCGTGGCGGCGACAGCCTGCTGCTGATTGCCCATTTCAACGAGAAGATGGCCACACGAAAGAACGTTGTGCCGCTGCACTTTTCAAACGAGGCGCTCGATAGCCTGCTTGCTTACCGCTGGCCCGGCAACGTTCGCGAGTTAAGGAATCTCGTCGAGAGGCTGCATATCCTTTCGCGCCACAGCTTTGTCGGCGTGGAAGATTTACCGGTAGAAATCGTCGAACGGCATGTTCCAGCAAGCGCGTCGCAAGTGCCGGGTCCGATGCCGATCGTAAGCTTCGAAGATGCGGAGCATCAGGCCATCAAGAATGCGCTCGCCGCTGAGCACGGCAATCTCAGCAAGGTCGCTCTGAGGCTCGGCATATCCCGGCCGACGCTCTATCGGAAACTGGAGCAGTTCGGCATAAAACGCAGCTTTGTTTGAAATGCTGCGCTGTGAGGAGGCCCACGCCCGTGTAGGCCCCCTTCATCCGGCGCAACGCCCCATCCGCGAGGGAAAGGAACCGCGGACCGTAACATCAGCGGCCACGCGGATGTTACGGCCGCAAGCGCGTCGATATAGCGACTATGGTCGCCCGAGTTTCTCCGCGCCGCCGCCGAGCGCCGGCCCCTCGGTCGGATCAACCTCGTTCTCGGCAAGATCGCCAATCAGTGTTTCGGTCGTCAGTATCAGCTTGGCAACGGATGCGGCGTTGCGCAGCGCGGTATAGGTCACGCGCACCGGGTCGATGATACCCGCCTCGATCATGTTCTGATAGGTCCCCGTTGCGGCATTGTAACCGTGGCCACTGTTGACGCGGGTGACCTCGGAAATGATCGCATCCGGATCGCCACCGGCATTGGTTGCAATCCGCCAGAGCGGACGGGTGAGCACCGAGCGAACGAGGCGCACGCCTTCCGCAACATCGTGATCGACACTTGCGAACACGCTGTCGAGCACCGGCGCAATCTGCGCCAGAGCCGAGCCGCCACCTGCAACGACACCTTCCTCCGCAGCCGCCCGCACGGCATGCAGGGAATCCTCGATAAGCTGGATCGTGCGCTTCTGCTCCACCGGCGTCACACCGCCGGCGTATATGACTGCGGTACCACCCGAGAGCTTGGCGAGACGTTCACGAAGCTTATCCTGCTCGATATTCGGCGGCGCCATTTCATATTGTCGCTGCACCTGTGCCCGACGCGCGACGATGGCCGCGTGATCCCCACCGCCGCGAACGATGGTCGTATAGGTCGCGCTGGTGATGACCCTTTCCGCCGAACCGAGATCCTCGAGCGTTACGTCCTCGATCTGGCCACCCAGATCCCGGGCGATAACCCGGCCGCCGGTCAAGATGGCCAGATCCTCCATCATCGCCTTGCGCCAATGGCCGTATTCCGGCGGATGAACGATAAGGTATTTTCCAGGGCCTTCCTTGCCGAGCAATGTCACCACGACATCGGGAGAAACTTCTTCGGCAACAATCAGGAGCGGCCGATCTGCCTGGCTCGCAATCCGACGCAGGGATCCTATCGCGGAGGGCTCGCGGATCTTCAGGTCCGTCATCAGAATCAGCGGCCGCTCGAGAACGGCTTCCATTTTCTCCTGGTTGGTCACCATGTGGTGAGAGAGATAGCCGCGCTCGAAGGACATGCCCTCCACCACGTCAAGCGTGGTCTCGGTGGTGACGCTGAAATCGGTGGTGATGATGCCGTCGGAGCCCACCCGCTCGTAGGCCTCAGCAACCAGCGCGCCGAGCTTCGGATCGGTCGCGGCGATATTCGCGACAGCCCTCAGCACGCCATTGCCCTTGGCGGGCTTGGCTTTGGCCTTCAGCGCTTCGACGATCTTGTCGACGGCCAAATCTATGCCCTTGCAGAGATCGACGGACTTGGCGCCGCGCTCATTTGCCTCGATGCCCTTCTGCACCAGCGCATTGGCAAGCACGATCGCCGTGGTCGTGCCGTCGCCGGCCACCTCGTTGGTCTGCATCGAGACCTCCCGGACGACCTGGGCGCCCATATTCTCGAAGCGGTCAGGCAATTCGATCTCCGAGGCGATCGAGACACCGTCGCGGGTGACCATGGGTGTCCCGAGCGGCCGGTCGATCATGGCGTTCATGCCCCTCGGGCCGAGCGTCGGCTCGACGGCGGCGGCCAGCCTGGCGACGCCGCGGGCAAGCGACCGCCGCGCATCGGAATTGTGCAACATCAATTTGGACATGACTCCTCCTTCCGCCTGACGGGCGGTTTGTTGATTTGGGGCCTTATGCTGGAAGGCCGTTTTGATGGTTCAGTTAGTGCGCCGCCGGTGCCGGTACCCGGTTCATGATGAAGTCGACGAGCGTCGGCTCGCCCTCGACGATTTCCATTTCCTTGTAACGGGTCATCTTCAGTCCCCGGCAGAGCGCGCCGTTGAACTCCATGTTGATACGGACGCTGCGAAGCTCCGCGAGATAGGCCGGCAGGTCTTCGGCGAAAACCCGTTGACCATCGTAGGTGACGATGACGGGCTCCTGTGGAACGAGTTCAGGCAGACGCCGAACCAGTGCCTGACGATATCGCGCCCTACGCTTGCCGACCTCCCCGTCGGCAATTTCGATCGCATCGAACGCGCCGAGCGTCATTCGGGCGACTTCGCTGTCGCCGATGCCCATGGCGCGAAAATCGAGGATCACCGCCTCCTGCCGCCGTTTGAAGGCCTTCTGCCGGAACTTTTCCCGCAGCGCCTCCATGTCGGTTTCCTCGGCAAGCGAACCGAAGATGTCGGCGAAGCTGCGGCCCTCGGCGATCCCCTTGTTCACCTCTTCGGCGAACATATGGTCATGCAACGTGATATGATAGGCTGGCGACCACGAGAGATCATCAAGCGCCGTTCTGATATCATCGAGCATAAGGAAGGCGAAATTCGGCGAGCACCAGTAGGTCGGCAGGCGAAAACCGACCTCGACGCTGCCATCAGCCGCGATGTCCGCGCGCTCGACGAAGCCCATCTCGGTGACGGGCTCGTCGAGTTCGGGATCGTCGACCGCTTTAAGGCGCCGCCAGAGTTCCCCCTGGCGGCTTTCTGACGGAATGGTGGAGGTCATTTCGCTCACTCCGCAGCGATGCTGAATGGCGAATTGGCGAATGCCGCCTTCTTCGCCGCGATGTCGATATTGTAAATGCGGGCGGCGTTGAGGCCGAGGATCTTCTCCTTGATCTCTGGCGTCAGCTGGACGCCGCGCTCCTTGGCAATGTCCTCCGGAAGTTCGAAGGCCCAGAACTTCTCAACGAGCCAACGCGGCGTCCAGATGGCATAGTCCGATCCGAACAAGATCTTTTCCGGGCCGGCCCAGAACAGCAGTTCGGAGATAACTTCGGCGAAGTAACGCGGCCGGGAATGAATGAATGGCAAGGCAACTGCCAGGCCGCCATAGACATTGGTTTCCTGCACGGCGATCCAGCAGAAATCGTCCAGACGCGGCAGGCCGCAGTGTTCGACGATCCAGTTGAGATTCTGGAAGTCCGTGGCAGCATAATCGACATCATGAACGTCGAAGGCATCCTTGCTGAGCGGGATGATCGTTGGTCCCTTATGAACATGGATATTCTTGATGCCGAGCTTTTCACACAGCTCGAAACACTTGTAGGCGTTGGGATCGTTAAGCTTCCAGCCCTTGGAGGCGCCGTTCCACTCAGCCGTGTACATCTTCACGCCCTTGATATCGTAGGTCTCCTTCATGAAGTGGATGTATTCGAGGGCCTTCTCGCCGTCGCGCGGATCGAAGGAACCGTTGACGATGAAGCGCTCCGGATATCGCTTTGCGACCTCGGAGTTGCGCTCGATCGTATTGAAGCCGTTCTTGTAAAAGTCCTTGAGGTATGTGGACTGGATAATGGCAACATCATCCGGGCCGTCAATGAACAGGTCGCGATAAAGATCGTCGGCGCTGTACTTCTCGAACTTGCTCTTTTCCCACAGCTGCTCCTTGGGGCTGAGAGCGGTGTGATAGCCGTAGAAACATTCGACGAACTGCTTGCCGTGGATATTGCGCTGGTTTTCCGGGCTCCCATCCCAGAAGTGGGTGTGGCCGTCGACGATGAATACTTCCTTGCCTTCGGGTGTGACGTACATGGTTCTCTCCGCTTGCGGTGATTTGAATTTCCGGCGCGCCGCGAATGCGCCGCGCCGCCCTCCTCCGTATCCGCTCAGATGTATTCGAAGACCTCGTCCATATCGCCGAACAGGATGACCTCATTGTCGTCAATGCGGACCATGCGGCCATAGTGCGTGGATGTGTTGACCTCGAAGATCTCGGCGGTCATCTCGCGCCCGAGGTATTCGCTGATTTCGTCCATGCGGAAGATCAGCTTGCCGTTGCCATCGATACGGATCATCGCCGGGGCATAGGTGACGATGACGCCAGGCTTCTTGCCCATGAACTCGGCAATGGCGCGCGCCTCTACCGAATCGTTCATGGTAACCCCACACTGATGCGAGATCGTCTGCTCGAAGGTGATGTCTTTCATCGACTTGAAGATGTTATTGTGCGATGCGTCGCGTGCTACAGTAGACATGCTGTTAACTCCTTGTTTTAGCGGGACAAGCCAAGCTCGCCGAGGATCTGCTTCACGCGTTCGCCGGATTGGACATGCGCGTCGCTGAAGGAGACGGGCTTGGAATGGGGCATGGACCAGATCGGCTGAAGGCCGAGGGCTGCCTTATCCGCGAGCGCGCCGTGCTTGGCGACCCAGCCCTGGAACAGCTTGCGATTGGCTGCGCTATGGGTGGCGTCGTTTGCCAGGAGGTAGACGAGGTCTATGGTGTTGGCGAGGTTGCGCTCGTAGTCGGCCTCGGCGGCAGAGATCACCGGCGGGGTGATGAAGTCATGGTTGGCGGCGGCGGCCTGCATCAGGAAGCCGGAGCGGAACAGTTCGCCGACGAGCGGTTCAAAGATGATGTTGATGGCGAAATACTGCTCGAGATAATCGGACGTGCCCATGATCGTCTCGATGGCTTCGCGCGTGCCCTGCCAGACGCTGTCCTCGAGCCAGTGCTTCTTCCCCAGCATGTCGTCCCAGCCGTCGATATCCATGCCGATCTCGGCGAGATAGAGCGTGATGTCCTGTGCGAGACGCATCTTGTAAGACGAGTTGGTCAGCGTCGCGTTATTGATCATCTGCGTATAGCCGTAGCGCTGCGCCTGCATCAGCGATGTGCCAAGGCCAAATTCGGCGTGCTTCCAGGCGCCGAGATGCGCCTGCAGGATCTTGATCCAGACCTTGTCGAAGGCCTTTGGTGCGCCGGCGCGGCGGGCGTTGGTGATGACGCTCTGCACCATGGTCTCGATCTTGGACTGACGCTGGTAGTGGGTGCGTTCCCATTCCTGGTCCGGCGCGCGGTAGGCGTGCCAGTTGGAGCTCTGTGCTGCGGTGTTGTCCTTGACATACGCGCCCTTGCCGTTCGCGAAGGAAATGATCCAGTTCTGGATTAGATAGCGCTCCGGATCCGGCTGGACGTCGACGGTGACGTCCTCGTAGTGGGTGGCGCGCTGACCGCGCGGTTCGAAATAGCGATACTTGCGGCTATTCGAGTCGGCAAAGATCGCCGATCCCGCTGCACCTGACCCGACTGAACTCGACATTGCAGGCATAGTTCTCACTCCCTTGTTGCAGTTCCTCTGATGCTGCCCATTCTTCGTCCAGCCCGGCAGCGCGCTGCACGCACGACGCATACGGCTAATGCCCCGGGGTTCCTCCCCCGGACGAAGTTGTGAATTTGTCGAAGAAGATGCGCTCCGACTCGAAGCCGTTCATGAACAGCACGGGCTGCAGCGCATCGATCATCGGCGGGGGGCCGCAGGCGTAGACGTCGCCTTCACCGTCCACCGCCAACTCCTTCAGCTTCGCATCGACCGACTGGTGGACGAAGCCGCGTTCGCCGCTCCATCCGCCGTCTTCCGGCGCATGCGACAGAACCGGGATGAAGGTAACTTCGGGATGACTGCTGACGAGTTCGTCTATCCTGTCGCGATGGAAGAGGTCTTGTTCGGTCCGTGCGCCGTAGAAGAAATAGACCGGCCGATCTTCGCCGCTCTGAAGATGATCGTTGAGAATGGACCAGACCGGCGACATGCCGGAGCCGGCGCCGACCAGCACTAGGGGTCCCTGCCGGTTCTCGCGTCGGAAGCAGGTTCCGTAGGGTCCGACGACGGTGACGTCGGCTCCGACACGGATGCCTCCGGCATCAAGTTCGCCGGAGAATTTTCCTTCCGGGTATTTTTTGATGATGAAGGAGAGTTTCTGGGTTTCGCTCGGCGTATTTGCCATGGAGAACGAGCGCGTAATCGTCTCCCCTTTTTCCGTGGTGACCGTGATGTCGACATATTGCCCCGCCCAGAACTTTATCGGCGATGCGAGTTCGATCTCGATGCCCCTGATATCGTGGGTCAGTTTCTCGACATGGGAAATGCGCCCCTTGAACGTCTTCACCGCAATCGATTTCGACAGCACTTCTTCGTCATAGTTCAGCAGCTCGACTTCCATGTCGGAATAGGCCAGCGAACGGCAAAGCAGGATATGCCCGGTATCCTTCTCCATGTCGTTGAGTGCGAATGTCGAATATTTCAGCATGTCGACTTCGCCGTCGAGCAGCACGCATTTGCAAGCGGAACACTGGCCTTCCTTGCAGCCGTGCGGCAGGGCGATGCCCTGGCGGAATGCTGCATTGAGTACCGTCTCGCCCGGTTCGACTTCGAATTCGACGCCGACAGGCTCAAGCCTTACCTTGTGTGCTTCCAGATGCGCCTTAAGAGCTTCAGCCATCTACACGACCTCCCAATTCCCGTGCGTTCCCGTTGGGGACCGGTCCTCTTTGAAGTCGCGGAGGCCGGAGCCGGCCTCCGCGGTTTTCTGTCTCAGTGGAAAGGTGTGATCGTGAAGCCGGCGCGATATTCGGCGACGTGCTTCTCGCGATCTACCAGCGACATGTCGCGCAGGATCTGCAGCGGCGACATCAGCGTGTGGCCACGGACATCGTCGAGGGTCCACATGTCCTTGCCGTCGAAACGCAGGTGCGGCTGCGGCACCAGAGTCTTGCCGTCGGAGCGGACGAAGTTCAGATCCTTGATGGCGTCGGCGAGATCCCAGCCATGGTAAAGGGTTTCCCACTCGCGCTTGCCGCTGAAGCGGCCCATGGCCGGCGTCGGGCGACCCTGGTATTCGTCCGAGAAGGCTTCTACGGCCGTCCAACGGTCGAGCTCGTGGGCGAAGGTGTGTAGCTTGCCGTCGATCTCGTCGACCACCATGTCCTCGCGGATCAGGCAGGGAACGAGGCAGCTCCAGCAGCGATGCGGATAGACGTAGCCGGTTTCCTCGTTGAAGGTGATGATCTTCTCACCGCGATGACTGAGCTTGTCATACCACTTCCAGAAATCGCCGAATTCAGCATACCAGCCCGGATACTTCTGCTCGAACCATTCGAAGTCGGCCTCGCGCTGGGCTTCAATGCGCCAGAAGTTGACCGGCCAACCCACCGCGAAGAACTGCGCCACCTTGTGGACATAGTGCTTTTTGGTGATGCGGTTCCAGGCTTCATGGACGTCGTCGTGGTGAACCTTGATGCCGTATTTTTCGAGCGGCAGCATGTAGGTGCGGTAGTAGTCCTCAAAGATCCAGCGGTGCCACATTTCCGCATAGGATTCCTTGTTCTTGTCGCGGTTTGTGGTGCCGTATTCGATGAAGGTGCCAATGGCGGCATCAACGATCGCGTGGTTCTGCCAGAAGGAGTAGCGCAGGTCGCGCTCCAGCAGCAGGTGGTTTTCCGGCTCCTTGAGGGCTGCCATCAGCAGCGAGTGGCCGTTGCCAATATGGCGGCTTTCGTCCGACTGCACCGACAGGAACACGGTTGGCAGCGCATAGTCGCCGTTACGGGCGGCTTCCGACGGCATAGCCACGAACAGCGTGTTGGTAAAGGCGGTTTCAGCAACAACGGTAAGGTACATGCAGGCCGAGGTCATCACATCGCCGGTGATGAAGCCTTCGCCGAACTGACGGCCGATCGTCGTGGCATAGCATTTGCCGAAGGCCTCTTCGGTGATGTCGAAGCCAGCCGGATCTATGTAGTTCTCCATGTACCACTTTTTCAGGTTCATCTGGATCGTCGAGTGGCGAAACTCGTCAACCATCTGCATGGTGAAGCCGGTTCTGAGGTCTTCGCCGGGGGCGAGGCGGGCAACCATGGCCATCGAGCGGGCAGCCGAGATTTCCGGGAACGGAATGATCGCCAGAAACAGCTTCATCCATTCGACCCAGCGGGGCTCGACATTTCGGAACATGTCGCCGCGCAGCGCTGCATCGAGTGCTCCGTAGACGCGGTTGTCCTTTTCTTCCTGCATCGGGAAGTAAGAGCGCAACACCTGCTTCATCGGATCGCGTGGCGCCTTGGTGATCTTGTAGTCTGTCGGGAAAGTCATCGCTTCCTGGACATAGGTGGGATTCCAACCGAGATCGGAAATCTTCTTGGTTGCCTCGCCAACGGAAATACCGCGCTGCGAGGTGATCTTGTTAAGCGTCAAAGACGACATCTTCATCAGCCTCCACTGTGTTTGAACCGCAAGCCCCTATAGCCCCGGCCGGAACGGCGCATCGGGCGCCGCAAGCGAAAATTGGAACGGCACGACAACAGGACGCGCCAAGGCGCGATCCGGGGTCCGGCCACTCAAGTGGATCACGGCGAAGGTCTCTAGGAATTCCGGCCTCCTCGACCGGATGCGTGCAAAGCCGCTCCCACTCCTTCGTTCTTCTAGCGTCGCTGTGAACGCGATGGCTTCTTATGGGATAAACAATGCAACGGCCGTGCCAATTCGAAAATTCCGCGCTTTTGGGGCTAGTTGCCGTATAATTCTTCGAGAGTGTAATATTATTTTACGATCGTAATTTACAAATGTATAGTTATGAATATCAATATATTATGCTGCTTTGCAGATAAAAACAGATGTAGACAAGAATTTATTCTTTAATTATTCTTTCCTCTATCGAGAGGCTGATTTTCCTTTTGCAGGGTGACATGATGAGCGGCGACGGGGACAGTTTCGGATCCCTTGACGATGTGACAACCGAGCTCGCGGGGTTGATGCAACGCGATCTCGTCTTCGTCATGCGCTTTATCGGCGAAAGTCAGCTTCTGATGCAGAACCACTTTCAAAATTTTATCCTCAAAGAATTGGCGATGACCGGGGTGACGCCACACACGCATCCGATGATCCACGCCTTCGCAGAAACGCACGCAATCATGCTGCGGGATTTCGTGTTTTCCGGTGTCTCTCTATCGCGGCAGTTTCGCATCAAGGAAATGGAGCAACTGACAGGCGACACGATGATACGCGTCGACATATGGGACCAGCTGCGCAGCTATGTCAGTACGGGCGAAGACCAGTTCCGGAGCCAGTTGGCGACATTGCCGGCCGTTCTCGAAGACTGGAAATCGCCTCGGAGCCAAAAGAAATGACCCCTTCGAACAGTGCGCCGAACGAGCAGGACCAAGAGGCGTTTGCGCTGACCAAACGTCGGGCTGAGGCCGTTGCCATCGTCTCGTCACTCACCGCCAAGGCCCTGAAGGTCTCGCAAGCAATCGCCGGCGTCGAAATGGAGGTGCTTCGACTCGAACTGGAGATTGACCGGAATCCGGCAGACCGCAAGCTGGTGCAGGAATTGCATGACACCGAAGAGAGCGCTGCAGCGATGCGGGAGACCCTGGCGGAATGTGCAGGGGAAATCGAGGCGGCTGAGGAGGATGTGGCAGCGCTCGATCATTTGATCGCCGTGGCGAGGGGAGGATGAGATGGATCAGCATGTAACGCCCAGCCCGAGCCTGTTCGACCTTCTGGCACGCCAGTGGCAGCGGCGGGCGGCCGTTACCAGGCTATGCTTCAACGGCGACGGCACCTTGCTGGCGATATCGGCTGCAGATGGGACGGTGGCGCTGGCGCGCCTTGCCGACAACGAGCCGCCGGAAGCACGCATCACCGTTGATAACGGCCAGGCCATGATCCGCCCGCGCGAGGGCAAGGCGTCTCCGCTCATCAACACACGCATAGAGGAGGCGACGCAGCTTTCGGCAGGGCCGGAAGGCGGCTTTCTGGCGTTGACTGCCAAGGGTGAGCTCCTGCAAATCAACCGCGGCGGCGAGATCACCGGAAAGCGGCTCGCAGACCAAAGTCCCATTTCGGCTTTCGCTCATTGCATGTCCACGGGACTAACCGCAGTCACCGTGCGAGGCCGCTTGAGACTGCAGGCGCGAGATGCCGAAGAGATCACGAATATCGATCTCGGTGCTGCGGCCATGGAATTGCTGTCAATCTCCCGGGACGGCGCATGGATAGCGATGGCCGGCGGCAACGGCCTCCGCATCCATGCCGCATCGGCTCCCGGCGAGCCGATAGGCGATCTTGCCCTTCCGCATCGACCGCTGACACTCGAATGGAGCCCGAATGGCGGCTGGCTGGGCTGCGGGATGCAACAGGGCGGGCTCCTGTTGGTGGACCGGGAGACGGGAAGTCATCTGGAATTGCCCAACTTCCCCGGCCCTGTCGGCACGATAGGCTGGAGTGCCGAATGCGATGCGTTGTTCGCATCAGGCGCCTATCGCATTGCCGGATGGCGGCCAGATACGCCTTCGCTTTCCGACAAGCTTCAGGGCGCGCTTTTCACCGGCCGCGCCGGCTTTGTCCTAGTGGCCGCAGTCGCGGCACACCCGACGCGGAGGTTGGCAGCGGCGGCCTATGTGAATGGCAGGGTTGTTGTTGCGCCCATTGGTGCACCCGAGGAACTGGCTGTCCGTGAGGACGGTGGACCTGTGACTGCACTGACGTGGTCGCCGAACGGCCGCCACCTGGCGATTGGAGATGCACTTGGTAGCGTGGCGATCGTCACATTCCCGGATGAGCTCTTCAAGCACTGATAGTCGTAATGACAAGGGAGGAAAAGATGCAGACAAAAGTGACCGCAGAGGAAAAGAGCAAGGACGCGTTTTTCGAAAAGATCGCAAGGCTTTCCGAGGAGATGGTAGCTGTCCACGGCAAGGAGTTCAGCATGGGAGCGCTGGTTTTGGGCGCCCGCTGGATAGCCGAAGGTCGCGTCAAAGTCGATGCGAAGACCAACTGACACGTCGACTAACGAGAAGGCCGACAGCTTTCATCACATAGCTACAGATCTTCTGCTTCAGCTGAGGTGCGAGCCGGCAACCCGCTGGCTACGCTCCTCCTGATAGAGAAGGCAGACTGTCCTGAGAACGGAGGCAAGATTGGACATTCCGCCATAAATCTCAAGCGCCTCCGCATAAAGCTGGGATATGAGGCCGGAGGTCGAAAGGCCCTCCATTTTCGCCATTTCTTCCAGCGCCTCCCAGAATGCGGCTTCGAGACGCACGCTGGTGGAATGTCCCGATATCCTGATCGAGCGACTGACCTTGCGAAATTGCTGCGAACTCTGTCCTGTCAAGACCCTACACATCATCATTTCTCCTCCCGCGAGATTATGCTTATGGCAAACAATCGTCCTCAAGCCTCAGCACGAAGCGTTGCCCGATCAAGGAGACCGCGCAACGCTCGGGCCGATCGGCATATGTCAGGGAATAAGCACCGCACGGCCATGAATCTTGCCGTTGTGCAGATCCTTGAGTGCTTGATTTGCATCCGCAAGCCGATATTCGACCGTGGTCAGATCGACGAGACCGCGGTCGGCCAGTGCCATCAGCTCCACCAGTTCGGCCCAGGTGCCGACCAAGTTGCCGATGATGTTCTTCTCGGTGATCACCATATCGACCGTCGGTACGCGTATGTCCTCGCCATAGCCGACGACGTAGTAGCTTCCCATCGGTCGGGTCATGGCAAGGCCCTTGGTTGTCGTACCCTTCTCACCGACAAAGTCGATCACGGCCTCGGCACCCTGGCCTCCGGTCAGCTGCAGCACGGCCTCAACCTCGTTCCTATCGGCCTTGACGAGCCTGTCGGCACCGATCTTGCCGGCGAGCTCCAGCGACGCATCCGATCTGTCGACGACGATCACGTCGGCGGCACACATTGCCTTGAGGCACTGGATTCCGATGTGGCCAAGGCCGCCGGCACCGATCACGACGCAGGCTTCGCCGGGCAGGAGGTGCCGGGTTGCCTTCTTGACCGCGCGATAGGCGGTGAGGCCGGCATCCGCATAAGGGGCCACCTCCTTGGGCGCCAGCGTCTTCGGCAGCGCAACTATGTTACGCTCCGAAGTGCAGAGATATTCGGAATAGCCGCCGTTGCAATCGAGACCGGGGAACTTGCCGGGCCCATGCATATCGAAGCCGCGCCGGCAGGCAAGGCAGGTGCCGCCCGAGATCTTCGGATGGACGATGACGGGATCGCCGACCTTGATGCCCTCGACCTCCTTGCCGATCGCCTCGACCCAGCCGGCATTCTCGTGCCCCATGATCAGCGGCAGCAACGCATTGCCGTTCGGGTCCATGTGCGGCCGCCAGATGCCTTCGATAATGTGCAGATCGGTACGGCAGACACCTGCGCCGCCGATCCGGACGATGACGTCGGTCGATTTGGTGATCTTGGGGTCGGCAACATCCTGCAGCGAGACCCACTGGTCGGCCGTCAGGTTGTCGTCATATTTGGTCAAAATTTGCGCTTTCATGCTTCGCCTCCTCCGTTGCCGGGATTGCTTCCGGTCGAAAGATACGCAGCAAGTCTTATGCCATAAGGAAATCGTCAAAAACATCAATCACATGACAGAAAATCGTGCCCTCGGCGGCGTACAGTGCCTGAACGCATCCAGCAGCGACGCTGTCCAGTTTCTGTTCATTGCGCCAGCCCACGGGGCTGGTAGCCTGTTCAGCTTGATGCATGAGGAGGAGACATGCAGCATCTATCCGGAATGGACCGCGCCCGCTTAGCTCTCGAAAAAGGCGATCGCTTTCCCGTCGGCGCATTGCAGCCGATGGTGGCCGAAAGCTGGCAACGCTGCCGTAACGCCAACCTCGATCCGCGGGGCACGCCACGCCGCAGCGTACTGGCATTTGCAGAAGTCAAACGCCGACGCGAGGCCAATGCAGTAATGCGCCTGCTTGCTCTTGCCGAGATGCAACTGCTCTACTCACAGATTGCCGGCTCGAATTTCATGATCGCGTTCGGTGATGCCGACGGGATCGTGCTCGACACGATCAGTGACCAGCATTTCGCCGACAGCGATGCCGGCCGCTCGATCATTCCCGGAAGCACGTGGAATGAGAGCGAACGCGGTACAAATGCGCTCGGCCTCGCCGGCATGACGGGCGCACCCGTGGCGATCTACGGGCGCGAACACTATTTCGCTTCACATGGGCATCTGAGCTGCATGGCCGCGCCAATCTTCAATTCGGCCGGCGAAATCCTCGGCCTGCTGGATGCCTCCTGCGTGAACGAGGCACGTCAGGAGCACACCCATGCGCTTGTGCGCATGGCAGCGGCGCAGATTGAGAACAGCCTCATGTATCAGGCCAGCGCCAAAAGCTTTGTCTT
Organism: Rhizobium sp. 05L429; assembly: GCF_056397645.1. NCBI lineage: Bacteria > Pseudomonadati > Pseudomonadota > Alphaproteobacteria > Hyphomicrobiales > Rhizobiaceae > Rhizobium > Rhizobium sp. 05L429. Next base: position 52,137 of record NZ_JBFTNV010000030.1, on the reverse strand, counting down.
CGCATTTCATCCGCGGGCGGAATATCTCGACACCTTGTCGGCCGGGCTCCTCTCGGTCTCGCTCGAAGGCGAGGTTCTTTCGGTCAACCGGCCAGGCCAGGCGCTCCTTGCGGGACTGCCGGCCACGCCGGGCCAGCCCTTCGACAGCCTTTTCGAAGCGGGCTTCGGTCCTGCGATGGATGGGCTTTTGAACGGTGGCGTCGTGCGCCTGCGCGACCGGGCCGGCAGCGGCGTGTTCATGGTCTGCCGGCAGATCGGCGAACGCGGAAAGGTGAACATCAAATCTGTCTCGCCAGCGATACCGTCGCTCTTGCGACGCCTTGATGCACCGGATTTTGTTGCCGACGATCATCAGATCAAGCGCTCGCTCATTGATATCGCCGAAGCGGCAGCTCTGTCGCTGCCCGTGCATATCACGGGGGAAACCGGCACCGGCAAGGAGTTGATGGCAAGACATGTTCATCGGCTGAGCGGTCGCAAGGGCGAGTTTGTGGCAGTCAATTGCGGCGCGGTGCCCGAAGAGCTTTTCATCGCCGAAATCTTCGGCCACGAACGCGGTGCCTTTACCAACGCGCGTAACGAAGGCTCGCCGGGGCTGGCACGCGCTGCAGACCGCGGCACCCTGTTCCTGGACGAGGTTGCCGACATACCGCTCGCAGCCCAGACGTCGCTTCTGCGGTTCCTCGACAGCATGGAAGTTCGTGCCGTCGGCGGACAAAAGACGCAGAAAGTGGACGTGCAGATCGTTTCCGCCACCAACCGCGACCTCGAAGAAATGGTCGCCGCGCGGCAGTTCCGCAGCGATCTCTACTACAGGCTCAACAGTTTTCTCGTCCGATTGCCGCCGCTGCGTTTGCGGACAGACTTCGGAAGCGTCGTTCGGCATCTCATGGATCACATGGCGCCCGGCACGGCAGTGACTGATGCCGCAGTCGCGGCGATCTCGCAACGAACATGGCCAGGCAACATACGCGAACTGAAGACCGTGCTACAGCGGGCGCTGGTGCGACGTCGCTCGGGCTATATCGACGAGAGCTGCTTCGACGGCGCAACGCCCGCGGCTCATCCATTCGCGGATTGTTGCGACGAATGTCGCAACCGGCCGCTCACCCGCAGCAAGTGTCAGGAAATCCGCGCCGTCTATCACAGAGCCGGAAAAAACATAGCAAAGACGGCGCGAGAACTCCGCCTTTCCAGGACGACAGTCTACAAACATGTGAACGGTGCCGACTAAAGATAGCGTTCTCAGCGTTGTAGCACTTCGACCTTGTAACAGTCCGGATCGCTGATGAAGAAGAAGCGGGCCAGCTGTCGTCCATTATGCTTGAAATCGCGCGCGGGGCACGGGAAAGCGGGTCGCGTCAGACGAGGGCGTGAAGAAGAACAGCCGGAGGAACTTCAGCGTCAGCGGTGCGAAAGCAGAAGCGGGATCGACTGCCCCACGTCCTCGTGTGACGCTTTCGGGCCAGACTCGCCAGCAATCGCAGCCCTCGCGCTCGAGGCCGGCCTTGCACTCCCCTCACCTGCCCGGCCGTACCAACGACCGTGCGATATCGATGACGTCATCGCGCGAGCGGTCCGGTCCTCGCAACTACACTTGCTGTCTAGGAGCGTCCAGCTGGCGGGCAATCGAACAAAACCGGCGTCGCTTCATCGTCTGAACGTGCGCCCGATGGCTTGCGCCGCTTTTGCTTCTACCCCACAGGCCCACGAGATCGGAACATATCAAGCCGAACTGAAAGATCGGCATTGTCATGCGATGAACGCTCTCGCTTTGGTGGTGGACAATGCGCATAATGACGTTGCGGAGGCGTGCATTCAAATCGTGCGTCCTGTGTGCACTGGGAGGAGGGCCCAATGACCACGATCCATCAGAGGCTGTATCGCGAGCGGCTGACATCTGCAGATACGGCGGTCGCAATGGTTCCGTCCGGGGCCAAGGTCGCGATGCCACTGGCCGCCGGTCAGCCACCGGCTGTCCTTGGCGCGCTTGCGCAACAGGCCCGCGCGCGCGCCATCGAGAATGTGCGGCTCTACTATCTTCTCTGCACGGGCGTTGCAGGCACCAGTGTGTTCGATTTCGAGCTGCGCGACCTGATTGTCCCGATGAGCTACTTTCATTCAGGCGTGGAGCGTGCGCTCGACAAGAGAAGATTGGCGGAAGCGATGCCCGCCGTCGAGCTGGTGCCCTGTCATTTCAGTCAGGTGCCGCGCTCGTTGGTCGAGCATGTTGGCGTGGACACGTTGATTGCGACTGTGTCGCCAATGGACGCCGATGGCAATTTCAGCCTTGGCGCCAGCACCGACTATGCGCTGACGGTATCGCGAAAGCCTGGAATCCGCCTCATCCTCGAGGTCAATCGCAATATGCCCTATGTGCGGGGCGATTGCATGATCCCTTTGTCGAGCGTGACAGCGCTGGTCGAAAACGACATCAGCCTGCCCGTGTTGCCGGCTGCCGCGCGTAATGAGGTAGATGATGCGATCGGCGCGATCATTGCCGGTCTGGTGGACGATGGCGACTGCCTGCAGATGGGGATCGGTGCTTTGCCCGACGCAGTGTGTTCCGGGCTTTCCCGGCACAGCCACCTTGGTATCCACACGGAAATGATGACGCCGGGTCTCGCCAGCCTCGTCAAGGCGGGCGTGGTCGACAATAGCCGCAAGCAGACACATACCGGACGCTCCATCTTCACCTTTGCGCTTGGAGATCAGGCGCTCTATGATTTCCTGAACAACAATCCGGCGGTTGAGGCCTATCCCGTCGACTATGTGAACAATCCCTTCGTTATCGCCCGAAATGATCGCGTCGTTTCGGTCAACGCGACGCTGCAGATTGATCTAAACGGCGCGTGCAATTCCGAGTTCATGAACGGGAGGCAGTTCAGCGCGTCCGGCGGCCAGGTTGATTTCGTGCGTGGCGCTTATGCCTCGCGTGGGGGACGATCGATCATCGCCTGTCATTCGACTGCGGCAAAAGGCACGCTCTCGCGGATCGTTCCGGCGTTAACCGGACCGGTGACAACAGCGCGCAACGACACGCATATCGTCGTCACCGAGTATGGATGGGCGGACCTTAAGGGCAAGTCCGTGGCCGAGCGGGCTAGAGCGCTGATCGGGCTCGCGCATCCCGATTTTCGCGAGGAGCTGGACCGGACAGCGAGAGGCGCAGGGCTTTGCTGAATTTCATGTTGATCGCGTGTTTGAGATCGAGGTCGCGCGCGTCTGCGTGAGGACTGCCCGATAGGGCAAGCGCGCATGCCGAAGAGCTTGCCGAAGCTGCGCCTCCCGAAGGGCGCTCGACCCGGTGATGGAGCGCCCGCATATGCTGCGCGGGATCGTGCTTCTGCGAACGGGTCCTTTTAGCGACCGGTCGTTGGCGAGAAGGGGTTTGGAACGGGGTCGGTCGATCATCTGTGGATTACTTCAGAAAGTTCTAAAGAAAGGTTGTCGTCAGGCGTCAGGCTGGTAGCGTTCGTGCAGTCACCTTACTTTGTGCGGACCTGACTGTGATGACACTCTAACTGCCCCGCCATAGATGGCCAGTTCGATAGAAGTGGCGGGCGCCGATCATCGGTTCTTCGTTCGTGCTGACGAGGAAGAGCGGAGCGAAATTGAGCCTGAAGGCAAAGGGCGCGATCGAGACGGACGAGATCGTTGCGGGGCTGAAGGGTTATGCCGATGGCGTCCATTGCATGGTCCATGAAATGGACGATCGGATGAAAAGACAAGCCGAGGAGGCGGCAACAATCGAAGCCGGACTCCGCAACCCTTGAAGAGACAATATTTCGATTGCCGGCAATATCAAGAGCTTGGCCAACGAACAGTCATCGCCGCCCTCGCTTTTGTGTGAGGGGAATAGGGGTTGACGTGGGCGTCGATGGCCGACGCCTGAGCTCACGGGCCTGACGTTCCACACCGCGCCGCCTCGTCAGTGACATTACGGCGAATGCCTAAAAGTAAAAATCCCTGATGGCATTGACAAAACTCTCGCGTGCAATGTCTAATCGTTAACATATTTGAGTGCGGATGGATTTTCCTGCATTTTCACTGAACAACCAAGATAAATCAGGCTTCTGTCGTCGTTCAATACTGCATTTCTCTGGGGGATGGGATGTCGGTTGGCATACATAGCAAAGCCATATACGTATGCACAGATGCGCGAATGCTTCCGGCAGCATGCTGCACGCTTTTATCTGTTGCACGTAATAGTCAAGAGAACGACATCAAGCTGGTGATCGTCGGCATCGATTTGCCAGAGGACCAGAAAGCTGGCGTTGCTACCTTCAACGCGGTGAACGGCATCGATATCGACGTCGTCGATTTTACCCTTCCCGCCGATACACCTGGAACGGCAGGCCGCTGGCACAAATCGACGCTTGCGCGCCTCTATCTCGACGAGCTGATGGGCAAGGTGCTGGAGCGGGTTCTTTACCTTGATGCGGATATATTGGCTGTCGGCAATGTCTGCCCGCTCTTCGATGTCGATCTCAACGGCAAGGCGATCGGTGCCGTTAACGACTACGTCGTTGCCTTCCCCGAGAAAATCAGACAGCGGGAGCAGGAACTCGGCCTCGACCGGGGCGCGGGATATTTCAACGCTGGGGTATTTCTGTTGGATTGCGCCGCAATCCGGGCCGGCGGTTTTTTCGAAACGGCGCGTTCGCTGCTCAGATCGGGGCGATGCTTTGCCTCTAACGACCAGGATATTCTCAATATCGCCTTTCGTGGGACGTGGCAGCGGCTGGACAACCGGTGGAATGTCCAGACCGGGACCATGCCTTATATCCGCAATCCTGTGCTGCTGCATTTCACTGGACGTCGCAAGCCGTGGCATTTGTCGGTGCAGACAGGGCAGTCGGTCTATGCCGAGATTTATTCGAGCATGCTTTCGAAGACGCCGTGGTCGGGATTTGTCAGCCGTCGCAGTCGTTCCCGAAAGGCGGCCGATTATCTTCTGTCGCTTGGCAAGCGCGCCGGCGCAATGAGCCGCTCCCAACAGCTGAAGGCATATTTTGGCTCGAGTGAGGTCTCAATGGATGAAAGGAATCCCAGACCTGAAAGCTCCGGAAGCCACGTCTTTCATACACAGGGGGCCGATGCCTGGCGCACATTCTTCAATCGCTTTTCGTATATCGTTCTTGTCGCCAATAGCGAGGCGCTCGACCCGCAGTCGATGCGGACGGAGTTTCCCGGCGATACGTTGTTCGTCTTCTTCAACAAGGTCTACAAGGTTCTCGACAACAGTTTCCCCGGGCATACCATTCTTGTGGCGCGCAGTGGTATGATGGGCGCCAATATCGTCCATCGGCGGGAGGTGGATGAGGTCCTGAAATTCTTCACTTCGGACAAGTTCCTCGGCGTTCTGAATATCCGTACCGCACCCGAGGAGCGCTTCAGTCCCGTCGAAGCATTCAACGGGGCGACAGTCATGTACAGCGACCTCGAGACGCTGATGTCGGGGCACTATCCACCGGACAAGATCCCGACGAGCGGCTTTGCGCTGGTTGCGTGGATGCGGGAGCTTCAGGTGACGCCGAAGATCGTGCTCGCCGGATTTTCCGGGAAACGGAGTGCGCGCTGGAAGGTCTTCGACGTTCATGACTGGACATTCGAGCGTATCTATTTCAGGCTTCTGGTGCGAAGGGGTATCATCACCAGCGCCGAACATGCGAGGCCGTCACGCTTCGATCTTCTGACCGAGCATTTTCCGGATGCTAAATGCGAGGAGATCCAGACGGCGACCAACGATGCGCTCTCCACGCGGCTCGATCATGCGCTGACCCTCATCGACGGCCTGATGTCACTAACCAAATGGCAGCGGGCACTCGATCAGGCCTTCCGCAAGGCGCGGCCAAAGACCCGCAAGCAGCGCGCGCTCGACTCCCAGAAGAAGCAAGCTTCCTGAATGCAATACATAATTTGTGCCAAGGAGAGATTGATATGACCGATATCGTCAACATCTACGTTGGTTTTGATTCAAAAGAAGTTGTCGCCCATCACGTGCTGTCCCAAAGTATTCTGGAAAAGTCGAGCGTACCGGTGAGAATCACGCCGATCTACCTGTACAATATCGAAAACACGTTTACGCGTGAACGCAACGCCCTGCAGTCGACCGAGTTCTCCTTCTCGCGCTTCCTGACGCCCTATCTCAGCCAGTATGAGGGATGGAGCCTCTTCATGGATTGCGACATGCTGGCGCGCACGGATATTGCCGAGCTCTGGGCGCTGCGCGATGAGCGCTATTCCGTCATGTGCGTGAAGCACGATTACCAGCCGAAGGTCGAAACGAAGTTTCTCGGCCAGGTGCAGACGAAATATGAAAAAAAGAATTGGTCGAGCCTGATCCTCTTCAACAACGCAAAATGCAGGGCGCTGACGCCTGATTATGTCAACACCGCAACCGGGCTGCAGTTGCACCAATTCAAGTGGCTCGACGGCGACGATCTGATCGGCGAGCTGTCAGTCACCTGGAACTATCTCGTCAACGAATATGACAAGCGCGATGACGCGAAGATCGTGCATTTCACAGATGGCGGACCCTATTTCGACGAATACAGGAACGACGATTACGCCGAGGAATGGTTCGCGACGCGCGAGCGCATGCTGCATGTCCAGCAGCGCGGCTGACCGGCATGCCGGGCGGATGGGGCGTTTATCGAAGGCCCAGCCTCCCAAAACGGAGTAACTTCGCGGTGAGCAGGCCTGGTGACCTTGCCCCTGAGGTGCCCCCGATTTTGTACGGCCGTCGACGGCGACAGGAGGGCGCACCATGCTTCAGGAACGCGCGTTCCCTATCATCCATATCTTCCTTAGTGCGGTAACCGTAATCGCGATGGCAGCAGCATTTGCCTCTCTCATCGGTCATGTCGCTGGAATTGTGCACGAGCCAGGCGCGACAGTCTGGCTGTTCGCAACATCTGGTATTCTTTTACTGTCAACTATTTTGTCGGTTCTCGCCGCAATAGCGGCTCAACATCTCGGCGTCGGCTGATCCCGCTGAAAAGGCGCGAATGTTCCCCAAGCCGAGTTGGGCCAGCGGATCGGTCAGCGCCAAACGTTCGTTTCAGAATTTGAGCTTGGTTAAAGGCGCCTCGCCGCGGCAGAGTTCGTAAAGGTCAGCTGAGCGATCGGTGCCGATTCGTACTCCATCATGAAGAAGCCTGGAACAAACTGGTTCAAATCATGTTGCATGCAGAAATGAGCAACACAGAACAAAAAGCCAGCAACGGCATGATCAAGTTCGTGCTGACCATCTTCGTCATCGCGATGATTGTCGCGGTGGCCTACCTGGTGTTCTTTACGACCGGTCAGTCCGTGCAGTAGCACTTGGGATGCTCTGTCAAAGCGCCCGTCACAGATCTCGACCGGGTGGTTCATAGTGGTGCACGCGACTCGAACTGGATGACGCCGTCAGCCAGCCATTACGACCGTATGACGTTCACCTCTTGTATTGATCCACAACTTAGGCGATTTTCTCATGTCCTGACTTTTCTGGCGGGCTAACCCGGAGGTTGATTATGAGTGTCAAGGCTCTACTTGGATCTTCGCTTCTCTCATGTACGCTTGCTCTTGCAGTCTTCGTGTCACCGATCGCGGTTCCCGCGGAAGCGAGCGCTCAGGTTATCATCGGCTCCGGCAGCAGCCTAAACCACGGGCGAGGTATATCCTGCCCTCAGGGCGCGCGGCTGCTTCGTACTCGAGGCTTTCGCGGTGTCCGTCAGGTTGATTGCCGCGGCAGGTACTTTACCTATCGCGCAGTCCGCAACGGGGTGCGCTACGAGATCGGGGTCCGTCAAAGAGATGGGCGCATCGTCGATCAGCGGCGCACTAGCCAACGGCAGTAGCGCATTCATCCCGGCCACCACCAATGCTGGCTACGACAAAGCGCGCCTCGGCTAAGCGCGCGGGCTGTGGTGGTGGGAATCGTTGGGAGTACTCCCAAGATTAGCTTCCAAGGTACGCCGGGAAGACCACGGATCATTTGCCCTATCGGGCAGCCCTTCCTTCGCGGACAAGCCTGCGGGAAGTCTCCGATGAGATTTCCTTCCTAAATCGTCTCTCTCGCCAGGCCCAACAGCAGCCTCGTCATGGCAGGGCCAGATCATCGTCACATTGAACAGGGCAATCGCTCATCACGCCTGATATGTCGTTCGTCGACATAGACCGGATAGCTATTCTTGGCTGCCATAACAGCATCCCTATCGATTTCGATGGCGATCATCGGCTGCGCCGGACCCGTCTCGGCGATCGAGAATTAAGCCGAGCTTCATCATTGAACTTCAACCGAACCGTTTGATGGCCACACTGAACTGATCAGAGCTCGCCTTGCAAATACCAACGAATTTTTTCTTTCGGGCCCACGAAGAATAATAGTTTTGACCAACTGCCCCTCGCGGTGAACGTTTCACCAAAACTGTCAATGGCGAGGCACCCATGTCGTCCAGCATCCTCCTTTCGCGCCGTCGCATGCTTTCCTTGAGCGTGGCGGTCGCCACCATCCCGTTCATTGCTCCGCTTGTCTCGCTGCCGGCGCTGGCGGAAGAACCGACAAGCGGGGGAACGCTCACCTATGCTTTCCGCAATGAGTCCCCGACACTCGTCGCGACCAACAATACGTCCGGCACGGCCTGGACAGTCGGGCCGAAGATCTTCGACGCCCTTCTGCAATATCGTGACGACATGACCCCCGAAGCACAGCTGGCGACGCAATGGGAGGTTTCGCCTGATGGGCTTCGCTACCGATTTACCCTTCGCCAGGGCGTCAAATGGCATGACGGCCACGACTTCACCTCGGCAGACGTCGCCTTTTCGATCAATTTTCTCAAGGTCGCCCATCCGCGCGGCCGCAGCACCTTCTCGAGCGTCATCGATATCGAGACGCCGGATCCGCTGACAGCAACCATCGTGCTCGACAAACCGGCTCCCTATCTTCTGAGCGCCCTTGCCGCAACCGAGAGCCCGATCATCGCCAAGCATATCTTTGAAGGCAGCGATCCTGCCTCGGTCCCCCGTGACGACCAGCTCATCGGAACGGGACCTTTCGTCTTCAAGGAATATGTGCGCGGCAATTACATCATCCTAGAACGCAACGCCGCGTACTGGAACGCGCCCAAACCCTATCTCGACAGGATCGTCTTCCGCTTCATCACCGAGGCGGCAGCCCGTTCGGCCGCTTTCCAGTCGGGCGATGTCGATATCGGCGACGCCGGCTCCGTCCCGCTCGGCGATATCGAGCAGATCTCGGGCTCGCCCAACCTTGGGGTCGAGACCAAGGCCTACGCCTATTCCGGCAGCCAGTATCAATTGATCTTCAACTTCGACAATCCCTACCTCAAGAACCAGAAGGTCAGGAGGGCGATTGCCCATGCGATCGATCTGAACGTCATCGTCGATACCGTTTTCTACGGCTTTGCGGCGGTCTCGCCGTCACCTGTCAGTGTCACCCTGCCAAGCTTCGTCGATCCCGCCATCAAGCCCTATGCAGTCGATCTCGACCGCGCCAACAAGCTGCTCGACGAGGCGGGATATCCGCGCAAAGGCGGACAGGCGCGCTTTTCCCTGCGCCTTCTCTTCAATCCGGCACAGGACAAACGGCTGGCAGAATATTTCCGTCAGGCGCTGCGCTCGATTGGCATCGATGCTGCCATCGAGAGCTATGATTTTGCGACCTATGTGAAGGTCGTCTATTCCGACCGCGCCTTCGACCTGACGTCGGAAAACCTCAACAACGCCTTCGACCCAACGGTCGGCGTCCAGCGCGTCTATTGGAGCAAGAACTTCAAGGTCGGATTGCCGTTCTCGAATGCGGCGCATTACGCAAATCCCGAGGTCGACAGGCTTTTGGAATCGGCAGCCCGCGAACCCGACGCCGACAAACGCCGGTCGCTGTTTTTCGACTTCCAGCGTCTTATCATTGACGACGTTCCGGCGATCAACACGGTCGCCCCCGCGGAGGTCGTCGTCTACAACAAGCGCGTCAGGAACTTCGCACTCGGTGCCGAAGGTCTGAGGCGTAATTTTGCGGATACCTATTTACAATAGGGCCTGATGGAAACGGCTGACCGGAACGGCGGCTGGGTGCGCGTCATTGATGACGTCGACATAATTGCGAACTGCTTTGGCAAGACAGACCAGATCATTAGCACAAGATTTTCCTCCGATCGTCAGGATTGGATGAGAACGCCTCCTCTCCCATCGGCGCTGCCTGTAGGATCACAGCCACTTGTTCAAGGAGACATTCATGCCAACTCAGACGGCTGACGTCATCGATTTGCAGGCGTACCGGAAATCCCGCAGTCAAGCGCACACCGAGGGCGCCCCACGCATCGCTTACATGGCACCCTTTGCAATGCAGCCTGTCTTCATGTGGGTGCCCCTTTGGGGTTTTATGCCTGTCATGACAGTGGGTCTTACCGGATATGGCGTCTGACCTAGCGATCACTGACGACAGCATCGGAAGAGAGGACGAGGATGAGGTCACCATCCGCACCGGCCGGAACCTGCGCCGCATGCGAACGCGCCGAGGCCACTCCCTTGACAGACTGGCCAAGATTGCAGGCGTCAGCCGCGCCATGCTTGGTCAGATTGAAACGGGCAAGAGTAGCCCGACGCTCAGCATCCTATCCAAGATCGCCGCGGCGCTTGAGATCCCTTGTTCCGCTCTGATTTCCGAGCGCGAAGAAACGTCGATCGTCACCATACCTCGATCGAAATCTAAGGTTCTTTTTTCCTCGGAAGGGCGGTTCCAGAGCCGGGCTCTCTTTCCCTTCGAAGGAGAGCGGAAGCTGGAATTCTACGAAATCAGAATTTCACCGCATCACAGCGAACAGGCTGATCCCCACCAGCACGGCACGGTCGAGAACCTCGTCGTGGCACAAGGAACCGTCGAAATCATCGCCGGCAAACAGCCGCCGCAAATCCTCGGTGAAGGCGATGCGATCATCTTCGATGCCGACGTAGCGCATGTCTATCGCAACATGACAGGAACCGAAGCCATTCTTTACCTCGTGACCACCTATATCGAAGACGTCCGGGGTTAAAAAGCCTCCGTCTCCGGAGGCTCTTGTCGAGGCAGAAACGGCGCTCAGGCAGCCATCGTGCAGCACATCATCATGCCGCCGCAGGACATCATCATCGGCATGCCGCCGGACATCATCGACATCATGCGCTTGCAGGATTCCATGAACATGTCCTTGTCCATGCCTTCCATCGGCTTCATTTCGCAGACCATGCCCTGGTCCGTCATGGTGCACTTCATTGCGCCCATCATCATCATGGGCATCATCATCGGCATGCCGCCCATCATGGGGTTCATCATGCCGCCCATCATGGGGTTCATCATCGGCATCATGCCACCCATCATCGGCATCATGTTGTTCATCATCGGCATCATGTTCATCGCGGGGTTCATATCGCTCTCCAAATCATCAGTTCTGTTTTTTTCAATGCTTGATGATTTTCGAGGTATATTACCTAACTATAAGCCTCAATAGAGAATAATATTCTTAGTTATTTTCCTCCGTTAGTACGGAATATCCGTCTCTGGATTGCGAATATCTGCCTATTATCTTAGAATTTTCTCCATTATGGCAGAAGATGTCGTATCGGTACGTCGCCACCATGGCAGCCGCATGCGGTGGACGTGGATTTGTTGCGCATATCTTGTCGAAGAGCACATGCAAGATTGCGGAAAGGGAATTTTGATCACAGGCGGCAAGCTGCCGGCAATCTAGCCGAGCGTCACGATGGAACGGCGGGGCCGCCTCATCTCAAGTTCAACAGCAAGAGGTTAGCCGTGACGATCCTGCCAAACGGCAGCGACTTGTCGAGCATGCCGAGATCCGGTTGAATTCAAAAAGCCGTTCGTTGATCACCCCGTCCGTCGTAGAATGGGAGCATCCGAGCCATCCAACAGGAGCTAATCGCGGATACGGATTTCTTCAGTTGCCCATCACACGGATGCCGCCTGCACAGCGCTCGCGACGTTGCCAATCCATTCATTCAGCGACGCAGCGGCGGCATGGCTCTGTGAGACGATCTGCGGCACCAGATCGATATCGGCAACACTGCCAAGACCCAGGAGGCCCATCGCGAAAAGACCCCGAACTGAACGGTGCGCACCAATAGTGCGCCCGCATTCGTCTGCGAGGAGACCGAGTTCGAGTTCATCGCGTTTTGCCAGACCGCATGCAACAACGGATCTTATAAGGGAACTGTCATTGCTGGACGGACGAAACCGGCAGTCAACCGTGAAATCGGCGTGAAGTACTTCGAGAGTTTGCGAGACCGACAGCAACACGCCATTGCTGGCAATGCGTTCAACCTTGCCCTTCCTCAATGTGATGGCGCCACTGTCGATAGCCTGATGCAGGTGCCTGTAATCTTCTGGCGGCAACCGGCGGCGATGGCTGTCATACACTGCCTTCACATGGCGTTTGAACCTTGCGCGTTCATCCGGCTTCAACTCCTCCCAAAGCTCGCGTGCCTGTAGCCGAAACCCGTTCATGATGCCCTGCCATCCAGAACCCTCGGCGTCCGCCCGCCTTGCCGCATCGCGCAGATAGCGGAACGCACCACGCAACGTCCGCGGGATGGGTTCGCCCGCAGCGGCGGATCCGACCGCTGCCTGGGCATGCGATTGTGGCAGTAAGCCGGATTCGGAAATGAGATTGATATGAGGGACCTTGCCGTCTTTCAGAAGCGCGAGGGCCTGACCCACGGCTTTGACACCGCCTCCGATCACGACACCGCTTTCGGCTCCGACGGGTATTGTGGGTTTTTCCAGACTGTCGCGCAAACCATAGCCCGTCGCCAGGAAGACGACGTCGAAATGCTTCCTCTGGTCATTGCCGAAAAAAACAGAAAAGCCCATCTGCGGATGGCGATCGACTGCGGTAACGGTCTCCGGAAGGAATTGAACAACCACGTCTGGCCGCGCCATCAACGCCTCGGCGAAACGCTTGTAGACGTAGCTGCCAAACACCCGCTCCGAAACGAATGAGTGCTCGAGCCCTGCAGAATAGGCGGGAAGGCCACCATGCCGATCCCTGTCCGCTTCCAGCCAGTTCTGGAAGTCGTCCCTGCGCGTGGGATCGACGGACAAGTCACGAACACGGCTGTTCAGTACCGTTGCCACTGCATGGTTCACGCCCTCTCCAACATCGATCTCGGGTCGAGGATCGAACATTATCAGGTGAAAAGGACGATCGATGCCTTTGAATAGAGCGATTGCGGCCATGATGCCGGTAAAACCCCGGCCGACAATCGCAATTCTTGCAAGGCGGTCCGCGTCTTTCCCCTGAGGGTCCAAAGAGTGGGGCGAGAGAAGAGTCATGCGTTGGCTCCTTCTGCGTCGGATCAGCCCGGTTTAAAAAAACATAGCCGGAACTGTTCTTGCCGCGTTAATCTCTACAAAGATGATAGACAATGGTCACTGGATAGCAAGATGTATTCGGCAAGTTATCCTCGCCGACCCCTCTCCATAGGACGCAAGCCGTTTAATTCGCTGGGTAACTTCTCAACCACGTCCGCACGGAGCTGCCGCGGGATGCGACCTCTGACCTGCATCGAAAGCAGAATTTTCTCTTTTTCTATCGAATATATAGGAAAATAAACGAGCTTTCGTCGTCGTCGCGAACCTTTGCGACCTCCCCCCGCGGCAGCAACCGGCCTAGCATCGCTGCCTACAAAGGAGATGAGTGCTCGCGGTCTGAGGAGGTTGGCATGGCAGGTTTGAACCGCAGCTTGAGCGATCTGTCAAAAGAACCGCCTCCTTCGTCAAACGTTTCCAGATTGTGGGACGCGCTTTGCGGTGAGGCGATGGATGCAGCCTCGAAGGATCCGTCCCTGACCCGTACAATGAATTCCGCAGTTCTTTATCATGCGAGTTTTGCTCAGGCGCTCGCGCAGCGCATCGCCTTCAAACTTGCCAACCACGACCTTGATCAGGATGAACTCTTGTCGGTGGTCGCCCAGGCGCTGATCAGCAACGCGGATATCGTCGATCATGCTGCTGCGGATTTGGCGGCGATCAAGGAACGTGACCCCTCAAATGCGGAAATCCTGACGCCATTCCTGTATTTCAAGGGGTTCGTGGCTTTGCAGGGACAGCGTGTCGCGCATTGGCTTTGGCATCATGATCGCATCCATATGGCCCGGCATTTGCAAAGCCGCATTTCCGAAGTCTTTGGGGTCGATATTCATCCCGCCGCAAAAATGGGAAAGAGCATCATGCTCGATCATGGAAGCGGCCTCGTTATCGGCGAGACAGCGGTTGTCGAAGACGACGTATCGATCCTTCAAAACGTGACCTTGGGCGGAACAGGAAAGGAAAGCGGTGATCGCCATCCAAAAGTAAGGCGTGGGGCGCTCATCGGAGCCGGAGCCAAAATCCTCGGGAATATAGAGATCGGCGTGGGCGCCAAGGTTGGGGCCGGCAGCGTGGTCGTCGGTTCCGTTGCGCCCTACACCTCCGTCGTCGGCATTCCGGCGACACCGACCGGAAAACGCCATTCAAGCCTTCCCGGGATCACGATGGATCAAGCGCTGGCAGAGCCGGAATACATCATCTGATGCAGGCTTTCGCAGCCGCTCATGTCCCGGATCCCTATCTCTAGGAGACTCCGGAGCGGATATTGCCCCTCGTTGCGTTCTGGTTTCGCATCTTTCGAAGAACCGTACTCGCCGCTTCAGGCTCTGCTATCTTTGCCCAATCGGGAATAACAACAGCAACGTTCTCGATGCGCAGCGGCGGGTTCTTGCCGACATCGTCTTTCTCCATCCATCGGCTGATTGCGGGTCGTTCTGAGACCGCCGCGGTAGAATTTGTCAAGGAGCGCCTCGATTTGAGTGCCTTATACTTCGCATCAGCAACGACCTTCGGTCATCATCTCGACAGTCGACGATCTTCCGCGGTTCATTCCTCCCGACCCGCTACGTCGGCTGTTCCCCCCTCTGGAGGTTCTTGACCTTCACACCTCGAGGCCCGGCTTTACGCCCGTGGTCTCTTTTTTTGTCCATCAGGCACAGATCCCGTTGCCACACAGCCGTTGTTTGCGCGCTCTTTTCCAAAAGACCCCATCGGCTGGAGTTTGTTGTCTATAAATTGCAACCCGCATCGCCTGCCGCTGAAACAAACGGCGACGCGTTTTCTCAGCACAATTTCGAATTCTGTGTCTGGATCGGGGATTTGATCGAGCTTTCAGCCCTTGGCAGGCGCTCGGATGTGGCCCGGTGGCGTGTCGTGAACTCGTCTCCAGGCCCGCCGAAACTGGCGAGCCGACGAAAAGCCGATGCGTTCGGCGACGTTTTCCATATCGAGTCTTGAACCGGTGATGAGTTCTCGTGCGAGCGCAATTCGCATGCGGTTCACATAGTCGGTCACGCTCATGCCGGTGTGCTCGTTGAAAAGCCGTGACAGATTGCGCGGGCTCGTCGCGGCGATCTTGGCAAGCGCCTCGACAGACCAGTTCTGCGACGGATCGGCACCGATGGCATCCTGAGCTCTGTGGATTGCCGGATGGAGGTGGTTTCGCCCTTCCAGCCACGGCGATAGCTGAGGATCACCGCCGGCCCGTCGCAGATAGATGACCAGAGTGCGTGCGACGGCAAGCGACACGGCGTGGCCGACCTCTTTTGCGACAACGGCAAGCATGAGATCGATCCCTGCGGTGACGCCTGCACTGGTCAAGCGCTCGCCATCCTCGACATAGAGCCGGTTTTCGCGGACGCGAGCGGTCGGAGCAAGTCGGACGAGATCCTGCAGCATGGAATGGTGGGTGGTGCATTCGTGTCCCTCGAGCAGTCCCGCGCGCGCCGCAAGCAAGGCACCGGAACAGATCGTCGCAAGCCGAATGCCAGGACGGACGATCCCCCGCAGCCATTCAACGATTTCCGCTTCCAGAGCCGCGTCTCCTGGAGCAGTCTCGACCGCTCCGGCGAGCGGTTCATCCACCGCACCGGAAACAACGAGAAGTGCGTTATCGGGCAGGCGTGCCGGAAGCGGGGAAATCCTGGCCAGGTCGAGACCGGTCGAACTTCGCACCTCAGCGGCAGGTCCGATGTAGGTCGGCACGAACCCTATCGATTCCTGTTCGAGATTGGCTCTGCGCAAGACTTCCATCGGACCTGCGATATCGAGCAGGAGCGCCCGCGGCGGCACGACCACAAAAACCGGGATAATGCGCCGGAGGCCTTCCCCCATTATGCGGCCGCCCGGGCTGCAAGCCCGTTGAGCACCTGCTCCACGGTAACGATACGGGCAAAACGATCGGCAAGGACCAACTCCGTGCGCGCCCTGATCTCGGCGGCACTCCACTCGCGGCCGGATGTATCGGTCATTGGAAAGGTCAGTGTCGCCTCACCGACATAGTCCACCTCATAACCGAGGTCGGAGGCGTGCCTGGTCGTCGTCTCGCAGCACTGCTCTGTGCGAATGCCGGAGATGATAACGCGCCGGATGTGGTTTTCAGTCAGCCAGACGTCCAGGCCGCTGCCAACGAGCGCGCTGTGGCGGCGCTTGCGAAACACCGCATCCGCCTCGATCTGAAGCGGCGTCAGCGGACGGATGAAACCCGAGCCTTCAGAGAAAACGCCTGTCTCCTCGACGTGAAATATCTGGACGACTGGAAGACCGGCCATTTTTGCGCCATCGATCAACGCCTGCTGAGACGCGATGTAAGTCCCGATCTCATCTTCGCGAAAATAGGGTCGATGACGGAAGGATTCCTGGGCATCGATGACGAGGAGTGCGGTATCTGCGGACATGTGATTATCTCCAAGGATGAGCGTGAAGACAGTCTACCGACAACACCATACTGCGAAATGCCGATTGCGGACAGATAGCGGACAAATCGCGCCAAGCCGAAGAACGAACACCGGAGTTCCCCATTTGTCGAAGACACTCACACAGATTTGCTGCGGAATCACATTATCGGGCGTTCCGACATGACCGGCATCCGATGCGGAAGCGTTCGTCGGAAGAAACGGATGCCGCCGATCATTCTGTCCTGTCCGTTAGATTCGCGAAGCAGGTCCGCATCGGCCGGCGGCCTAAACATCGATCTTGTAACCGAGGTCAATGTCGCTCGCCGCTTCCCATGAAGCCCCCAGTCTGAGGCCGGCGCTTCGACGAGGATGGTTTTGATATCGGAGGCGGGGAATACCACGGGGCGAGAGCTCCCTCGCCAAGCCAGCGCAGAGCCGCCGCTCGGCGTCGTCCGTACGGCCGGAAAAAAGCGGTACCTCCACCACCATATAGGAGGAACCTTTCCCGGGCGGGGTAATAGTGGAGTCGTCATCGTACTCAAAGAGACGCACACACCGGTCGTCACTTGGCAGTTTCAAAGCGTCCGATAACGCACGTTGCACGGCTTCGATAAGTTCGAGCTTGCGCTCCCTATCCATCCACGCCGTGTCTCGATCCGAGTCGAAGGCATCAAAATCTTCAGTCCAGCACGTGATGCGGGATGATCGGCATGCCGTTCTTTTCGCAATTCATCGCCAAGCAGCGTTCGCTCCGCTCCAAGGTTCGATTAGTGATACGCCGCAACGCTGGTTCATCGATTGGCGATCGGGACACGTGTGCTCTCAGTCGTTCCTGGCAAGCGCTGCGTTCCGTTATGCCCCGGTCAGTTGTGTCTCTCCCGTCGTGACAACGCCTTCATCGTGCCATCGAGCGAGAGGTTCTGAAAAAGCGTGACGTGGATGGCGTGGATCATCATGTGATGTCAGAAAGAAGCGACGGGCGACATCGATATAGCCATCATAGACGAGACCACCATTGATCGAGACAAGCAGGTTCCGGTGCCGGCGGTAGAGACGCGGAATCCGATACCATGGCATGCTGGGTCTCTGATGATGGAGAACATGCAGGTTGTTGTAGAGGAACAGCAGACCGAACAGCGGGCTGTTTTCAACGATGGCCGTGCGTTCGTGGTGATGATCGGCAAAGCGGTGTTCGGCATAGGAGCGCAGCCTGCTGAGGGACGCGCCGCCATAGACGAATCCCAGCAGATAAAGCCAAATCGGCATTTGGCAAATTGCGCCAATCCAATAAAGAACGACCGCCATGCCGACGAAATGCCATGCCCATAGTATCGCACGATGCCTGTCTCCGCCCGTGACCCTGACGAACTCTTCCCCCGCAAAGTTTAGGATCATGACGAGGGGGCCAAGGGTCAACCGTCCCAATAGCGTTGTATTCCAGACAGCCAAACCGCGGCCGAAGCGGCCCATGCGGTTCCAAGCCACCTGGGTAAAGTATGAGGACTCCGGATCCTCGATCGGATCAGTCAGATGTTCGTCGCGGTGATGGACCAGATGGGCCTCGCGATAGATGGCATAGGGCAACCAGAGTGATAGCGGCGGCCAACCGATCGTATCGTTGATACGCCGATTTCGCGTCGGGTGCCCATGTATCACCTCGTGTTGCAGCGATCCGTGCCAGGCAATCAACCAGCTTCCAAGCGCGATGACAACAACGAGCGGCAATTTCTGCCAAAACCAAGTCAGCGCCAGAAAGCCGCCATAGATGACGAGCACCAAGGCAACGGTCTGCCATTCAATGCGTGCAATGGAAACGACGGACTGGGAGGGAAGATTTTCGACACCCGTTCGGAGCGGCATTCATTTAATCCAAAAAGCGATATCTTGAACAACCACTATAGAGGCGATCAAGCCGCACTTGCGCCGCACAAGTTTGCCGACCGCGTTTCAAACAAGGAAAAGTCATCGCGCTACAACGCAAGATCGAAAAATATTTATCTATAAGAATTATAGATTAATTGCGATCTTGCATGGCTGGTCAACTTCGGATCCAGCGGCCAAAGGAGGTTTCAATCGCACATGTCGGAGGCATCTTCGACCCCGAGCTCCATTAGAGATCCAACCACGCCTTTGCAAAATCGCTCGAGGTCACGTCGATCGTCGTGACCAACGACTTCGCCTTCGCTGAGCTTGCTATCACCGTGGGCAGAGCAACGAGGGCGACGTTGGGAAGATCCTCACCGACAATCTTCTGAATTTTCCTGAAGTAGGTGGCGCGTTTCGTATCGTCTTGCTCAACGGCTGCAGCCCGGAAAAGACCGTCAACCTCCGGATTGTTGTAGTGAGCTGCGTTGACGTATGGCGCAACGTTCTTGATCCCGTCTGACCAGTAGAGGCGTTGGACCCCAGTCGTGGGATCGAACAAACGGCTGATCCCGTTCAGATTTATATCGAAATCACGTTCGGTGTAGACGCGCTTAATGTAGGTCGCCAGGTCTCCGTCAAGTATCTCGACCTTGACCCCCAGTTTGCCAAACGCCGATCGGAGATACTCGGAGGTCTTCTTGAAGGTTTCACCGGGTAAAAAGGCAAGACGGAGGTTAAAACGCACGCCGTCCTCCTTCTTGTGATAGCCGGCAGCGTCCAACAATTCCTCCGCTTTCCCGAGATTGAAAGGATAGTTGAATGGAGCCTCATCATTGTATGCGGTGAAGACAGACGGAATGGTCGAGGCGGCCGCCTTCGCGGTGCCCAAAAAGACCGTTTCGACAATCACATCGCGATTGATGGCGTGCGCAAGAGCGTGCCGGACTTCCTTTTTCGCCAGGACCTCTTTCTCGATATTGAACTCGAAGATCTGCGCATTATTGAGATATTGATCGGTGAAGACATCGACGGCGACGTTCGGTGTCTGTTTGAGGCGTTCAATATCATTCAGAGAAATGTCGGTCGAGTAATGCGCCTCTCCGGTCTCAATTGCGATGGAGGCTGCCGCCGCGTCGCCGATAAAACGGGCCACCACGCCATCAAGGTATGGCAGTCCCTTTTGCCAATAGTCCGGATTGCGAGCAAGCTTGACGTGGCTGCCACGCTTCCACTCCTCAAACACAAATGGTCCCGTCCCTACCGGAGCGTTTCCGTTCTTGCTGCTCGCGAGATCGTCGGTCGGGTAAGTGTGTGCGGCGACGATTGGTGTCTCCCCGCCGGTCAATGCCCTAAGCAGGAATGGCGTAGCCTTGGCAAGGACAATGACGGCGGTGTGCTCGTCGGGTGTCTCGACGTCGATCACATTGGCAAACGTGATACGACCGCGAGGCCCAACCCGCTTGAATGTCAGAATGGAAAAACGGACATCGGAGGACGTAAACGGCTTGCCGTCATGCCACTTGACTCCTTCCCTAAGCTTGAACTCGTAACGCAATCCATCTGGTGCGATGGTCCATTCCGTCGCGAGGACCGGCTGCGGGTTGAAACGCTCGTCGAATCGGACCAACCCTTCCAGGATCTTGGTCGAAATCGTTCGTGTGCGCGTGTTCGAATCCAGCAGCGGCACGAGGGTCGTCGGCTCTCCGACCGCGATGGTCGTCAACACACCGCCGCTCTTCGGGCCACTCTGACCGTTTGCGATTCTAGGGCCGAGGATCGGCAGCAGGCCCGAACCCACAGCAGCTCCCAGCAGCAAAACATTTCGTCTGGAAATGAGCATCTTTGTATCCTTTCAAGTATATCTAAGGGCTAGGCGGCGGCCAGACGGCGCTCCACCAACCGCGCAAACAGGGTTGCGCCGACGGGCAAGATAGCGTCGTCGACAATGAACCCCGGATTGTGAGCAGGCACGGTACCGGAATGGCCAAGAGTGAAGAACGCACCTGGGACATGCAGGAGAAAGTCTGCGAAGTCCTCGCTCCCCATTGCCTGTTTGGGAACGGTGGACACGTTTGCTTCGCCGAGCACCTCGCGCGCGACCTCGGCGACGAACTCAACTTGATCGCCCGTGTTTGTCAGCACAGAAAAGATGTCTCTGATATCGATCTCGGCGGTAAGACCGTGTGCCAGGGCAATATTATGCGAGAGCGTTTTAAGGCGATCGCGGACGAGCTCTCGCGTTTCGTCTGAAAACGCCCGAATGGTGCCGCCGGCACTCGCCGTTTCCGGAATGACGTTGTACGCAGAGCCCGCGTCCAGCTTTGTGACCGAAAGCACCGCTGGTTCGGTCGGCGCTATGTTCCGGCTTACGATCGTCTGCAGTGCTTGCACCAACTCCGTGATCGCCGGGACAGGATCGCGTCCAAGCTCTGGATGAGCGCCATGGGCGCCCTTTCCTCGAAACGTCACATCAAAGAAATCGGCTCCCGCCAGGATCGTGCCTTTGGTGACATGCAGGTGATTGGGAGCCAAGTGGGTCGCGTTATGCAGTCCGTAGATTTCATCGACCGGAAATCGCGTGAAAAGATCGTCAGCGATCATCGCCCGAGCACCGCCCAACCCCTCCTCGGCAGGCTGAAAAATCAGAATGACGGTACCTGCGAAGTCGCGTGTCTCGGCCAAGTAGCGCGCAGCGCCTAGCAGGATGGTCGTGTGAGCGTCGTGACCGCAACCGTGGAACCTACCAGGGTACTTTGAGGAAAATGGGAGACCTGTTTCCTCCGGCATAGGCAATGCATCCATATCTGCGCGTAGGCCGATGGTTCGATTGCCCGGATGACGTCCGACCAGGCGCCCGACAACGCCCGTCTTCCCGATATTGCGATGAACCTCGATTCCCCAGGACGCCAGCTTTTCTGCAACGATCGCCGCTGTACGCACCTCTTCGAACCCGATTTCAGGATAGGCATGAAGATCGTGACGAATCTCGGTCAGTTCGGCGGCATAGGCCTCGATCCGCTCAATGGTTTTTGGATGTGATAGGTTGCCGATCGACTGGTTCATAAATGTTTCTCCGAATAGGAGGTTGGACATATTGAAAGATCCGACCTCGGGTACGCCATGCATGATTGGGAGCGCCTGGGAAGCTACCGACTAGGCTGCCAGTGGGTGCGACGGACCGGACATCGGCGCGCTTCGGTCAACCGGCGCACCAACGGAAGACGCCATTGAAGGAAGGTCGTGGGGGGCGTCAGATCCCATGGGGCTAATACCACGGGCCAGGATTCGCGCCCCAATAGCGCCGGTCGCAAGATTGAGCCGAATCCAGATGGTCCTCGCGGTCGCGAACTGGAAAATGCGCGCGGGTTTCGACCCGGTTTTTCCTTTCATGATCCCGGCGAGTGGACCAAGCCTTGAGCATGACGAAAGACGAAATCGCCCGTGGGATCCAGCCTGGTTTACGCTCGGAAAATCGGGAGCCGGTCTCAGCGTATTCATAGCGACCGCAGACGCTCTGGATCTCTTTGCCAATTTCCAAGATGCGGGCGCGCAGGTCCCTCTCCGTGCCTCCGTCGGAATCGTATTCGTCAAAGCAATGTCGGGCTTCCTGCAGGAGAAGCTGTTTCTCCAGGTGGTCACGGATCCGAGAAAGCTGTGCGCAATGTCTCGAGGCGCTCACTGCCAATCTCCTTCACACTCAATTGCGCGTTAGCGAAAGAGTAATCTACTAATTTTATAGACAATAGGCACAGGACTCTAAAGAAGCTGGCCTGCTTGAAAAGCGTTTCCTTCGACGTAGGCCCGGAGGGTGAAGTGCGACCCTTCCTGCTTTCAAAAAAAGCGATGTCCGACCAATTTCAGCCTACGACGACTGCGCTATTACGAAATCCACTTCCATGAGCACTCCCCGTCCAAGGGCCGCAACCCCGACCGTGGTGCAGGCCGGCAGCCGCTCGCCGTTCGGAACGGCGATCTTAGACAGCATTGAAGCTGGCATAGGCACGGTCGAAGTTACGAAGATAAATCCACGCGAAAACCCGGTCCTTCAAGGAAAAGCCTGAAGCGAACCGGCCGCGACTGAATTGCTTCCGCCTGGAGATCGAAGGCATCCTCAAAAACCCACAGTCAGCCTAGGCATATCCTACAAGCCTGGCACTTTATTAGACGAAACATGGTCAGCTTAAGGTGCACAGAAGAAGCGGTGCGGCCACCTTTCGAGCGGCCGCGACACATTGAGGATCAGGCTGACAGATAGATATCCGCGCCATTGCTCCAAAGATCTTCTGCGCCGCCCTTGAGGTTCTTCACCCGCTTGTCGAAAACCGTGATTGCGGACGGCGTGACGATGTCGAGTGTTGGTAGGTCTTCGACGACAAGCTTCTGGAACTGATTGAAGAGCTCCAATCGCTTTTTCGGATCGACCTCGACGGCTGCGGTCTCCAACAAGCGGTCCACCTCCGGATTGGAGTATTTCGAACCGTTGGTGAACGGCACGCCCGGTTTGAAGTTCTTCGACCAGTAGAGGCGCTGAATGCCGACCGTCGGATCGTAAAGATTGCTCATGCCCTCGATAGCAATGTCGAAGTCACGATCCGTGAAGATCCGTTTGACGAAGGTGGCGAAATCCTGGCTGCGCAGCTCGACCTTGATCCCGACCTTGGCGAGCGCCTGGACGAAATATTCAGCCGTCTGCTTGGGAGGACCAGATGGCTGAGTGGGGTCGACAAACAGCTTGAAGCGGATGCCATCCGCGCCTCGCTTGTATCCTGCCTCGTCCAGAAGCTGCTCGGCTTTCGCCGGGTCGAACACATATTTCGGAAGATCAGGCGTATAGAATTTTGCCAGATCCGGGCTGACAGGTCCGTCCAGTCGCGTTGCATAGCCCAGATAGATGGTGTTGACGATGAAATCCTTGTCGATCGCGTGGGCTATGGCGTGTCGGACCTTGATGTCGGCCAGATATTTGTTCTCCAGATTGAATTCCGCCCGCGCGATGCTGGGTGAATAGGGCGCTGGCGCGGTATCCACCACCAGGTCCGGGTTGGCCTTCAGCCGATCGATATCGGTCAGCGGAAGGTTGGCTACGGAGACCTGCACCTGCCCTGTCTCGACGGCGACGACTGCGGCTGCCGGATCGATGATGAAACGGAAGATGATCTGGTCGAGATATGGCTTTTGCGATGCCCAGTAGTCTTCGTTTCTCTGGAAGATCACGTGGCTCCCACGAACCCATTCGACAAACCTATAAGGGCCGGTACCGACAGGTGCGAAGTTGTGGGGATTCTCGGCGACCTTCGTGCCTTCATAGAGATGCTTCGGCACGATGGGAGACTCAAAGCTTGCAAAAGCCGTGAGAAGGTAAGGAGCAGGTTTCGATAGAATGATTTCGACCTCATGCGGATTGAGGGCGTTCACGTGCTGAACGGAGGCGAAGGTCGCTCGGCCGCGGGGATGATTTTCCTTGAGTGCCACGACGGAGAACGCGACATCGTCAGCGGTGAATTCCTTGCCATCGTGCCAGCGCACACCTTCGCGCAACTTAAACCAGTAGCGCAGACCGTCGTCACTCACTTTCCATTCAGTCGCCAGAAGGGGCTGCGGGTTGAGGTCCCTATCGTAAGTCAGAAGCCCTTCGGTCACCTTGCCGCTAGTGTAGTAGGCGGCACCTGCGCTATGGGCGATCAGGACAAGAACCGGCGGCTCCGTGCCAATGTTGATCGAGACACTGCCACCATGTGGAATATCATCGGCGGCGCGTGTTTCGTGCGGGATCGCGAAAGCTGCGACGAGAGCAACGCTTGACAGCAGAAAGGCGCGCCGTGTTGGTGCAGGTATGCGGATAGTTTGATTGGTCATGAATTTTCCTCTGTCGGCGAATTCTTTGCCGATGGGACTGCGTCAACCGCCCTGGCGCCGGATTCGCCCCGGGGCCTTCCCTTTCCAGCGGCCACATCGGTTGCTTTCCCGATGTTTCCTTTGGATAGGTTTTCCAGCCTCTTCGCCCAGTCGCCCTCGGTTAGCGCCCCGTGAACTTGGCATTTTAATAGTTGACTAAATCTATGTGTTTTGTCAAATCTGATTAGTAACTAAAACCTGCAAACTGATGGTTTTCGGAATGATATTCTGGCTATTTCCAATTTGCCGCATTTTTCCAGAAGAAACTTCCGAACCCATCGCAGTTCGCGGTACAGCGCACTCTTGGCTGGAGGTTACGGGAAAAACAATTTCTGCATTGAAGGATTAAGTCACGCATGGCCGAGAACAGGCTGGTTGGAAACGGTTGGATAAAAGCTCGCCCCGTCGAGCTCAGCGAGCTCGTCAGTCCCGACGCACCACACTGCGAGGCCACCTATTGTCAGGGCTGGCTTGGACGGATTGAGATTTTGTCCACGACAAATCGCCGCCCCTTGCGTTGCTTTGCCGAGGACTTCGACACCCGACGCCCTCTTGATCGACCTGTAGCGTCCGTCGCGCCTGCGAGGATCGAGCAAGCCTTTTCTGTTGTGACACTCCCCCTGAAAATGGGCATCAATCGCGATATCCACCTGGGCGTCACTACCGAGACACATTCGGGCAAGGCACGCACGCCGCAACCGATCGCATTTGGAGGGCGCTCCTCTAAGCCGTGCTCGAGCGCCATGCGTCGGCACCAGCGGAGCCAGCCAACCGGTCCCTATGTGCACCGGCAAACAATCCCGCCACTCTCCCGTTAGCCAAACCCCGGAGCTTTTGAATGTCCGTCCCCCTCGACTCCGTTTGGTACACCCGGTGTCCGGCACCGACGCCATTGTCGATTGCCCATCAGCTCGGGTGGGTCGATGAGCAATTCAAGACATTGGGGATCTCGGTTCGCTCCATACGCGATAGCAAGGACCCCGCCGTGCGGCAAAGCCACTTCACGCACGCGCTCGATTATTCGTTCAGGCAAGGTGGCAACATCCCTCCGATCTGGGCTCGATCGGGTGGCCGTCAGACCCGCGTCGTTGGCATCACGACGACCGACGAGTTTCAAGCGATCATCGCGCTTCCATCCTCCGGTATTAGGACAGGCGCAGACCTCAAGGGACGCCGCCTGGGTGTTCCCCGCAAACCCGATGAAGCGATCGTAGACTTCCAACGGGCAACAGCGCTCAAAGGAATTGTCTCAGCGCTGTCGCTCGAGGGGCTAAGCCACGGCGACGTTGAGTTGGTCTACCTCGACAACGGCGAGGCCAGTTTGATTGAGCGAGGGAATGCAGCCTTCCTCGGGCTGAAGCGCCGGTATCCTTATGGGGACGAGTTACTGGCGCTCGCGGTGGGAAAGATCGATGCGTTCTTCGTCAAGGGCGCTGAGGGTATCGTCCTTGCCAACCAAATCGGAGCGGTCGTCGTCTCGGAGTTCGGCTTTCACCCGGACCCTAAAATTCGCATCAACAACGGCACGCCGAGACCGCTCACGGTCGATGCGCGTTTTCTCGACGGATATTTCGATGTCGTCGTAAGCCTTGTTGCGGCTGTCGATCGGGTTGCTGATTGGGCGATCGCCAATCCAGGCGATGCGGTTCGCTTTATCGCGAACGAAATCGGGGTTGGAGAGGACGCGATCTGGGCAGCCAACGGTCCTGATGTGCACAAGCATCTCGGTCTTTCCCTCGACGAGGAGCAGATCACCGCGTTTGACCACTTCAAGCATTTTCTGCTGGAATGGGGCTTCATCCCAGGCGATTTTGATGTCTTCGCATGGATCGATCGGGGTGCCCTCAAAGCAGCAAACAGGCGGACCGCGGCATGACGGAGAAGCCTATTCTCGTGACAGGCGCGACGGGCAAACTCGGTCGACTTATCGTCACACGCCTCGTTCAACTGCAGCGGCCTGTCCGTATCCTGACGCGCCGACCGGATGCCGCGAAAGATCTCTTTGGGGATACTGTTGACGTCGTAGCCGGGGATTTTGACGATGCCGCCTCACTTGCCAGAGCGACGCGCGGCATCGGCCGCCTGCTTTTGCTTTCGCCGATCGGTGACAGGCTCGTGGGTCATCAGATCGCCGTTGCCGAAGCAGCAGCCTTTGCCGGATGTGCGCGTATCGTGAAGATTTCCGGATCGGACTGGACCATAAAACCACCCGGAAACTCGATTGCCGGCGACGCCCACTCCGCGGTCGAGCAGCGTCTTAGGGAACTCCCCATCGAAAATGTCTCGTTGCGTCCCAACGCCTGGATGCAGGTGTCGCTTCACAATACGATACGGCAAGGGCTCGACGGTCACCAGATCGCGGCGCTAAATCCGTCAGCAGGTGTCGGATACATCGACGCGCGCGATATCGCCGATGTCTCCGTCCACCAATTGCTTGCGGACAGGGTGGCGGGTGATGTTCTCATCTTGACGGGTTCCGCGGTCATAACGCCTCGGGAGATCGCCGCGCTCCTGTCTCGATTGCTTGGCCGGCCTGTCGGAGTGGTGGAGAAGCCAGCTCTTCCAGCCGGCGAAGACGCGGATTTCGAACATCGCGCCGTGGCTCAGTTTGTAACGTTGATCGCCGCCGGCCGGGCCGCGACGACGACAAACACCGTTTCCGATCTGCTCGGCAGAAAGCCGCGCACCGTCGAGGCCTTTATCGCCGAGACACTAGCGGTTGAGACGGCGAAAGCCGGATGAAAATCATGCCTATTCCATTCGTCGATATCGCCGTCATAGGCGGGGGACCGGGTGGCCTCGCAGTCGCACAAGGCCTCAAAAAGAACGGGATAGAAGTCGCCGTTTTCGAGCGAGATCAGGCGCGGACGGACTATGTCCAAGGCTTTCGCATGAGGATACGCCAACGCGGAATAGACGCGCTCAAGGCCAATCTTCCGGCACATCTCTTTCAGGCTTTCCTCGATACGCTCGGCCTTGCTCCGACCGAAAACCTGGTGCTCGACGAGCATTTCGAGAGGATTGAGAATCCTGGATCAGGAAGCGGCGAGCCCGAAGACACCCACATCGAAAAATCCGTCAGCCGGATCACTCTAAGACAGATCCTGCTTTCCGGGCTCGAAGGACGATTCCACACGGGAAAATGCTTCGAGCGCTATGAGAATGTTCCTGACGGCGCGGTCATTGCATATTTCGATGACGGCTCGGCCGTGCAGACCAACCTGCTCGTCGGTGCCGATGGTGCGGGGTCGGCCGTAAGGCGGCAGTTGCTCCCCGACCTGAAAAGCATCGATACCGGAGTCAGGAGACTTGCGGGTAAGATCACCCTGGAGAACGCCGCTCGTCATGGCATCTCTCCCCTGCTGACGGAGTTCAACGCAAACATCCGCCCGAGCGCTGGCCGGAGCCTGATGACCACGAGCCATCGCGTGTCCAGAGACCCCTATTCCAAGCATGGGCTGATCGGCGCGGAAGACCCTTCGCACAGGTCCATTTCCGGATTTCATTTCAACAATACGACAAGTTACGCTTGGTGGAATACCGCCTACGATACCGATGAACTTGGCCCTGACGGACTGCTTGGGACACTCGACGGAAGCGCTTTGCTCCGCCTGTTGCTGGAGCGGATCGAACATTGGGACGGGAGAATACTCGATCTTATCCGGCATACCGACCCATCGACTGTTGCCTTGCTCAAGGTCAAAAGCTCCACGCCTGGGGCGGTTTGGGAAACGGGACCGGTTACGCTGCTTGGCGATACAATCCATGCCATGACCTACTTCCGCGCACTCGGTGGCAACACCGCGCTCTACGACGCCGGTCTCCTCGTGTCTGAGCTCGTGGCGGCACGGCGGGACGGAAAGCATCTTAGCCCGGCCGTCAACGACTATGAAAACGCGATGCGTGCACATGGCTATGAGGCAGTCCGCTCGTCCCTCTCGGCCATGCAGCGCAATGTGGGTGCCAACCGTCCCCTCAAAACCAGTGGGTTCCAGTAAGCGAGGAAATGAAAATATGTCCATCGTCGTCTTTGGTGCATCGGGAAACATCGGAAGCAATATCCGCAAAGAAGCGCTTTTGCGTGGCCACCGCGTCACCGCCGTTACCCTCACGTCTGATCTCGAACCCGTTGAGCGGCAGACACTTATCAAGGCTGACATTGCCAACTCAGATGATGTTGCCAAAATCGCTTCCGGACACGACGCGGTGACTAGTGCCTATAGCCCCGGTCTCCGGAAATATTCGGCAGAGGACGCTGCGGAGTTGATATGGAAGGCCCATGAGGCATTGTTGAGTGGCGTGAAGGCGTCAGGCGTCAGACGAGTGATCATCGTGGGCGGGGTCGGAAGCCTCGAGGCCAGTCCCGGCGTCGATGTCGTTGATAGCGACTTCTACCCTGCGGAGCACAAGGCGCACACGTTGCGTAACCGCGAGATTCTCCGAAGTCTGAAACGGGGCGAACATGATCTCGACTGGACCTATGTGTCACCGCCGCTTTCGATTGCTGCAGGAGAGCGCACGGGAACGTTCCGGCTCGGCAAGGACAGGCTGCTTCGCGACGAGGCTGGCCTAAGCCGCAGCTCGGAAGCGGATTTTGCCATCGCCATCCTCGACGAGCTTGACCGTCGCCAATTCATCGGTCGCCGTTTTACTGTCGCCTACTGAGCCCCATACCGGGTCGTCAAAGCCGTCTATCGGTCCCGGCGGTGTGCCTGCTGCTCGTGCGGATGGGTCTGACAGACGTCCAGGGTGTCGTATCAGTCGACCGCCATAGGAGCGTGGTGAGCTACGCATGATCCCGTCGAAACGAGTGAACATTACGCTTTGAAATTCCGCTGACCGGCGGGAAGGATGTCCTTTGCGGGATGATGGATGAGGTGTGCGCGCGTTTGGCTCTTGCACCGATCGTTGTGACGCTCAGGACATGCGTCAGATTGCACCGCCCCGTTCTTCTGATCCCATGATGGGAGGGTCAGGTGTCCATCCCGGAGAGAAGCAAGGGCTCGCAAATGGTGTCGAAAGCTGGTCAAAGGAGACTTGAAACCGCTTGACGCAGCCGCGCCGAATAGAGAAGAGCCAATATCGTAGGAAGGCGCGGCTTGGAAGCTACCATCCGAAATGCGGGAGCGGAGATCAATTCGTCGTCTGGCGAATCGATCGTTTAAGCCGGAAGAGCGTGCATCTGATTTCGACGGTGGAATTTTTGACGGAGCTCGGGGTTCACGTTCGCGTGCTGAACGGCCGAGGAACACATGCCAATTTCGCGGCTCCGGAAGGCCGGTTCGTGCTCGGCGTCATAGCGAGTTTTACCCAGCTCGAACATGAAGTAATTTCGGTTCGCACAAGACACGGGGTGCGCCGACAAGGCTCGCCCCCGGCTTATGCGCCAACCTTAACGTGAAGGCCAGCCAGGGGTGGCTCCGGAGCCGTTTCCGCTTGCCGGCTAAGGGGCACCGGCAGTCTCTAACGTCGATAAACCGGCCTTGATTCTCTCCTAATTGAGAACACGGCGGTTATCACCGTTGGTATTTCGGATTACATCAAGCCTTATCGAGCTTTCAACGATAGCAATAAGGTCATGGGGTTCGCCGGCGAGGCCGTAAATCCATAATGCTCATAAAAGGCCCTAGCTTCCTCAGAGATCGCGTGAACCAGCGGGTCGCGAATACCCATGATATGCGCCGCCTGTCCGGTGCGTAGCACGGCGTCCTGCAACAGTGCGGCTCCGAGGCCTTTTCCCTGCCAGTTTCGATCGATAGCCAGACGGCCGAGCACTGCCGTGGGAACGGGGTCGGGCATATTGCGGAGGACAGCTCCCGACGCGTCCGCAAGCGCTCCTGATGAGAGGCAATAGTAACCGATCACGCGCTCGCCCTCGCAAACGACATAGGTTCGCGATGCGCCGCTGACCTGATTGGCCCGCGCGCGGCGGCACAGCCATTCATCGAGGCTGTCATGTCCGCTGTCGAAGAGCTGGAGATCGTGCGCTTCGCCGAGAAGCGCCGGTGCTGACAACATCACGGCTGCCAGGGTTTGGGAGCGTTCATCAGCCGTTCGAAGCCTTCGCCGTCGGGCGGCTGGTCGAGGACGTCGAGATGATGTTTATAGCTGTCAGGATCGACCTGCACCAATGGTCGAGACGCGCGTCTTCGGCGGCGCGGCGTCGATCATAAAATGCGAACGGGTTTTCCCCTGAGCTTTGGCGGCACGGTCGATCAGGACGCGAACGTCCTCGCGAACCTTCAAATTGACAGGGCGTTTATGGGTATCGGTTGCACTTTTGCTGGCCATGAAATTTTTCCTTCGAGATCAGCGAACCGCAAACGCATACACAATGTGTATCTCGTTATTGCGATATCCTGGTTCGATAGCCTTAAGCCGCCCCCTCCCGCTCTTCGCGACATCAGGCATCTATTACTGTCGACTATTTTGGCAGTTCTCGTTTCGATCGCTATTCAACATTTCGGCTTCGACTGAGTGCCGGATTCTCCAGCTGGCAGTTTCCTCTCATGGAGAGCTGGGAACGCTCGGCGTCTCATGACCTCCCCGTGTGCTCCATGCGACCGCATCTGTCCCTTTCGCATCGCAGCAGCATTGAACGCAGAAAAGCAAACCCAGTCATGCTTCCACAATTGTCGGAGCCCAAATAGAAGCCACGCACTTGGAAACGGCAGGGCATGCCTCACCGCCCTCACCCTTTGGAACAGAGCATGGCTTCAATACGGACGGCACAACCAACCGCGGCGCTGGTGGTTATCGGATCCATTCAAACTACCGTCGTGATTTTCGATGCGGCAGGCGGCACGCCCGGCACCAGGCAATGGCTGATCATCCTCATCTTCAGAAGTGACGGTAGGATCGTCCATATCTGGATAGGCGTGGTGCGGATGGCCAAGATGAAACTGGATCCCGTGCGGTTTGAACCTGCAAGACGGGTCGGCGTGCAGCCATGACACGCAAGACCATGCTTCACCTGCTCGCAAACCTGCTTTTCGCGACGATCCTGTTCAGTGCGCTTCTCGGCGGTCCGATCGTGATGCTCATTCTGATTTCGGAACGGCTTGCGCTATGACGATGGCGAACGCCAGCTAGGACATTCCGGTGCGCGGCAATCGTGCCCGCCCGCACTGTCGCAGAAATGCCGCATGAACCCGCGAGGCGACGGTCATTCGGAAATATACGACCGACGCGCTTAACAAATCAAAATATCTCTCGTGATGACATTGCCGAGCACGTTGAAGAATATCGCGACAACATCACCGCTGGTCGAAGGGCATGGCCTCGTTTCCTCCCGCTCGATTTTATTCCTCAATCGCGCCCTGCCATTAGACGGTACTCACCCAAAGGAACACGTAATGCGCAAAGTTCGCTTGCCAGGAGACCGCTCTTCTCACCGATTTTTCATGCCATTACTCGTCCTTACGATTTTTGCCGGCACACCGGCGCGAGCCGAAGAACCTCTTTCCAGCGTCATCGCCGACGGCAAACCGTGGGAGATGGTCGTCGTCAAACGAAGAGCCTCAAACATCCTCGTGTTTCGTCCGGATGGCGGTGGAACAATCAGCGACAGCCTGGTGAGCATAAATCCGACGTGGAGGTCCGCACCGGACGGGATTTGCATAAAGGCGCGGCCGGGAGACGCTGAAAAGTGCCTTCAACTGACCCGGACCAAAGCCGGCATCGAAGCGTCGCAGAACGGCAAGACCGTTTGGGTGCTCAAGCGATGAAGCACATTCAGGCAATCCGGATTTCGGTGTTGACTGCGGGAAGAAGCATCCACTCGCATCGTTTCGCGACGCTTCTGATACAAGTTTCAGCTTCAAAAAAAAGATGCGAAAACCAGGATCACAACACCCCACAGTCTATCTGTGGTTGCTTAGCTGACAATAATCGCGTAAAAATTTACACCTGCGAACATCGGGTGAGCCGTTACAATGGATACGA
Source organism: Rhizobium sp. 05L429 (assembly GCF_056397645.1). Lineage (NCBI taxonomy): Bacteria > Pseudomonadati > Pseudomonadota > Alphaproteobacteria > Hyphomicrobiales > Rhizobiaceae > Rhizobium > Rhizobium sp. 05L429. The sequence goes on along the minus strand of NZ_JBFTNV010000030.1, from coordinate 19,665 downwards.
TTCCTACCGAAGATTTTGTCGCGGCTTTTACCTTGACCGATACCATCTGCCGGCAGCCAAGCGGCGCGAGCTTGCCCGTGCTTGAAATCATCTTTTCCGAGGTCCAACAGTTCCGTGCCACAAAGCTGTCGGCCAAGCGGGCCAACAGCCGCGTCCTGAAGGTTATTCTCTACGGATCCTATGCGCGCGGCGACTGGGTGGAGGACCGTTTGAGCGGCTACCGCTCCGACTACGATATCCAGATCGTCGTCAATTCCGAGGCCTTCGCCCAAGAGCAGGAACTGTGGCTCGGCCTGGATGAGCGGCTCCTCCGCGAGCAGATTGCCCACCGGATCGAAACGCCGGTCATCCCGATCGTCCACAGTTTGCATGATGTCAACGACCAGCTCTCACGGGGCCGGCCCTTCTTCGTCGATATCAAAAGAGACGGAAAGGTTCTCTACGAGGAAGATGGCCATCCCCTCGCCCAGCCGAGGCCGCTGACCAAGGAAGAGGCGAAAGCTGAGGCACAGAAAAATTTCGAGCAATGGTACCAGCTGTCGCAGGAGGCCCTCGTCGGAGCCCAACTGATGCTCGAACGAAACATCTGGCGACACGGTGCCTTCATGCTCCATCAGGCGGTTGAGGAAGCATATCATTGCCTTCTGCTGACGCTAACCCTCTACAGCCCCAAATCGCATCGCAAAAAAATGCTGCATTCAAAAGCCGAAGATCTCGACAAAAGATTGATCGACGCCTGGCCGCGGGACAACCGTATGGCCGGTCGTCGTTTCGAGCTTCTCTCCCGCGCCTACGTTGAGGCGCGCTATTCGCCGAACTATTCGATCACTCCCGAGGAGCTTGGATGGTTAGTGGGACGAGTGCAGGCACTGCAGGCATCAGTCGCATCAATCTGTGAGGAACGCCTCCGCTAATGTCCATCGCGAATATAGCAGAACATTGACGTAGAATTGGAGACATTCGAACCTTCGCGAGACTACTGCGAATCCTGTAGTTGAAGTGCCACTGGGGTCGCCTTGGATCGCTTAGAAGCCCCGAAAATTCAGGTGATTGTTGATCTCGGGAGCATCTATCCGATAAGTGAAGCGATCAAATACGGATTCGGTTACTTTGCCACCGGCAGGAGACCCGAGAAAAAGGTAGAAATGCGCTACTTCATTACGGGAACGGCAGGCTTCATTGGCTTCCATCTGGCTCGCCGCCTGTTGCAGGACGGGCATGAGGTAACAGGCTTCGACGGACTGACGCCCTATTACAATGTCAGGCTGAAGGAGATGCGTCATGCCGCGCTGACGCAATATCCTGCCTTCCGCCCCATTGTCGCCATGCTGGAAGACAGGGCAACGCTGGAGGCCGCCGTTTCAGCTACAAGGCCGGATGTTCTCATTCATCTGGCCGCGCAAGCCGGTGTGCGCTACAGCATCGAAAATCCGCAAGCCTATCTGCGTTCGAACATCGAGGGTTCCTGGAACATTCTGGAGCTGGCAAGCCGTATCGAGCTTCGCCATCTCATGCTTGCCTCGACCTCCTCGATCTATGGCGCCAATACGACCCTCCCCTTCCGCGAGACCGACCGCGCCGACGAGCCACTGAGCTTCTATGCCGCCAGCAAAAAATCGATGGAGCTGATGGCGCACAGCTATTCGCATCTATACAAGATTCCGACCACGGCCTTCCGCTTCTTCACCGTCTACGGCCCGTGGGGCCGGCCCGACATGGCACTCTTCAAGTTCGTCAAGAACATGATCGAGGACAAGCCAATCGAGATATACGGCAAAGGCAAAATGAGCCGCGATTTCACCTATATCGACGATCTCGTCGAAGCCGTGGTCAGGTTGTCGGACGTCATTCCGTCAGAAACCAATCGCGTCACTGACACAGGAATAGAAACCCTTTCGCATCAGGCCCCCTTCCGCATCGTCAATATCGGCGGCGGGCAACCAGTCAGCCTCATGGACTTCATCGAGAAGGTCGAGAATGTAATGGGGCGCGGAGCAGAGCACGTCATGCTTCCCATGCAGAAGGGTGACGTGCCCCGAACCTTTGCAAGCCCGGACCTTCTCATGGCCCTGACGGGCTACCAGCCGAACACCCCTTTAGAAATCGGCGCCAAGGCTTTCGTGGAGTGGTATCTGGAAGCCAGGCAGGAGCTCGGAACCGTCGACATCTAAGCTGCTGACGGCAATCACGATCCGCCCATACGCTTGAGGCAGTAGGAAAAGTGAGCATCCGGCTCGAGCGTCAGAAATTCGAAGCGCCAGCCATACTCCAGGCAGAACTTGTTGACCGCCTCGACAACCCCATAAACGACGGGTTTGACTGTGTTACCAGTGCAGAAATCATGGCCGGCGATCCTGCCATCCGGCTTTACTTTGCGGTCCGCCAGCAGGAGCTCCTGCCATGTGAGTGCGAAGGAATGATCGGTGTCGATATAGACCCAATCGAACGTGCTGTCGTCGAACTGGGACAGCATATCGAGCGACGTACCCTGGCGAATGACAACGCTGCCCTCGGCAATTTCCTGTCCGAATTTGCCGTTGATTATTCGGAGACCTTCTGAGTACCGGTCCATATTCCAGGGATCTATGAGAAAGAGCCGCTGCGGCTGATTGCGCGCAACGATCTCCTCGCTAAAGGCGCCTTCTGCAACCCCCAACTCAGCCACAATCCCACCTTTCGGCAGCTTGTCGAGAAGCTTGCCGCGATCGGGAAGCAACCTCGCCTGTTCAGTGTGGGCGTAATCCAGAAATGTCCGAGGGGTGCTTTGCCGAAGGGCTGCTCGCTGCTCGCGCGTCGTCATTTTCGCTCCGAATGTTTTCAACCGCACCTCTACAGAGAATGCCCGCTATGGGGAAGAGCGGCGCCCACAAGCAAATTGCACAGAAACTCAAAAAGAGGCTTGCGGTTCTTTCCCAATATCGCTAGAGACGCTGCACCGATCGATGACACAGAGCATCGAGGGCGATTAGCTCAGTTGGTAGAGCGCCTCGTTTACACCGAGGATGTCGGGAGTTCGAGTCTCTCATCGCCCACCATTCCGATATTTTCCCTTTGATTATGCATTGCTTTTTTCCTCGTTTGTCTCATTTGATTTTTGAGGCCGCGAAAGTGAGACACTTTCACTCTCAATAGAACGCTCGCGACGCTCAAACGCGTTCGCCGTCATCCGCCGTTTGTTTGCTTTTTCGACGTAAATTTGCGCCGTCTTAAGATTAGTCCAACCGAAGATCGCCATCAGTTCGGAGGCGGAAGCGCCGCTCTCAGCAAGAGCCACAGCCGCCGCCTTCCGAAGGCCGTGCGACGAGCATTGCGACAAGCCTGCCTCGTCGCACCATCCCCGCATCTTGTTCCCGAGTCCCTCGATCACGAACGGCTTCTGAAAGAGGTAGCAAGATAGGCGTCGCGACCGACCTCCATGGCGGCTGTCGCTGCCTCAGATTCTTGGTCATCGGCGCTTCGATCGTCACCGGGACACTCGGCGTGGAAGGGGGTCAGCGGAGAGGCGCAGAAACTATCGATAATCTGGCTAGAAAGTGTCGCCGCCTCGCTTCGACGGGCTTCTTTTTGCCCCGCAGCACGGCTAGCCGAGATACAGACGATGACCGGCGCGGAATTCATCGAGATCATAGAGGCCGAAGCCCAAATTTCGGCACATTGACGGTCTTTGGATGTCACACTTATTTTAAGAGACTCTAATATGTTAACATGCTTAACTTCCTCGGTATGATTCGTGTCGGCGGACCACGCGGGGGCTTGTCTCACTATTGATTAGCGCGGCGAGGCCCCATCATGGCACCGTAGGGAGGCATTGTGACCGATCAGACCATTTCCATCTCCTATCCCTCCGCCGCCATCTGGGACTGGTATCGACGAGGTGGAGACATCATCGTTTATCTTGCCATCTCCCTCGGCATGGCACTCTTTATTGGCCAGGAACGGATCATATCTCGAGGTGATGTCGCTTACTGGCTTCTGGTTGGCCCCGGACTAGTCATGCCTCTGCTCCGCCTGCGACAGACATTGGAGAACCTCCTCCTGGGCACAGCGCGACCCATTGCTGCCTTTGGCATCCTGAGCGGCATTTGGTTCATTACACAACGAGATTTCTCAGCAATTCCTCCAATGTTCCTCATCGTGTGGGTCGCCGGATGGGCCTGTCGTCCTGAAGCTCGCATAAGCGCAAGAACACTCTGCGCGCTGGCGTTGGTCTTTTACGCCGTGGGGATTTCGGCCTTCCTAACGCAGGAAGGCTATGAGCAGCATCCGTGGCTTGAGCAGCGTCTTGAGCAGCCGGTGGCTGCGGATAGCCCTGGGGGTGACGTAGAACTCGCCTTACCCGAGCAAGACCGCGACGGATTGAACATCAACGCTTGGGGCATATTGCCGGGTCAGACGGCGACAGCCTTCCAGCCCTGGCGCGTTTCCGCGACGCCGAACATCGCCACTTCCGGAATATTCTCGCTTATGGTGCTGCTCATTCTTGTCCGTCACTTCAAGCCAAAACCGTTGGAGGCCGCGACCGCCGTTGCTACGATCTATTTTTCTCTGCTCTCCTTTGTCAGAGCGGTATTTATCAGCACGGCGCTCTTCGGGGCAACACTCGGCATCATGGCGTTGTTGCCAAAAAGGCCGGGTCTGCGCGTCGCGGCGGCCCTATTTATGACAGTCGGTTTGACGCTGCTCGTCGCGTTCTCTCCCTTCCTGCTCTACTCGCTACAGGACTGGGGTATCGTGTCTCGCATGTTCCTGCGGGGACATACAGGAATGTCCGTTGCAGACATCTATCGCCAAATGTACCGACCGTGGCTCTGGGGTGAGCATATGAAGTTATTCTGGAGCAGCCCCTATCTGATGGGTCAAGGCAGCGAATTAGCGGCTAGCGCGCTCAAGAACATCATCAACGCTGGGCAGATGCGATCGGACTCCGTTTCGTTCCTCACCCGAATGGTGGCGACATACGGCATCCCCGCTTTCGGGATTATCATCTTCCTGATCGAGCGGTGCTATCGCCACGCTAAAGACAACGACATTTGGGCTGTCGCAGTCCTGTCCGTAATGGTGTGGCTGATGATGAGTTGGGGGAGTATCTTCCATCCCAGCAACGGCATGTTCGCCCTTGCCTTCCTTCTCATCGGTAACGGATCTCAAGCATTCTTACGCAGTAAAACATGCGGAGACGAAGAATAACACCAATAAGCACCGTGTTTTAGGGGTAGAGGGCCAGTTAAGGCTTGTTGAGCTTAACGAGGCGCAACCTCTCCAAGAGTATGCTCAACTCGTCGATACGATTATCTCTGTTGAAGTCCTTTTCGCTTAGCTCCAACCCATTCCGACCCATCTGCAGACGGTCTTGTTGATCCATATTTATCATTTCGAGGACGGTCTCCGCTAACGCAGCCCCACTACCCGCAGGAGCAACGAGGCCCGCATTGGCCCGGCTTATGACATCAGCACCCTCCCCATCAAGCATAGCGAGGACGGGTAAACCCTCGGCGAAATACGATTGCAATTTGCCAGGAATTGTCATCGAGAAAATCGGTTCCGCCTTCAGCGAAACGAGCAGGGCATCCGCATGCATATAGAACGATCGCATGCGCTCAAGCGGAAAGCGACCAGGAAGCAAAACGCTGTTATCTAACTTGCGGCGTTTGACTTCATCTCGAACCCATGGCGCCATTCTCCCATCACCGACGATGATCCACCGAAGTCTCTCGTCGTGCTTCAAAATTTCTGCTGCATCAAGAACAGCACCAAAGTCCTGAGCCTCCCCAATGTTACCTGTGAAGACAATGGAGAACTTTTCACTGTCTGTGGGAACCTCGGGCGCTGGTTTCTTGTCAATATCGCGGTCAACTTTATCGGCCCAACTTGGAAAATAGGCTATTTTCTCGGGAGGCTGGAGAAATCGAACTATTTCCGGAATAAAGCTTCGTGACTGAGCGAGGATCAAATCGGATCGATCATAGATAAACTTTACGATCTTGCCGACCTGCTTCAAAACGAATTTAGAGCGAACGACGCCGGTGGCCTCCAAGCTCTCAGGCCACAGATCCAATACCCAAAAAGCAACCGGTGCTTTTTTCAACCAGCGCAGAACTATTGCGGGAAAGCCGACAGAAATAGGCGACGGTTCGAAGACGAATATTGCGTCGAACTTCCTGCCCCGCAGCTTGAACGCGCCAAAGAGCGAGCCACAGAGCGCGAAGCTTGCATAGTTCAATAGCAAAGTGATCGCCCGCGCGCCCCTTGCTAACATAGGCACCCTGACAATCGGGATCCCGTTATAGCTAGCGAATGCGGATGGATCCTGCAGATATTCTGGAAAGATTTTGCCGGAGGGATAGTTGGGTTTTCCAGTCAGCACGGTGACCTCATGCCCCCGGTCAACAAGGCCAGCCACAAGATCGTTGATCCTAAACCCTTCCGGCCAGAAATACTGTGTGACGACGAGGATCTTCACAGCGGTCCGGCTACTCAGCCGTACGCCAGACGACACGATTCACGTAATCCGTATAGCTATATATGATCCTGACAACCTTGTCGGCGACATTTGGCATGCTGTAGTCAGACACAAGTCTGAACGCCCGATCTGTGGACGAGTGCTGTGCTTCAACCACATCGAGCGCCTGCAGAATTCGAGTTTGCGACAGCCCCGTCATAACAACCGCTGTCTCTTCCATTCCTTCAGGCCGCTCATGCGCCTCGCGGATATTCAACGCAGGAAAATTGAGAATTGATGCCTCTTCAGTGATTGTGCCGCTATCAGACAACACGACGCGCGCATTCTGCTGAAGGTTGACGTAGTCAAAAAAGCCGAGTGGCTTTGATATGTTGATCAGAGGGTGAAACGGGAGTCCGGCCGCGTCAATGCGCTTTCGCGTTCGTGGATGGGCGGAGACAATCAACGGTATGGCATAGCGCTCCGCAACGGCATTCAAGGCTTCAACCAGTTTTTTAAAACTGACTTCGGGCTCAATATTTTCCTCTCTGTGAGCACTCACCACAAAATATCGCCGCGGCTCCAGTCCAAACCGGCTCAAGACATCAGATTTTTCGATTGAAGGCATGTAATGATTGAGAACTTCATACATCGGGCTGCCCGTCTTTATAACACGATCTGGCGGCAAGCCCTCGCGCAGCAAGTATTCGCGCGCGATGGTCGAGTAGGTCAGATTGATATCGGCTGTATGATCAACAATCTTGCGGTTGATCTCCTCGGGTACGCGCTGATCAAAGCATCGATTCCCGGCCTCCATGTGGAAAATCGGGATCTTTCGCCTTTTTGCAGCAATCACGGACAGACAACTATTGGTATCCCCTAATACCAATAGGGCTTCGGGCCGGACAGTGTCCAGGACATCATCGCAGGTAGCGATAATCTTTCCAATGGTCTCGGCCGCGTTCTTTCCTGCAGCGTTCAAGAAATGGTCTGGCTTGCGAACACCGAGATCGTTGAAGAATATCTCGTTCAATTCGTAGTCGTAGTTTTGCCCAGTGTGGACGAGTATATGATCACAGTGCTCGTCCAATTTGGCGATGACGCGCGACAACCGGATAATTTCGGGTCTCGTCCCTACAACCGTCAGAACTCTCAATTTTTTCTCTGGCATTTCAGACCTGCTTGACGATTGTATCTGGCTTTTGCGGATCGAAGGTTTCGTTCGCCCACAATAGGACGATCATTGTGTCTCTGCCGACATTGGTAATGTCGTGTGCCCAGCCTGGGACCGTCTCGACAATACGAGGAGTGCTGCCGTCAGTGAAAAGCTCCGCCGTCTCATTGCTCAAGACGTGGCGGAACCGAAACTGAGCCTTGCCTTGGACAACAAGAAACTTCTCATTCTTTGTATGATGGTAGTGTCCGCCGCGCGTCACGCCAGGATGGGCCGTAAAGAATGAAAACTGCCCAGCATTTTCCGTTCGGAGCATTTCCGAAAATTCGCCCCGCGGATCTCGGTGAGTGACCAGATCATACGCGAAATGCTCCGGCTTCATGAATGAAAGGAACGTGGCATAAAGAGCTCGCTGTAGCCCGTTGCCAACCCCGCCGGGGGTCAGTGTCTCTCGACTGGCCTTGAACCCCTCCAGCTGTTCTGCCAGTTTGCCTACGGTTGTCGAATACACTGGCTCAACAGTCGGGTATTCGCTTGTACGCAGACCGTTCTCCAAGCGATCGATGAAGTCTGTAACCAAATCATCGATGTAGACTAGATGGATGACTGCTTCAGGATCGTGGATCGCAATCGGCTCGCCGTTAATAATGTTGTGACAGAATGTCGCCACGACAGAATTGTAGGCAGGCCGGCTCCATTTGCCAAAGACGTTCGGCAGACGATAGATTGCGTATCTCCCACCCGATCTGCTGGCGTAAGCACGAATGACCTCTTCTGCGTCGTGCTTGCTGCGTCCGTAAGGGTTGTCCCTTGTGGCCTGGATCGATGAGGTATAGATGACCGGAATTGCGGTTTCGAGGGACTCGAGCGCTTGGCACAGACGCTCGGTCATACCGACATTGCCGCTCTCGAATTCAGTATCATCCACCGGCCGGTTGACCCCGGCGCAGTGAAAAACCATAGACGTCCCATCGAGCACGCTTGCCATTTTTGCAACATCATGATTTCGAGCGAGCTCTCTGACGCCGAAGCCGCGTTCTCGAAGCCGCACAGCCAGATTTGCGCCTATAAAGCCGTTTGCACCAGTGATGGTAACTGTCTTGCTCATACATCAAACCTTACCGGTTTGCCTGCCCGCATCTGTTCGACGAAGCTGAGCTTATGCAACAGCTTGATCATGCCGTCGACATCCAACCGTGTCGTCGTGTGTGAATTGTAATCCTGGCTTTCGGAAATCTTCGCCTCTCCTTCTTCGACATATTTCGCGTAGTTCAGATCCCGAAGGTCGGGTACGACGCGAAAATAATCGCCAAGATCCTCCGCTGAGGCCATCTCTTCAGCGCTTAGAAGCGTTTCATAGAGTTTCTCGCCGTGGCGGGTTCCCATGACATGCACGGGATAGGACTGCATATTCATAATCGCCCTGATAGCCTCCGCGAGTACCTCAATCGTGGCTGCCGGGGCTTTCTGGACGAAGATATCACCGTTGTTGCCACGCTCGAATGCATAGAGAACAAGATCAATAGCATCATCAAGCGTCATCATAAACCGCGTCATCGCGGGGTTCGTGATCGTCAGCGGCTTTCCTGCCAAGATCTGCTCGACAAAAAGCGGAATAACCGATCCGCGCGACGCCATGACATTGCCATAACGAGTACCGCAGATGACAGTGCCGTTGTTGAGATTTCTCGACTTGGCAACCATGACCTTTTCCATCAATGCCTTGGAAATTCCCATGGCGTTAATCGGATAGACCGCCTTGTCCGTGCTCAGGCAGACGACTCGCTTGACGCCGTTGGTGATTGCAGCCTCCAGCACATTTTCGGTGCCAAGCACATTCGTCTTGACCGCTTCAAGCGGATGAAACTCACAGGATGGAACCTGCTTCAGCGCTGCTGCATGAAAGATGTAATCGACGCCGCGCGTGGCGTTTAGAACACTTGAATAATCGCGCACATCGCCAATGTAGAACTTCAGCTTGTCATTGTTGAAGGCCTTGCGAACATCATCCTGCTTTTTCTCATCACGGCTGAATATGCGAATCTCGCGTATTTCGCTGTCCAGGAAACGGCGCATCACTGCATGGCCGAACGAACCAGTGCCACCGGTGATCAGGAGACAAGCATCTGTAAACATCTCTTCTACTTCTCTATCTAGATAATCCAAGGCATCGACGAAATACCGCATATAACTTCATAGCATTTTGATCCACGCTGAAATTGCCCTTGGCAAGCTCAAAGGCAGCCAAACCCATTCTTCTAGACCGCTCACGATCGTTCGCGAGAGTATCGATCGCATCCGCAAGCCTTTTGGGATCATGCGGCGTAACAGCCAATCCCGTTTCGCCATCGATGAGAGTATCCTTGGTTGGATTTGTCACTGCAACAATGCTCGGAATAGCGGAAAATGCGGCTTCGAATACGGGGCGGCCTGGCGCGTTATAGTGCGATGGAAAACACAACACATCCATGGAACGATAAGCTTGAGCGATATCCGACATGAAACCGACCAGGTGAAAATCCTTGGCCAAATTGTAGCTTTGCAGTCGCTCCTCCACCTCTGCCCTGATATTCTGATTAATTCCGAGAAGGCTGAGGATACGTGCGCGCAATGTTTTTGAGGAGCGGGCGTCGTCACCGATAATGACGTATTCGACGTCGACGCCGCCGTCTTTTAGAATTCGCGCCGCCTCGACCAAGTCGAGGATACCCTTCACCTTCAAAAGGTTGCCAACAAAGCCAACTTTCAGCGAGCCGGGGCGGGTTTTGGCCATAGCCGTTCTAAAAGCGGGATCGGGATCAGCAACTGGCTTCGGTGTGAAGGCGTTGTGAATAACCTCTACGTCCAAGTCCGCGGGCAGGCTTTGACGAACCGTTTCGTCAATTGCAATGATAGCACTGGCATTTCGCCGCAAGAACGAATTCACCCACTTGGTGCGCCAGGAACGATCATTGCTTCGCGCCACAGAACGGACGTGGACCACGACCGGTACCTGATACAGTCGTTTTGCAAGCCACATCGGGAAAACGCCGGTGAACTCGTTGATGTGGATCAGATCGATGTCCGGCCATTGGCGATGAGCGCTCCTGATCGCAGCGATAGTTGCGGGAATGTTGAGAATTTCCCTCAAGAGGACAATCCATCTTGCGCCCCGATAGTACCCGTACTGCGTATTATCGAACTGACTTAGCCCACGGACAGCGATAACTTTCCCTATCTTGCTGAAAAACGGCATGACGGTGCCACGGGGCGTGACGAAATGCGGCTCGACAGACGACGGAAATGCCCGAACAGCTTCCGTGAGGCTGCGTGAGGCACCACCGAAGGTACCGATCATATGTATGAAGAGGACTTTCACGTCTGCCGTCCTATCGCTCCGTTGGGATCATGCGAGACTTCCGTAGCTGCTCTGTCATATAATCGACGAGCATGGTAGCGCCCTCCCGGCTAAGATGGTCCGTGTCCGTGTACAGCAATCGGTCGGAGGTGTGAGTGATGCAGCGCCCGCTTTCCTTGTTGCAGAAAACGTCGTCCGGATAGACTGCGAGAAAATTCGACCGGCCGTCAAACATCTGCAGGACGTCATACACTCTTCGATTGCGATCAAGATAGACCTGCCGCGCCGTGGTAAGCGGCATTGCTCCTGTTGCAGTCAGTTTGAGCACTGTATGGGGCACGTTCCAGCCGACCTCCGGTACTGGCGCGATGTAGATCACGGCCAATCCGCTATCGAGCAATGTTTGTATCGTGCTCGAAAGCGCGCCTTGAACTCCCGCGATCCGGTCGAGTTCGTTTGCTGGCGTTACCCCCGTCACTTCCACGGGAATCGGCTGACCCGGTTCCACACCACCCTCATGGTTGTCAAATCGCGTCCCCTCCATATAGGCATTGACCCGATCGTTTATCACGACAGTGGCAATGCGGTCCTTCTTTAGCTTATCCAAAACGGCGCTTGCAAAATTCGCACAATGCTCCGTCGTATAGACAGGATCGACGCCCAAAACATACGGGCAGCCAGGATAGGTGAGGATTTCGGCGGACACGCCAAGCTTTTCAAAAAGCCCCGACAATGCGTCCGAAAGGGTCTCGGCATGACTGTCACCGAGCACCGCCCACGTGGGAGGAACGCCCCGCAAGCCAATCATGCAAGCCTTTTCAATCGATGCCGATTTGCAGTCTTGCCCCTTGAGGCTCAATGTCCCGCGCTCAGCTGACACTGACATCATTGCTTGCTGGTCTGGTGTATAGCGTTGTGGCAACCCTTCGGTGACCAGATTGACCGACAAGACGATCGCAAGAAGCACCGTGGTCACGGTGCACGTCACCAATACCGTCATATTGCTGAACGCACCCGATTTTCTGAAGGGCTTTTCAACAAGCAACCAGGTCAAGACCGCCATCGTCACTGCGGTTGCGATCAACAGAGCTCGTTGCAAATTCGAAATCTCGCCGATGGCATAGTGACGAGCAAAAGCGAATATCGGCTGGTGCCAAAGGTAGAGGGAATAGGAAACGAGCCCGATGCCAACGAAAGGACGGGAGGAGAGCAGGCGGCTCATCCAATCGCCGTTCCCCGCGAAAGCTATGATACTGCAGGCGCCGACAATTGAGAGAACGGTAAAGGCGTAACCGGCCAGGCCCAATGGTTGACCAAGAACGAAAGCCATCAGGAGCGCCACGCCTCCAAACAACGGAAAAAATCGGCTCCCGGACAATCCAGTCAGGACGAGCGACGACCGATGCCGAAGAACGACAGCGACTATGGAGCCGGCCAACAGCTCCCATGCGCGAAATTGGACAAGATAAAACACTTCCGCCTGTTGTGAGCGTTGAAATCCAAGCGCAAGAATAAGCGAAAATGTGCTGAGGCCGATCAGATATTTCGCGGGCTTCCCAAGGCTAAATCCATAAATGAGGCCAAGCAGCAGCGGATAAGCAACATAGAACTGTTCCTCGACCGAAAGCGACCAAAGATGGAGGAGGCTTGAAAGGCCGGCCGCCTCAGAGAAATAATCCTGCGTCAGCCATAGATATATATTTGCGACAAAAGACAGGGCGGCTAGGCCATTTCTCGAAAACTCCTTCAGCGAATCCGGTGGAAGAAGCCAAATAGCCGCCAGTGTCGAAATGCCGATAACGACGTAGAGGGCAGGTAATATACGTCGAATGCGGCGCATATAGAAACGCCAGAAATCCACTCGACCACCAGCCAACTCATCGAGAAGAATGCTGGTAATCAGGTAGCCGGAGATGACAAAAAATACGTCGACCCCAAGATAGCCTCCCGGAAGGATTTGCTTGCCCCGCCAGAAGAACTCTGCATGGAAAATAACGACTGCGGCAACGGATATCGCCCGCAGACCGTCGATTTCAGGCCTATAGCGCATCGGAAACGGATCAGCCGATATATTGACGCGTCGCGTTCACCATCTTCTTGGCAAACTCGAAGAAGCCATGACTATTTGGGTAATCTTCAAACGTCTTGCACGGAGCCTGCATCATCGCCTCGAAGCTTTCCTCCGACATGCCCAGCTTCTTAATTGTGTACTCCCTATCTTCCTCCAGCATGTGTTCCGGGTAGACGGGCTGCAGCATCGCCTCAATGGCTTCATCGCGATTCATTTGCCCGGACAGTATTAGATTCGAGTAATGGGCCTTCCGTTTATCAATGCCGAATTTCCGCGGAAGAATATACGCTTGGTAGAAACGTGTATATATGGATTCATAGTGCTTCCCTCCATAGTATACCCAACCAAGATCACTCTCCAAAACCCTCATTGCCTTCTTCTTGTCATACTCAACGAAATTTAGGACGGAAACCATCCGTATTTTTCTTAAGAAGACGTAGTAAAATAAATCCAAAAGCGAGAAATGAGGGTAATTGGTGAGTTTCGCACTACCAAACTTGCGATGGATACTCTTAACATAGCGCCAGTCAAAGTAGCCGTAGCCCCATTTCTCGGGAAGGATCGCCTCAGAGATTACATTCGTACCGGTGATAACGTGGCGTAGCCCATATTTCGCGGCAAATCTGTAAAGGAGCGCAAATATTGCGTGGTCGGTCGGCACCTCTCCGTCGGGCGTTGAGGCTTTGAGAAAGGACAGCTGCAGATCCTTAAAATCGTCCCAGTTGAGCACGTGTGTGTGCAGATCGATATCGAGGGTTTTGAGGGTCTTTTCGATATTGGCGACAGCAAGCTCTGAATTCCAGCCGTTGTCCAGGTGAACGGCCAACGGACGCAATCCAAGGTCCCTTACGAGCCAGGCGACATAGGTGCTATCGACGCCGCCGCTCACACCGATGACGCAATCATAGTCCTTGCCGGCACCCGCCTGCTTGATCTCATTCACCAAGGCATTCAACCTGGCTTCGCGTTCCTCCACTGCGACGAGACGCGTCTTGGAGACGGTGTCATATCGATAGCAATGGTTGCAGACCCCATCAGCGTCAAACTTGATGTCGGGGTCGGTCGTGTCCATGATGCAACGCGTGCAAACGATCATCGGCACGGATCTCCTGAAAGCAGCTCAGCCGAGCGCGCGCTCCAGCGCATCGCGAGGCGGATAGGTGATGAGAACCGCACGATGCGGCCCCTGAAAAACAAACATGGCACCAGCGGCCACAGCGGAAGCGCCGCCTTGGGATTTTGCCATTCGAAAGTCTTCTATAGTAGCGGCGCCACCCGAGGCAATAACCGGAATTCTGACCGCACTGGAAACGGACTGGATAAGTTCCAGATCGTAACCTTTCATTGTGCCTTCATTGTCGACAGCGGTGAGGTAGATCTCGCCGGCTCCCAGTCCTTCAGCCATTCTGGCCCATCGAACCGGATCTTTTTCCGAAACCTTTGCACCGCTTGAGGAATAGACTTGGTAACCTCCCCACAGTGACTTCTTCACGTCGATTGAGACAATGACGGCTTGGCTTCCAAACTCCGAGGCGGCCTTCTTGATGAGTTCCGGATCAGCGATCGCTGCGTGATTGACGACAATCTTCTCGATACCTGCCTTCAGGATCGCGCGAATATCATCGATCGATCGAATGCCGCCTCCGTAGGAGAGCGGCATGAAACACTCATTTGTAATGTTCCTGATCGTTTCAAAAGCGGGCCCCCGCCCATCCTTCGATGCGGTGATATCCAGAAGCACCAACTCATCGACTTCCTTGGTGTTGAAGATCTTGATCGCGTTTATGGGATCGCCGATGTAAACAGGGTTCTTGAATTTTGTCGTCTTGACGAGCCCGGAACCTTTTAGGAGCAGGCTGGGAATTACTCTTGTCGCGAGCATCTCAACCTCAGCATTTCTCTGCAAAATTCTTGAGCAACCACATTCCGTAGCGATGGCTCTTTTCAGGATGGAACTGGGCGCCACGAATGTGGCCTCTTTCGATGCCCGATGTGAAGCGCAGGCCAGCGTATTCGGTTTCCAACAGGGCGTCTGCAGGGTCATTGCAAACGACGTGATAGGAGTTAGCAAAATAGAACCGCGGCCGCCCGGGAGCTGCCTCCGTCAGTGGCGAGACTTTTCTCACATCGACCTCATTCCAGCCCATATGCGGTACGCGCATCTCGGGGTTGCTTGCATTGTCAAATCGAACTGCACGAGAATCGATCCAGCACAGGCCAGTCTCCACGCCCTCTTCACTGCCGGCACCCAACATCTGCATACCGAGACAAACTCCTAGAATAGGAACCTGCTTCTCGAGAACCACCTGATTTAAACTCTCGATCATTCCGGTAGCCCTCAGCGTCCGCATGCCCGCATCGAAGGAGCCGACCCCTGGCAAGATAATCTTCTCCGAAGAAAGTACATCTTCCGGCGTAGTTGCGAAACGCGAACCGACACCCAGCTTCTTGAGCATGTTCTGCATTGAACCAAGATTACTCGTGCCATAGTCGATGATGGTGATTTCGGTCATTTCGTCGCTTCGTTACCTTCTGCTTGTTGCTGCAGCACTCGCTTCATATTACCTACGAAACCACTCGCAAAGAAATGATCCCTAGTCTCTAGAGGCACCGCCGGCCAACCTCTCCTGGAGACAATTGCTGCAAACCTCTCAGGATTGTCCACCAGAAACGCACCCTCGTGATGCAATATTGACGAAACCGATTGATAGGTTTCAAAAGGAATAATCCCAGTGGGCGTACCGATTCCAAGCGCATCGTAATGCGAAGCTGATGAGATGCTCAAATGCAGATCGGAAAGCGCGATCAATTCATGCGTAGAACGAGCTGATTTTCCCGAGATAATTTCCACGCGCGGCTCCGACCCGAGGTAGCGAACATACAACTCCTCTTCAACGTCGTATGCGGGATGGAGTTTTATATAAATCTTCATCGGCAAATTTGCATTCTGCAGGAATACAGTAACGAACTGGCATAATTGTTCCGTAGCGACACCTTGGGTGGTGATCGTAACTTTCACCTCTTCAGACGGTTGGAAAGCCGAATCGCGTAGCATCCGCGCGCGCTCTATGAAGGGCGCACCCACGGCTTCGATCCGGCCATCTGCTTCCAATGCAGAGCCCAGAAGTACATCGCGGGTAAAATTGCCATAAGCGGCAAGGATCGAAGGCTTGATGACACTCGCCTGCGACGGCAATTCCTTTGGCAGAACATTAGGGTGGACTGCGGTGAACACGCCGTGCTGCAGCTCAACAAATCCCACTTTTCGGATTCGGCACGCATCCATCAATGCAAATTGGCCGCTATCAGGCGCCAGAACTACAACTGGCATAAATTTTTTGAGAACCAGCCCATATAGATAAGACCGCCAACGAAAGACATTATACTGCCTCGCCAAGCGCCCAGCGGTATAATCGTTGTAGCCGAACTCAAGGGCAAGCGCCTTGGCAAGCAGATCGAAGACCGGGTCTGTTTTCTTGTAAGGAAAATAACGACCGAGAACTGCGCTAAGAACGATGAGCGACGTATCATCGAAGACTGGACGGCACTTCGCCCTCGCGACCGTATCTTCAAAGCCGGCGGCATCGTATGAAGACATCTTGGCGCCGCCGTCGATCTCATCGCACAAGGCGTCAAAGTAGATGTCGACCGATTGGTCTCCCTGCATGCCACGATGGGCGGAATCATAGGTCTTGCAGAGGTAATGGTAGTGTCGGCTCGGCAAAAGATACTGCAGGACACCAATAAATGCGCCAGTGATCAGTCGTTTGCGTGACAACGGAGCGCGGACAAGCCCTCCCCGCTGTTTCCGCAATGACACTTCAAAGCGGATGAGCTGCCATAAGCAGACGCCGTCAACAAGTTTCGAAAAAAGATCCCATCGCTCCTCAAATGAGCGCACGATTGCGCTGACCTCAGCTTCCGTGAGATTGGTCTCTTGGGTCATGCGAGCAGCTTTCCCCGAAACAGAGACCGCAATGCTTCGAACCATGGCAGTGGATGCAACTTTTGCGAAAAAATCCAGACTGACAAGAACATCAAGAGCTGAGCAATGGCATAGGCTTGGGCGACACCCTGCAGGCCTTCGACATGTAGGAGCAAGTAAGCCAGCGCGAGATTCAATACGCCGCAAGATATCGTAATGCCGGCAAGATATGCTGTCTTTTCGCGATAGAAGACCACATTGGCGACAACCAGATACATACCTCCAAAAGCCTGACCCAGTGCAATGAGCATCACGAAAGAAGACGCGTTCATAAACGCCTGACCAACAAGGAAGGGGAGGATCCAGGGGGCAAAAAACCCCACCATCATCGCTAAGATGAGAAGAGCAGCAAAATAGATCATACAGAATTTCGCAATGAGCACGTTCTTCTGATGTCTATTCTCCTTAATCGCCTCGATCAGCCACGGTGACACCGCACGGCTGCAAGCGTCCGAAAGCAAATTCACACCCAATCCGATTTGGATAGCGACCATATAGATGCCAGTGCTCGCGAGATCGAGAAAATTGGTGATCAACAGCCGATCGACCATGGCGATAAGCATGCCACCGACAACATGGGGAACGAGGGGAACACCGAACTTCAAGGCGTTCCGCACGTAGTCGACTCGAATATTGAGATCGATCCAGCGACCGTAAAATAGTATCCCCAGCGATATTGTGCCGAGAATGGCGATCGCCACGGACATACCGATGAGCCGTCCCTCCCACGCAAGACCAAAAGAAACGACAAGCACCAGAGATAACAGGGCATCAATTACAGCCTGACCAATTCGGAGCAGGCTGAACATGCCGGCTTGCTTTGCAGACTGGAAGATCGAAAGCATTGTCAGCAGGAGGAACTGCATCCCAGAGGTAAACACCGCGATCAGCAGCCATTTTCCCGGCAGATTGGTCAAAGCGATTAAGGGAACCTGCAGAAGAGTGACTGAAACGAAAACGATACTCGTCGTCGCAACCAATATTGCCAGGCACGAACCCACATATTTGGGGAAATCAATCTCGGCACGATCAAAGTAACGCATCCCGACAGCGCCGTGAACGCTCAGTCCGGTCAGCGCTCCAAGTGCCGTTAAGAACACGGAATACATTGCGACGAGACCGTAGTCCTCTGGCGAAAGCACTCGCGTCAGGATCGGCAGAAGAAGCAGTGGAAGTCCCGAGGCCAATGCATTCGTGGCAGTGAATACGAATACCGAACGAATGACCTGCAGGTTGAACATCTAATCAACCGAAGAAGGATTTGATCGCGGTCGACACAGTCTCAACGTCGGCGTCGGACATGTGTTCACCAATCGGCAAGCTGAGGAGTGTCTTGTCAGCCCGATTGACGAAGAGGTCTTCCTGGCCTTGGCCGAGATAATCGTAGGCCTTCAATTTCGGCAAGGCGACCGGATAGTGGACGCCTGTTTCAATGCCCTTTTCGGACAGCCACGCGCTCAACTCGTCTCGTCTGTCGGTTCGGATAACGAAAAGATGGTAGACTTGCATGGCCCAGTTTGCGCGACGCGGCAAGACTATCTCACGTACGTCGGAAAGCTCTGCAATATAGCGATCGGCAATTGCAATACGTCGTTCCGTCCACGCTGGCAGGTTCGGCAGCTTTACACACAGAATTGCCGCCTGGAGACCGTCGAGGCGGGAATTTCTCCCTTCGAAGTCGTGGTCATATTTCGCAACGCGCCCGTGATTGGCAATCATGCGGGCACGCTTTGCCAAATCAGCATCCCCTGTCACGATTGCGCCTGCGTCGCCATAGGCGCCCAAATTCTTCCCGGGATAAAAGCTGAACGTGGCGATATCGCCGATCGTGCCAACGGTCTTGCCGTGGCACGTCGCGCCGTGCGCCTGCGCACAATCCTCAAGGATTTTCAGACCATGCTCGCCCGCAACCTCCTTGAGGGCAACCATATCGCATGGGTGACCATAGAGGTGGACGGCCATGATGGCGCTGGTACGAGGAGTGAGCTTTGCCCGCACCGTCTCTGCGGTCAGCGTATAGTTGCCGGGATCGACATCGGCAAAAACCACCTTCAAACCGCTTCGCGTGACAGCTTCGGAACTGGCGATGAAGGTATTGCCGGGAATGATGACTTCCGAGCCAGCGGGGAGTGCCAGGGCTTCGAGCGCGATCTCGATCGCATCCGTCCCATTTGCCACGCCGATGCAGAATTCAGCCCCGAGATAATCGGCAAAGGCCTGCTCGAATTCCTTGACATTCGGACCGCCGATGAAGGCGCTGCTCGCCAGAACCTTGGCGATTGCATTATCGATATCGGACTTGATCGAAAGATATTGTGCGTGCAGGTCGAGGAATTTTATCATGGCAGATTCCGCAGTTTACGACATGGGTTTCCAGCGTAGATTCCCGGCTGAGAGATATCGCGTGTCACGACGCTTCCCGCGCCGATGACGACGTCATCACATATGGCTACTGGCAAAATTGTGGCATTGCTTCCGATCGACACCCGATCACCGATCCGGGTGCTTTTCCACTTCGATTTGTCGCCTCGGGCCGGTCCGCCGGTAGCAAAAAGATCGTTGATGAACATCACACCGTGACCGATGAAACAATCGTTGCCGATATCGACGAACTCGCAGATAAAACTGTGTGATTGAATGCGTGTTCCAGAGCCAACGG
>NZ_JBFTNV010000029.1:0-98976 GCF_056397645.1 Rhizobium sp. 05L429 | reverse complement strand
CCGGCTTATCACACGCCATAAAACACTTATGTACGACAGGAAAGTGACATACCGAATTTGTGCACGCAAGAAACGTGCCGATTTTCCCAGCTTCAGCGCGCCTCAGCCCGACGAGCTGAAAGAGCAACAACCGCCTGCACTTCGGTGAGCAACCTGACCGGATCTACCGGTTTCACCATGACGCGATTGGCGCCGTTGAGCAAGACCTGTCGCCGCGATTCGTCGCTCTTGTCCGCAGTCAGAACGATGACCGGTACGGGCAGAAGATCGAGCCGACGTTCATGTCCCCGAAGGCGTCCCAGCATGTCGATGCCGTTGCCGCCGGGCATGGAAAGATCGCTGATGATGATATCAGGCCTGTCGTCACCAAGCGCATAGTCGAGCAGGGTCTCGAAATCATCCACATGCCTGACGGAGTGGCCGCCCTTTTCCAGCATGACACGCACCAGCATGGCATTGATCGGATCGTCCTCGCCGAGAAGGACGGAAAAGCCGACGCCCATCGCCGTCCGCTCTGCAATAGAGGGACCAAGGCCAGGCTGGTTGTCGTTCAGCGCATCGCGCTTCTCCATGCCGCGCATGCGCCCACGCAKCACGTCGATCAGCGACTGCTCACGCAGCGGCCGGATCAGCCATGCATCGAACAGGTCGAGCGAATGCGAATTGCGCTCTTCCGGATTGACGAGCAGCACCTTGCGCAGGCCAAGCGCTGCGATCTCCGTGCGATCGGCAATATGCAGCGAGAATTCCTCGGACATGCGGTGATCGATGATGATATCGGTCGGCCTGTCGCCGCTGCGGGCTAGCGACAGCAGGCTTTCGCGCGCCGCCTCGCCGCTGGCGACCAGGTGGCAGCGCCCTCCAAGCGTCGTAATCGTCTCGGCGATCGCCGTGCGCGCCGCACCGGCCGGGGCGAGCAGCACGATACTGTTGCTCGCCAGCAATGTTTTCCGGCTAGCGGTATCCTCTTCCGAAAGTTCGATGGGGAAGCGAATGGTGAATTGACTGCCCTTACCCCTCTCGCTTGCAACTGTCAGCGAGCCGCCGAATTCGCGCATGATGCGGGCGGAGATCGCAAGGCCAAGCCCCGTGCCGTTGCTCTTCTGGGCAAGCGAGCCGCCCTGTTCGAATTCCCCGAATATACGCGCCTGCTCCTCCGCCGTCATGCCGGGGCCGGTATCGGTCACTGATATCAGCAACTCGCCGGCGGCCCTGGAGATGCGGATGAAGACGCCGCCCGCCTGGGTAAACTTCACGGCATTGCCGATGACGTTGAAGAGCACCTGCCGCAGCCGCGCCGGATCGAAGCTCATCAGCTCCGGTACATCGGAGGAAACCGTCGCGCCGATCTCGATACCCTTCTCATGGGCGCGGTGGGCCAGCATCTCCACGACGCTTTCGACAAGCTTGCGCAGCGATTCCGAGCGCGGGCGGAGCTGGAACCGGCCAACCTCGATGGTGGAGAAGTCGAGCAGGTCCTCGACGAGCTGGGTCAGCGCGTGGCCTGACTGGCGGATGCTGGTCAGATAATTCTGCTGTTCCTGCGTCAGCTTCGTCTCTGAAATCAGATGCGCCATGCCGAGAATGCCTGACAGAGGCGTGCGGATTTCATGGCTGACGGTCGCAAGGAGCCGCGATTTGGCCGCGCTGTTATATTCGGCCTTCTGCCGCGCCTCCTCGCGGCTCTCCGCGGCAAGCCGCTCTTCGGTCACGTCGCGCGCGATGCTCTGCAGGAGCAGGCGCCCGTTTGCCGGGTCGCGAGTGACGACATCATGCCAGAGAAAGATGCGCTGCCCGGCCGGTGTCGAGATCTCCACGTCATAGCGATGCGGCTGCGGGCCGGGACGGAAGGCAAGGCCGATCTCTTCGCAGGTCTGGCCTTCGGGTTTGGCACGTCCGGTCAGGCGGCGGAACGTCTCATTGGAGCCGATGATGCGCCGGTCCATCATGCGGGTGACGACGATATCGCCGAGCACGTCGTGGACAGTGCCGAGCAGGCCGGTCGCATCGACGCGTTCCGGCCTCTCCGGGCTGCGGCCTCCGGGTCTGTTTCCGTTCCTGAAAAAAAGAGCAAGATAACCTGCAATGGCGGCGATCAGAATGATGCCGAGGCCTGCCATGAACGGGCCGCCCCAATGAGAAAGAAGCAGCAGCAGGATGGCCGAAAGAAGACCCGATCCGCCGAGCCACTGGAAGAGCAATGGATGCCGGGAGCGAAAARCAGCCGACGACAATTCCGCAGCCGTGCGGCCGCGATGGGCCTTAACGGCAGTTCCGCCGAATGCGGCGGACAATCGTTCCTGGAGCTGCGCCAACCTCTGCATGCAATACAGCTAACATATTGCCCGTTCCGAATGTTTTCAGGAATCCGCTAAAAATTTAGTGATCCGCCTTTTTCGGCTTCTGCACCATCTCGTCGAGGATGACGCAGCCGGCGCCGACGGTGATGAAGCTGTCGGCGAGGTTGAACACGGCGAAGGACCAGGTTTCCGTATGGAAGAGGATGTAGTCGATCACATGCCCATAGGCGAAACGGTCGATGAGATTGCCAATCGCCCCCGCAATGATGAACGCATATCCAAGATGCGCCAGCCAGCGGTCCTTCGAGGTGCGATGCCAGAGGTAAAGCACGAAGGCGACGATGACCAGGCGCATGCCGACGATGAACCAGCCATCCATACCTGACAGCATTGAGAAGGCGACGCCGAGATTGTAGGTGCGGTAGAGCGCCAGCATCGGAATAACGGGGACGGCTTCCTGCAGCGGCAGGTAGTGGTCGACGGCGATCTTGACGATCTGGTCGAGGATGACCGCGATCACGATGAAGATCAGGATCGGCAGCGGTCGAGAGAAGAGCGCCGGGCGTGCGGTCGTCAGATCGGTCATTTGCCCTCGGACAGTGAGAGGAGATGGCGGCGTGCCTCAAAAAGCATGACGGCGGTGGCAACGGCGAGATTGAGGGAATCGGCGCGGCCCTGCTGCGGAATGCGGGCAAGCGCGTCTGCCTGCCCGGCAAGCTGGTCCGGCAAGCCGGATTGTTCGTTGCCCATCAGCAGCACGACCGGCTTTTTCTTGTAGTCGATCGTGCGGTAGTCGACCGAACCGGCAAGATGGGTCGCAACGACAGAAACGCCGGCCTGCTTCTTCCAGGCAATGAACTCCTCCGCCGTCGCATGGGCAACCGGAACGGCGAAAACCGAGCCCATGGTGGCGCGCACCGTTTCCAGCGAGAAGGGATCGGTGGTCTCGCCGACGAGGATGACGCCGGAGGCACCTGCTGCATCGGCGGTGCGGATGATCGTTCCGAGATTACCGGGATCGCGCACGCGGTCGAGCGCTACCCAGGTCTCGCCCTCCTTCGGCCGGACATCCCTGAGCTTCGTCCAGCGCGTTTCGAAAATGCCGACCACCATCTGCGGATTGTCACGCCGGGTGATCGAGGAGATCACCTTCTCGTTGACTTCGAGCACGAGCCCGCCGGAGGCGACGGTCTTTGCCGCCATCTGCTCGACCAGCGGCTTACCCTTGGCTGCCTTGGCATAGACCAGTGTGCGGATCGTCCAGCCGAGTTCGATCGCATCGATGACGAGCTTCAGACCTTCGGCCATGAAGGTGCCGCTCTCCTCGCGCGACTTCTTGTTCGTCAGCGTCTTGATATCCTTGATGATAGGATTGGCGAGCGAGGTCACTTCCTTCACCTGCCCGACCTTGCGGGGGCCGCGATCGTGGAATTCGTTCATTTCGGCACCCAGCGGGAAAAGAGGGAGGTGGAGAGCGCCCGGCCAGGCGTCTTGCCATCGAGGCCAGCCTCGCGGATGACCAGTTCGCCGGATTCGACCACGCCGCCCGCCCCGCGCATCGTCTCGCGCATCAGTTCATGGATGGAATAGAAGCTTGCCCGGATCGAATAGGCCGTCAGCACCAGGCCGACCGCCTTCGGCGACAGGATTTCTCGGCAGATGTCCAGCATCAGCGGCAGGTGCTCGAAGAGGTGCCAGACCTCGCCATTCGGGCCGCGGCCGAATTTCGGCGGGTCGGTGAGGATGATGTCGTACTGGCTGCCGCGGCGTTCTTCGCGCAGGATGAATTTCATCGCATCCTCGCAGATCCAGCGGATCGGCAGCTTTTCCATGCGTCCCAGCGCCTGGTTTTCGCGCGCCCAGCCGATCGCCTTCTTCGAGGCATCGACATGGGTGACTTCCGCACCGGCAGCCGCAGCGACCAGCGAGGCGACGCCGGTATAACCGAAGAGGTTCAGCACCTTCAGTGGCCGTCCGGCGCTTTCMACCTGTTGCTTCATCCAGCTCCAGTGAACGATCTGTTCCGGGAAGACGCCCACATGGCGGAAAGAAGTGAAGCGGCCGAAGAAATCGACGCCGAGCAGGTTCAGAGGCCAGGTCTCGCCGTGTGCTTCCTTTGGAAAACGCCAGCGGCCGCTGCCTTCTTCATCCGTGTCACCGGTAAAGACGGCATCGACCTTTTCCCATACATGGGCAGGCAGCGATGGCTGCCAAAGCGCCTGGCCTTCGGGACGCACGATCCGGTAAGGGCCGTATTGTTCGAGCTTCTGGCCGTTGCCGCTGTCGATCAGATGGAAATCACCCGCACCCGTCGATTCCAGGATGACAGGCACGCGCTCGGCCGGCCGCTCGCCGTGGCGCGCCGTGAGCGGGCGTTCGATTGCCGCCGGAACCGCCGCCGGTGGGAGCTGTTCCCGCGCAGGTGCAGCCTTTATGGCCGTCTTTTCCGGCTGTACAGGCCGCGCATCGGAGCGGCGTCCGCCGGAAGGGCCTGCCGCCATCTTCGCGCCGGGCCGGCGTTCTCTTTGTTTCAACGTGGTCTTCCGCGTCTTAAATTCAATTGAGCCAGTGCAAATAGCATTCCGTCCGACCTTGGCAAAGCGCTTTCCCGTTATGATATGGTCCGGCTATGGAAATGGGGAACTGCTGATGGACTTGATCGGGGAGGAACGCATCGCCGCGCCGCGGGATGTCGTGTGGGCGGCCATGAACGATCCCGATATCATCAGGCAATGCATTCCGGGCTGCCAGAGCGTCGAAAAGCGGTCGCCAACGGAATTCGTGGCAACCGTCAAGGTCGGCTTCGGCCTGTTTTCGGTGACATTCAACGGCGATATCACGCTTTCGAATGTCGATGCGCCGCATAGCTATACGATTTCTGCGGAGGGGCGGGGTGGCATTGCCGGTTTTGCCAAGGGCGAGGCCGACGTTACGCTGGTCAATGAGGGCCTGCATACGCTGCTGCGCTATGAAGCCGACGGTGATACGGGTGGCCGGATTGCCGAACTCGGCGGCCGGCTGATCCGCGCCACGCTGGAAAAGCTCGCCCGCCGCTTTTGGGGAAATTTCAATGCGGCGGTCATCGAAAAGGCTGCAGGCTAGTCCCGCGGGCTTGGCATGTCAGACAATCCCTTTTACGCAAGATCGATGACTTGGAAAATCCGACCCAACTGCCCCGAAGACGTGACGCAGCTTGCCGACATCTATCTGTCCGTCCGTCGCCAGACCTTCACCTGGGTCGATCCAGGTAAATTTCATCGGGAGGATTTTGCCGCCCATACCAACGGCGAAGTCGTTTCCGTCTGCGAGGCGGCTGACGGGAAGATAGCCGGCTTCATCTCGATCTGGGCGGCGGATGATTTCATCCATATGCTCTATATCCTGCCCGAATTTCAGGGCAAAGGTGCAGGAACCGCCCTGCTGCAATCGCTCCCCGGTTGGCCGGCGCATAAATATCGGCTGAAATGCCTCGTCAACAACCGCGACGCCAAGGCCTTCTATCTGGCACATGACTTTCAGGTCACCGGCAGAGGCGCCTCAACCGAAGGCGATTATGAAGAGCTGAGTTTCACGCCGGCGTCAGTGGAATAGCGGCAATCACCGCGAGGGCAATTGCCCGACGATCTCTTCCGCGCGCGTCTTGTGACGATCTGCTTCGCCCTGCCAGCGGATAGCCTCTTTGGCTTCGACGCGTGCGCGCTTGCGATGCTTACCCTGGTTGAACCAGGTCGCAGCCGAGCCCACCAGCATGCCGACGATGAATGCGATGAGCAGGAAAACGAAGAGGGGCGCGGCGAGCGAAAGAACCTGATCCTCTGGCCGGAACGGATTGAAAGCGAGCGTCACACTCTGCCGGTTGGCGACGCAGAAGATGATCAGGATGACGCCGAGCGGCAGCAAAATCAAAAGGTTGATGATCTTCTTGGCCATATCGTTCTCCACGCCGGTTTGGCGAAGGCAAGCTTCATGGACGCCAGAATAGAAGTGCGGCGGCGAAGTTCAAGTGCGGCTTGATGCCCGTTTCAGAGGATCAATCCTCTTCGTCGGCCTGTCCGGGGTTCAGCCGCTCACGCAGTTCCTTGCCAGTCTTGAAGAAGGGAACCCACTTCTCCTCGACGAACACGGTATCTCCGGTGCGCGGGTTGCGGCCGGAGCGGGAAGGGCGGTTCTTCACGGAAAATGCGCCGAAGCCGCGCAGTTCGACGCGATTGCCAGCCGCAAGCGCATCAGTGATCTCGTCGAGGACCGCATTGACGATATTTTCGACATCCCGATGATAGAGATGCGGATTGCGTGCTGCAACAATCTGCACCAATTCGGACTTGATCACGTTCGCCCCCTTAAATTATTGATTTCTTATTCAATCCTGGCCAACCTGCCAAACTGAAAGCAGMCCGTCAAGGAGCAACTTTGGGGGCAGGATGCCGTTAATATCCTGGCCTTTGACAAGATCGCCATAACCAAGGATGGTAATCAACCGGGAAACAGCTCCAGCGAGCAGGAAGGGCGTGTTGCTCTTCTTGTCCCAGTCGACGACCGGCAGCTTGTCGCTGACATCTCGCGAGGTCAGATAAGCGCGGATTTCGTCTTCTCCACCGACGGCATCGATAAGTTTCACCTTGAGCGCCTGCCGGCCCGTAAAGATCGTGCCGTCGGCAAGCTTCAGCACCTCGTCGCGCGGCAATTTGCGCCTGTCCACAACGAGATTGACGAACCAGTCGTAACTGTCGAGAACCATATTGCGGATCATGGCTTTGGCCTCTTCACTCGTATCGTGAAAGGGCGAGGGCTCGGCCTTGAGCGGGGAGGATTTGATTTCCTGCAACGAAACGCCGAGCTTGTCGAGCAACGGCTGGATCTGCGGATACTGGAAGATGACGCCGATCGAACCGGTGATCGAGCTTTCGCCGGCAATGATCGTGTCGCCGGCCGTGGCGATCATGTAGCCGGCGGAGGCTGCAAGCGTCCTGACGTCGGAGACGACGGGCTTCTTTTCCGCGATCGCTCGGACCGCCTTGAAGATTTTCTCGCCGCCATAAGTCGTCCCGCCGGGTGAGGAGATCGAGATCACGACTGCCTTCACCTGATCATTGTCCCTGATCTTTGCCAGCCGCTCGAGCAGTTCATCGTCATCGGTGATGAGGCCGGAAATCGTCACATGGGCGATATGGGGCCGGGCGGTGCTGCCTTCGCTGAAGGCAAAATTATAAAGCGCAAAGCCGAGCGCGACGAGCAGCGCGATCGCGGCAAGGCGCCAGAAGCCAAGCCTGCGGCGCAGCAGCCGGCGGTCTGCGATGATCGAGCTATCCATTCCAACCTCCAGAGACGAAACCCAGCGGGCGGTTTGTCACCGCCGGGGAGATAAGGCGCAAGCTGCCGCGAGAAAATGCCCGGAAACCTGTGTTTTTCGGTTTTGTTGCTTGTTGCAGAAAAAAATCCATATTGGCAAGCCAATGTAATAATGCGAAACGAACTGTGATTGGAGCCCGGCATTGCTATATAAGCGGCACGATCATCACACACGGACCAGGCATATGCTCGATACCCTCAGGAACAACGGGAAACCCGCATACGCCGGGTCCAAGGATAGCGCCTACGGCGTTGCCCGGTTCCATTCGACGCGTGTGCGCCGCCTGAAGATATTGTTGCCGGTCGCAGCCCTCATCATTTCCTTGATCTTCATCGCCGTCTCGGTAATCCGCACTTATCTGCCGGATACCATCAAAATCGAGGGCGCCAAGATCGAGAACGGCAAGGTTGTGATGGAGAAGCCGGCCATTGCCGGCCGCAACTCCGACGGTATCAACTATTCGATGCTCGCCGAGCGCGCGCTGCAGGATATCCGCAATCCGGATCTCATCACGCTGGAGACGATCAAGGCTGCGGTGCCGATGAATGACGGCCTGATGGCCCGTGTTACGGCTGCGACTGCAGATTTCAACCGCGCCACCGACAACCTGCACATGACGGCGCCGTTCACCCTCGTTCTGAGCAACGGTCTCGTCGCGAATTTCCAGACCGCACATCTTGATATCAAGGGCGGAAATATGTCGACGGACGATCCCGTCAGAATCACCAAGGACAATGCTTCGATTGTTGCGCGGTCGATGAATATAACCGATAAGGGGCGTGTGATCACATTCGAGGGGAACGTTCGCATGAAT
Organism: Rhizobium sp. 05L429; assembly: GCF_056397645.1. Lineage (NCBI taxonomy): Bacteria > Pseudomonadati > Pseudomonadota > Alphaproteobacteria > Hyphomicrobiales > Rhizobiaceae > Rhizobium > Rhizobium sp. 05L429. The sequence goes on along the minus strand of NZ_JBFTNV010000029.1, from coordinate 90,512 downwards.
GTTGAATCATCCGCCATCCACAAACAGGGCACCTAAAGAGCCGGGTCAAATGACAAAAGATTGTCGCATTTCAACGCGTAAGACTGGCGTAGCTTTCATCACCGGCGCACTTGCCATCGTCCTGTCGGTCGCGGGGGCGGCCGCCCAGTCGACGACCATGCCTGGGATGAAACTATCCAGCGATCAGCCGATCCAGATTGAAAGCAACAAGCTGGAGATCCATGATCAGGAACACACGGCGCTCTTCACCGGCGACGTCAAGGTCGTTCAAGGAACGACGACCCTGCAGGCCGGCAAGATGACGGTCTATTACAAGGACAAGTCGAAGCAGCCCGCAGCAGGCGATGCTGCCACCAAGCCGGCGCCTGCTGCCCAGACGGCTCCGGCCGCGGCGGAACAGTCGAACTCGCTTGCCTCCGGCAGTGCCGATATCGACAAGATCCTGGTGACCGACAAGGTTTACCTGACGTCGGGAACGCAGACGGCGACCGCCGATGACGGCAATTTCGATATGACTTCCCAGGTCTTTATCCTCACGGGCAAGAAGGTCGTTTTGACCGATGGCCCGAACGTCTTTACCGGCTGCCAGCTTACCGTTCATATGGCGACTGGTCAGGCGGAGCTTGAAAGCTGCGGTGGTCGTGTCCAGATTCAGCTCGATCCAAAATCGCAGCCGAGTCAGCAGCCAAAGCAGAATTGAGAAGTCGGCCTTACACGTGAAGCTATTCTCCTTATCCACCAAGTCCGGCAGAGCCGCGACGGAAGCTGCGGCCGCCTCCGTCGATAAGGCCCGCTACCAGGGAACGCTGATTGCACGCGGTCTCACCAAGACCTATGCGACACGGCGTGTCGTCAACGGCGTTTCGCTGGTGGTGCGGCGTGGTGAGGCCGTCGGCCTGCTGGGGCCAAACGGCGCCGGCAAGACGACCTGTTTCTACATGATCACCGGCCTCGTGCCKGTCGATGAGGGAACCATAGAAATCGACGGCAACGACGTGACGACGATGCCGATGTATCGTCGCTCCCGCCTCGGCGTCGGCTACCTGCCGCAGGAGGCCTCGATCTTTCGCGGCTTGACGGTGGAGGAGAATATCCGCGCCGTCCTCGAGGTCCATGAAAAGGACAAGGCGGCGCGTGAGCGCAAGCTCGACGAACTGCTCGAGGAGTTTCACATCGCGAAGCTCCGCAAGAGTGCCGCCGTGGCTCTCTCGGGCGGTGAGCGCCGACGCCTGGAAATTGCCCGCGCGCTTGCGACCGACCCGACCTTCATGTTGCTCGACGAGCCCTTTGCCGGTGTCGACCCGATCTCGGTTGCCGATATTCAGAACCTCGTGCATCATTTGACGGCACGCGGCATTGGCGTTCTCATCACCGATCACAATGTGCGTGAGACGCTGGGACTGATCGACCGGGCCTATATCATCCATGCCGGCGAAGTGCTGACCCATGGACGCGCCAACGATATCGTCAACAACCCGGAAGTGCGCCGGCTTTATCTGGGCGACAATTTCAGTCTTTGAGCCAAACCTGGACGACAGAAAATTACGCTGTCGTTTAGGTTCCGCTTGACCAAATAGGATAAAAAAGCAATTTTTGGGCCAACTCGGATTTCCGTGGCCCGAAGCCTTGATCGGACGCGGTTTCTTGGAGGAGTCGAGGGAGTTTCGCGTCCGCCATGGCCCTGTCTGCCAATCTTTTTCTGCGACAGAACCAGTCCCTGGTGATGACACCGCAACTGATGCAGTCCATTCAGTTGCTGCAGATGACGCATGTCGAACTCACTCAGTTCATCGCCCAGGAAGTGGAGAAGAATCCGCTCCTCGAATTTCCGTCGGGCGAAGGCGATGCCGGTGAACGCGGAGAGGCTGTCGAAGAACCCCACCCCCAGCAATCGGAGGACGCGGGCGACAGCGACTATGAAGGCCGCGACGAAACGCTTTCCGCCGACTGGTACGATAATGGCAGCCCGAGCCGGCTGAGCGATGAGCTGGACGCCAACTACGCCAATGTCTTTCCGGATGATGGAGCGCCGCAGCGGCTCGATGCGCCGGAACTCATCAGCCAGTGGAAGTCGATGCCCGGCAGCGCCGAAGGTGCTGACAATTACGATCTTGATGATTTTGTCGCCGGCCAGGTGTCCTTGCGCGAGCATCTTGCCCAGCAGATACCCTTTGTATTGCCCGATATGACCGATCGCCTCGTCGCCCAGAATCTGGTCGATCAGCTTGATGAGGCCGGCTATCTGCAAGCCGATGTTGGCGAAGCCGGCGAGCGTCTCGGCACTGATGCAGAAGATATCGAGCGCGTGCTCTCAGCGCTGCAGACGCTTGATCCGCCTGGCGTCTTTGCGCGTAGCCTTGCCGAATGCCTGGCTATCCAGCTTCGCCAGAAGGATCGTTTCGATCCCGCCATGCAGGCTCTCGTCGAAAATCTCGAACTTCTGGCACGGCGCGACTTCGTCACCCTGAAACGCCTCTGTGGCGTCGATGAGGAAGACCTGCTCGATATGCTCGGCGAAATCCGCCAGCTCAATCCGAAGCCCGGCAGCGGTTTCGAGGCCGGCGTTTCAGAGGCGATCATGCCTGACGTCGTCGTCCGCCCCTCCTCGGACGGCGCCTGGCTGGTCGAGCTCAATCCGGATACGCTGCCACGGGTCCTCGTCAATCAGTCCTATTTTTCGCACGTAGCGAAGAACGGCGAGGATCACGCCTTCCTCTCCGAATGCCTGCAGACCGCCAATTGGTTGACGCGCAGCCTCGACCAGCGCGCCAAGACCATCATGAAGGTGGCGAGCGAGATCGTGCGCCAGCAGGATGCCTTCCTGTTGCATGGCGTTGATCATCTGCGGCCGCTGAACCTGAAAACGGTGGCCGAGGCGATCAAGATGCATGAATCGACGGTCAGCCGGGTCACCTCGAATAAATATATGCTGACGCCGCGCGGGCTTTTCGAGCTGAAATATTTCTTCACGGTTTCGATCAGCGCCGTCGCGGGGGGCGACAGCCATTCGGCGGAAGCAGTTCGCCACAAGATCCGCGCCCTGATCCTGCAGGAAAGCCCCGATGCGGTGCTTTCCGACGACGACATCGTCGATATGCTCAAGAAGGGTGGGATCGATCTCGCGCGCCGTACGGTCGCCAAATACCGCGAGGCAATGAACATCGCCTCTTCTGTCCAGCGCCGCAGGGAAAAGCGCGCGCTGGCCAAGGTCGCCGGTTTCTGACTTGCAATGCTAGGGCGAGCAAATGATCGCCGCTAGGAACCGCTGATGGCGAAGACCTCCCCATTTCATGGGATTTTCATTGCACGTTTTCCGCGTATGATAGGTCTCGCTGTGCCGGGCTATTGACTTTCCGGGAGGCTGTCGCTAGAAGCCCGCCGCAATCGGAGCAGCGAAGGGCGTCCGGGCATTATCCCCATCATCCTCAGGACAGCAGGGACACGCGGACTTGAGCTCATCTTGCTTGAGATTGCGCGAAGTGCTTGGATGAGCCTGAGGCTTGGCGTAAACTGGTACTCGCAAACTACTATAAGAAGGGAAACTCCATGAGTGTGCGTGTATCCGGTAAACATATGGAAATTGGTGACTCCTTCCGTCAAAAGATCGAGGACCAAATCGGTTTGGCCGTCACGAAATACTTCGACGGGGGATATTCCGGTCAGGTAATCGTGGAAAAACAGAACTCTCGTTTTTCTGCCGATTGTAAGCTTCATCTCGATAGTGGCGTCGTGCTGCATGCAGCAGGCGAGGCCATGGATCCGCAGATTGCCTTTGATGCGGCATCCGAGCGCATCGAGAAGCGCCTGCGCCGCTACAAGCGGAAGCTCAAAGATCACCACGCCGGAAATCATCTGAACGGTAACGGCTTTGCAGAAGTCGCCTATACCGTCATGGACGCGGTTCCCGATCACGAAGACGAGGTCCCGGACGATTTCGCTCCGGCCATCGTCGCCGAAAGCACGAAGCAGCTCAAGACGATGTCCGTCGCAACCGCCGTCATGGCGCTCGACATGACCGACGAGCCGCTTCTCCTGTTCCGCAGCCCCGGCAAGGAGCAGCTCAACATCGTTTACCGTCGTCACGACGGAAATATTGGCTGGATCGATTCGGCCAATATCAAAGGCTGAGATCAGGGCGAGGGAGCGGCGCAGGCGCTGCTCCCTCAACCACTTGATTTCGGCGACAAAAGGAAAAAGAAATGGCATTGGCAGATTTGCTGCACCAGGATGCGATCATTCCCGCCCTCAGGGTAAATTCCAAGAAACAGTTGCTTCAGGAATTGGCAGCAAAAGCCTCCAGGACTACGGGGCTTTCCGAGCGGGAAATCTTCGATGTGATCCTGCAGCGCGAACGTCTGGGCTCGACCGGCGTCGGCAACGGCATCGCCATTCCTCACGGCAAGCTCGTCAATATCCATTCCATCGTCGGTATTTTCGCCCGGCTGGACCAGCCGGTTGATTTMGAAGCGCTGGACGACCAGCCGGTCGATCTGGTGTTCCTGCTCCTGGCGCCGGAAGGCGCCGGCGCCGATCACCTGAAGGCGCTTTCGCGCATCGCCCGGGTGCTGCGCGACCATGATCTGGTCGCCAAGTTGCGCGCGACCGATTCCGCTTCGGCAATTTATGCCTTCCTCAATGAAGAGCAGACGTCGAACGCAGCCTGACGGCTGGCGATCCACCCGGAATGCAAAAAAGGCGCCCGAATGATCAGGCGCCTTTTTCTTGTCATGAGATCGGCAATCAGAACTCTTCCCAACTGTCCTGGGCAACGGCGGCAGAACTGCGAGACTGGGCAACGGCCCGGCGCGGGGCCGGAGCAGCCGAACGTGGCGTCGGCGCAGCCGGTGTGCGCATCTGCTGTGTGGCCGAGCGCAATGCCCCGGCATTGCCCTGGCCGGAGACCCGGAAGCGGGTGACCAGTGCCTTCAGCGTCTGAGCCTCGTCGTTCAGCGTCACGCTGGCTGCGGTGGTTTCTTCCACCATCGCGGCGTTCTGCTGTGTGACCTGGTCCATCTGGTTGACGGCCTGGTTGATTTCCTTCAGGCCGACGGCCTGTTCACTGGCCGAGGCGGAGATCTGACGGATGAGGCCGTTGATGCCCATCACCTGCTCGGCAATCTTGTGCAGCGTGTCGCCGGCGCGGCCGACGAGATCGACGCCGTCCTTGACCTGGACGGCCGAGGTGTTGATGAGCGTCTTGATCTCCTTGGCGGCATTCGCCGAACGCTGGGCGAGTTCCCGGACTTCCTGTGCGACGACTGCAAATCCCTTGCCTGCTTCGCCGGCGCGGGCCGCTTCGACACCGGCGTTCAGAGCCAGAAGATTCGTCTGGAAGGCGATCTCGTCAATGACGCCGATGATGCGCGAAACCTCAGTGGAGGACTGCTCGATGCCGTGCATGGAGGCAATCGCCTTCTGCACAACTTCGCCTGATTTCTCGGCGTCTTCGCAAGCGAGATTGACGTTGTCGGCTGCCGTACGGGCGTTCTCGGCGCTGGAATTGACCTGGGCGGTGAGCTCGTTGAGCGCCGCTGCCGTCTCTTCCAGACTTGCCGCCTGCTGTTCGGTGCGCTTGGCAAGGTCGGAGGCGCTGTTGCTGATTTCGCCCGTGCCGGAGCCGATATTGACGACGCTGAGGCTCATCGTGTTGATGGTTTCCTCAATGCTTGCGAGCGCAGCGTTGAAGTCCTGCTTCAGCTTGCCGTATTCGCCGGGGAATTCCTCGGTAATGCGGTGGCCGAGATTGCCCTGTGACAGTTCGGAAAGGCCAGCACCGACGATCGAGACGATGTGACGCTGCAGGCTGACCGATTGCTGGCGTTMCGATTCCGAGCGACCGCGTTCGGTTTCGGCTGCAAGGCGCTGGCTGTCGGCCTCGGCTTCGAGACGCCGCGTATCGGCAAGCGCGAAGCGGAAGCCTTCGAGAGCCTTGGCGACCGAGCCGATTTCGTCGGCGCGGTTCTGGCCGGCGACCGTTTCGTCATATTTGCCGTCGCTCAGCGCCTTGACGCTGGAAACGAGGCCAGCGAGCGKACGCTGAACGAGCGAGCGGACGGCGAAGTAGAGGGCGATCAGCACGGCGCCGAGCACGATGATGCCGTTGATGACCATCATGAAGGTCTGATCCTGAACCGGCGCATTCATCGCAGCATGCGGAACGTCGACCAGCACGACCCAGTTGGCGTTCAGGCCGGGAACTGCGAAGGGATAGACAACACGGTCGAAGGGATCGAGGCCATCGAAGCTGAGATTCTTGACGAGACCGACTTTCATGGACGAAAGCGCAGCCTTCACGTCAGCAGAGCCGGGATTGTCGCCATAGGGCTTGGACATCAGGTCGGGGGCCGGAGCGACGATCCAGTTGCCGTTCTGGGCGATGAGCGTCACACGGCCGGAGCCGAAGGGYCGCAGCGCCTGCACCTTGTCGGTAAGCGACTTCAGCGAGATATCGACGCCCTCCACACCGATCATCTTGCCGCCGGACATGACCGGATAGGCAATCGACGTCAGCAGKGTCGGGACGTCGGTGCCTTCGGCGAGGTAGGGCGCCGTGATCGCGCCCTYGCCACTGTCGGCGGCGAGCTTCCACCACTCGGCGGTATAGTCGTTCTCGAAAGTCGAGAATTGGATGTCACCGGTCCTGGTTTTCGACCAGTAAGGCGTGAAGGCGCCGACCTTGTTGGTGCCCTCGTCATTGTTGTTGGCAATTTCCGTGGTCTTGCCGTCGAAGGTGCCAAGCTGCTCGCAGAACCAGCTGCCGAAGGCGAAGGCGTTCTGTTCGAGATTGGCCTTCAGAATGCTGATAATGCCCTTGCGATCGAGAATCTTGCCTTCATGTCCGCGTCCTACGACGCCCGACATGGTGCGGGCCGCACTCGCGAGTTCGCCGACATTGGCTGCAATCTCGTTGGCGATCGACTTGGCTTCCGAGTTGGCCTGATCCAGCGTCAGGGTCTGGACGCGGTTACGGGTCTGGTCGATGAGGAAGAGGTTCGAAACGACAAGCACCAGTGCAATGGCGGCACCGGTAATGACTATGAGCTTCGCCGCAAGCGATTTCATTCTGAAAATGAACATAGGTTCCTCGGGGCAAGGACGCACCGAAGGGCCATTCTCCGGCGCAGCGGGTAAGGCACGCTCTATCATGGAGCAGCCATGGGGGTGACCGCCTCGAAGATGAACGAAGTCGCGATCGCCCGAAGGATCGCCAGAAACCTCTTAAATTTGAATGAAATTCGCTATGTTTCGGCAGCAAATCCGGAAAGCCACCCCAAAACTAGGGGTAGCTTTTCATCGATTGTTCGCGGCTGGACTGGACTATATTCTGTCTGCGACTTCGGCTGCGAGCGGAATGGAGGGCTGAGCCCCCGGCTTCAGGCAGGCGAGCGAGCCGGCAACCGCTGCACGGCGCAGCGCCGAGTCGAAATCCAGACCCTCATCGAGGCTTGCTGCGAAATAGCCGCAGAACGTATCGCCAGCGCCGACGGTATCGACGGGTTCGATGACAAGGCCCTGCGCACGGGAAATCTGGCCATCCCGGATCGCGATGACACCATCRCCGCCGAGCGTAACGATCAGCGTCTGGCCGGTCTCGGCATGCAGCCGCTCCAACGCCGCCTCACGGTCGCCGGGACTCATGTTCTCCTCTCCCGCCAGCCGCTCGAATTCGGTCTCGTTGGCAATGACGATGTCGGCCAGCCGGCCGAGTCGCGGCGCATCCGGAATGAGCGGCGCAAGATTGAGAATGCTGGTGATGCCCTTGGCACGGGAGGCAGTAAGCGCACGCTCGACCGCCTCGACCGGAACTTCAAGCTGCAGCATCAGAATATCGCCTTCATTCATGGCGTTGACGGCGGCCTCGGCATTGCCACCGCTGACCTTGCCGTTCGCGCCGGGAATGACCGCGATCATGTTTTCGCCGTCGCCGCCGACGAGAATGAGGGCCGTGCCCGTCGGCCCCTCGACATGGCTGACGCGCGAAAGATCGGTGCCGGCGCCGTCGAGCAGTTCAAGGGCGCCTTCGGCAAAGGCATCCTTGCCGACAGCGCCCGCCATATGGACATAGCGGCCCGCGCGGCGGGCGGCGAGCGCCTGATTGGCACCCTTGCCGCCGGCAGCCGTTGCAAAGCTATTGCCGGCAACCGTTTCTCCGGGCTTCGGCAGGCGCTCGGTGGTGGCGATAAGGTCCATGTTGATGGAGCCGAAAACTGTGATCATGGAATGTCTGTCCCTTGCTTCGGGTCGCGACACTGCCGAAGCGATCACTCCTCGTCAACCACCCTGAGCTTGAGCAGTCCGGTCCTGCTTTCGACTGATTTCGCCGCCGGCTCGCTCACTTGCGCCGGCTTGCCGTCGCCGCCTGCCTCGAATTCCAGCGCCTCGATCTTCGCGCCGCGCTTGGTAAGCTTGTCCGCCGAGGTAATAATCTGGTCCACGTCGCGCTGCGTCTGGGAAAAATGTCCCTGCAGCTTGCGCACGCGCTCGTCGAGCCGGCCGAGATCGTCCATGAGCAGGGCAACTTCACCCTGGATGACATGCGCCTGCGCCCGCATACGTTGGTCTTTCAGCACAGCCTGAATGACCTGGATCGACAGCATCAGGAGCGAAGGCGAGACGATGACGACGCGTGCGCGGTGAGCCTTCTGCACGATCGCTTCGAAATTCTCGTGAATTTCAGCGAAGATCGATTCCGAGGGAACGAAGAGGAAAGCCGTCTCCTGCGTCTCGCCCTGAATCAGATATTTGTCGGAAATATCCTTGATATGGACTTCCATGTCGCGACGAAACTGCTGGCCGGCAAGCTTGCCGGCGTCCGCGCCGCCTGCATCACGGATCGCGTTCCACGCTTCGAGCGGAAATTTGGCATCGATGACGAGCGGTGGTGCCCCATTCGGCATTCGGATCGTGCAGTCAGGTCGCGAGCCATTGGAAAGCGTCTGCTGGAAGGTATAGGCGCCCATTGGCAGGCCATCGGCGACGATCGTTTCCATACGCGACTGGCCGAAAGCCCCACGCGTCTGCTTGTTGGAAAGAATGGCCTGCAGCCCGACGACATCCTTGGCGAGCGTCTGGATATTATTCTGGGCTACATCGATCACCGCCAGGCGCTCCTGCAGTTTCTGCAGGTTGTCATGCGTCGATTTCGTCTGCTCGGTCAGCGTCGAACTCATGCGCTGTGACATGCCGTCGATCCGCTGGTTGATCGCATGATTGAGCTCGGCCTGCCGTGCACCGAAGACCTCCGTCATGGTCGAGATGCGTCCCTGCATCTCCGCCTGGATTTTCAGAAGCTCGCCCATGCGCGCTTCGCTTTCTGTGGCGCGAAGATTGGCCTCCTCCGCCTCCTCGCGGCGGATGCCGGCATTGCGAAAGGCAAACACGATCGCCACGAGAATGAGAACGGCGAGCGCGGCGCCCGCGACTGCAAGCATGGCCGGGTTCGGCACGGGCAGGGAGAAGGTGAGTGAGTCGGGTGTCATGGTCATATTGCACCATAACAAAATGGACAGCGATATCCAGATCAAAACGTGAACAATCCGCGCCGGCCTGTCAGGCGCCGTCAGCGCTACTTCGCTGTAATCTGAGAAAAATTAGCGGGCATACTTAACGATTGCTAAACCATATTCGCCAAATCTGGCGCGGAAATTCCCCTCCGCATCCGCGCCAGATAGAGATCCTCCATGACTCCCCAGCAGACCGATAATGCCCTCAAGCAGCGCCTTGACTTCATTGAGCTCGACGATGAGGCACGCAAGAATCTGCGGGAGCTGCGGCCGGCGATCTCCGAGCTGCTCGGCGGCGCCCTGGACAAGTTCTACAATAAGCTTGCCAAGACTCCGGCTGTTGCAGGCTTCTTTTCCGACAAGGCCCATATGGGTCACGCCAAGAAGCGTCAGCAGGAACATTGGGGCAATCTTTCCGGTGGCAATTTCGACCAGAGCTATGTGAATGGCGTCACGGCCGTCGGCCGCACCCATGCCCGCATCGGCCTAGAGCCGCGCTGGTATATTGGCGGCTATGCGCTTGTCATGTCGGAGCTCGTCCGGGGCCTGATGGAAAAGCAGTGGCCATCGCTCTTTGCCCGCCAGCAAGGAAAGGCGCTTGCCGAAAAGCTGACCGCCGTCATCAAGGCTGCGATGCTCGACATGGATTATTCCATCTCCGTCTATCTCCAGGCGCTTGAAGAAAAGCGCCAGGCGCTGGAAGAAGAACGCGCTCGCTCCGAAGCCGATCAGGCGCTGGCACTGGAACATCTGCGCCGCGGCCTCGAAGCGCTGTCGCGCGGCGATCTCGAGGCGACCCTTCCTGCCGATCTGCCCGGCAATTTCCGGGAGATGGCCGAGGACTACAACAGGGCCGTCAACGCTCTTCGCAATTCCTTCACTTCCGTCCGCACGACGTCCGGTCACATTCTCGAAGGCGCCGATGTGATGTCGAAGGCAACGGACGATCTTGCCTTGCGCACCGCGCAGCAGGCTGCGGGCGTCGAAGAAAGCTCGGCTGCGCTACAGCAGCTCTCCGTCAGCGTCAGCCAGACCGCCGCCAATGCCGAGAAGGCGTCCGGCGCCGTGCGCGAAACACAGGAAAAAGCCAAGAATTCCGGCGAACTCGTCAACAGCGCCGTTTCGGCCATGGCCGGTATCGAGAAGTCTTCCACCGAAATCGCCAAGATCATTGGCGTCATCGATGAGATCGCTTTCCAGACCAACCTGCTGGCGMTGAACGCCGGCGTCGAGGCCGCCCGCGCCGGTGATGCCGGCAAGGGCTTCGCCGTCGTCGCACAGGAAGTCCGTCAGCTTGCGCAGCGCACGGCCGATGCCGCCAAGGAGATCAAGAATCTGATCTCCGAAAGCTCGACACAGGTGAACGAGGGGGTGAACATCGTCAGCAGCACCGGTGAGGCGCTGAGCGACATGATCAGCCGAATCGACATCATCAACAGCTTCGTTGCCGATATTGCGGCTGCCGCGCGCGATCAGGCAACGGGCGTCAACGAGGTGAGCGTAGCGATCCGTAATATGGACACCATCACCCAGCAGAATTCCGGCATGGTCGAGCGTACCTCGGCCGAAACCCGCAAGCTGAAGGATGGGGTCGAAAACCTCATTGAACTGCTGCAGCGTTTCCGTGCAAGCGCCGAAGGCCGTCAGGTTGCTCGTGCCGCTCGCCGCGCAGCCTGACAATCCGGGCGAAAACCGGGCAGGCGCTGCAAAAAACCGCAATCCCTGCCCGGCGGATAATTCCCTAGTGTGAAAAGATGGGTTATGGGAACGCCATGACCATCAAGCCACTCATCATTCTTCCCGATCCCGTTCTCCGTCAGGTTTCCAAGCCGATCGAGCGGGTTGATGCTGATCTCCAGCGCGTTGTCGACGACATGCTGGACACTATGTATGACGCACCGGGCATCGGCCTTGCCGCAATCCAGGTCGGTGTTGCGCGCCGGATGCTCGTCATCGATCTTTCGAAGGAAGGCGAGGAAAAACAGCCGCTCGTCTTCATCAATCCGGAGATCGTCAGCTCCTCGGACGAACGTTCCGTCTATGAGGAAGGCTGCCTTTCCATTCCCGATTATTATGCTGAAGTGGAACGGCCCGCCAAGGTTACCGCCAAATATCTCGACCGCGAAGGCAAGGAGCAGAGCGTGGAGGCTGACGGGCTTCTGGCGACCTGCCTCCAGCACGAGATCGATCACTTGAATGGCGTGCTTTTCATCGATCATATCTCGAGGCTGAAGCGCGAGATGGTGATCAAGAAGTTCACCAAGTCCGCCAAGTCTAAGGCGCTTTGAACCGCCAAGGCGGGAGAATACAAGGCTTCGAAGGGCTTGATCTCAAGCTCGTAAACCCGTTTGAAGACGGCTGATCCTCAATTGGCGAGATAGAATGTCTCTTCGTATTGTTTTCATGGGAACGCCCGACTTCTCCGTCCCGACGCTGCGCCTGCTCGTCGACGCCGGCCACCAGATCGTTGCCGTCTATACCCAGCCGCCGCGGCCGGGCGGGCGGCGCGGGCTCGATCTTCAGAAATCGCCGGTGCACCATGCGGCCGAACTGCTCGGCCTGCCGGTTTTCACACCAATCAATTTCAAAGATCCCGAAGAGCGTGAGCGCTTCCGCGCGCTGGGTGCCGATGTCGGCGTCGTCGTCGCCTACGGGCTGCTGCTGCCCGAAGCTATCCTGACCGGCACGCGTTACGGATGCTACAACGGCCATGCCTCGCTGCTGCCGCGCTGGCGTGGCGCGGCCCCCATCCAGCGGGCGATCATGGCGGGCGACGCAAAAACCGGCATGATGGTCATGAAGATGGACAAGGGCCTCGATACAGGCGACGTGGCACTGACCCGGGAAGTCGAGATCGGTGCCAATATGACGGCAGGCGAACTGCACGACAGGCTGATGCATGTCGGCGCCAAAGCCATGGCAGAAGCCATGGTCAGGCTGGAGATGGACGATCTGCCGCTCACACCGCAGCCTGCCGAAGGCGTGCTCTATGCCGCCAAGATCGACAAGGCGGAAACGCGCATCGATTTCGGCCGCAACGCCAAGGACGTTCACAATCACATCCGCGGCCTCGCACCCTTCCCGGGTGCCTGGTTCGAACTTGAAAGCAACGGCAAGCCCGAGCGTATCAAGGTGCTGGGCTCCGAGCTTGATACGGGTGAGGGCGCAGCCGGTGAACTTTTGACGGATGACCTTGTGGTCGCCTGTGGCGCCGGCGCCATCCGCTTGACCAAGCTTCAGAAGGCTGGCGGCAAACCGCTCGCCGCCGCCGATTTCCTGCGCGRCACGCCGCTTGCCGCGGGCACGAGGCTCGCCTGATGCCACGTTACCGCATGATCGTCGAATATGACGGCGGACCCTATGTCGGCTGGCAGCGACAGGACAACGGGCCGTCGGCGCAAGGCGCGATCGAAGCCGCGATCTTCTCGGCGAGCGGCGATACCGTTTCTATCCGTGGTGCAGGGCGCACCGATTCAGGCGTTCATGCCATGGGTCAGGTCGTCCATGCCGATCTCTCGAAGGAATGGTCCCCCTTCAAGCTGCAGAATGCGTTGAACGCCCATCTGAAGCTCGCCRGCGAGAAGGTGGCGATCCTGAGCGTCGAGCTAGCGAGCGAATTCTTCGACGCCCGGTTTTCGGCGCTTCGGCGGCACTATCTCTATCGTATCATCACCCGCCGGGCACCGCTCGCACTGGAGGCGGGCAAGGCATGGTGGGTGCCGAAGTCGCTGGATCATGAGGTCATGCATGCTGCCGCCCAGACACTCGTCGGCAATCATGACTTTTCCACCTTTCGTTCGGCTCACTGTCAGGCCAACAGCCCGGTGCGCACTCTCGACAGGCTGGACGTGACCCRCAATGGCGAGCTCATCGAGATTCGCGCCACCGCCCAGAGCTTCCTGCATAACCAGATCCGTTCCTTTGCCGGAACGCTGAAGCTGGCAGGCGAAGGCAAATGGACGCCAGAGGATGTGCGGGCAGCACTCGACGCGCGCGACCGAAAAGCCTGCGGCCCTGTAGCGCCGCCCGACGGGCTCTATTTCATGCAGGTGGATTATCCCGAAGTGATCACCGATCGCCGCAAGCCGATGGATGAAAACGATGACGGTGACGATCTATCATAATCCGGCCTGTGGCACGTCGCGCAACACGCTGGCCATGATCCGCCAGTCCGGCGAGAAGCCCGAGATCATCGAATATCTGAAGACGCCGCCGACACGCGAAAGGCTTGTCGAACTGATCGCCACGATGGGCATGTCCGTCCGCGATCTTCTTCGTCAGAACGGAACGCCTTATGCCGAACTTGGCCTGGATAATCCTGCTCTGACCGACGAAGAGCTGCTCAACGCGATGATGGCGCATCCGATCCTCATCAACCGGCCGATCGTGGTGACGGAAAAGGGCGTGCGGCTGTGCCGACCGTCCGAAGCGGTCCTGGGCATTCTGCCCAATCCGGACATCGGCACCTTCACCAAAGAAGATGGCGAAGTCGTCAAACCACGCTGACTACGATGGATAGATGCCCAGGAAGTTCTGCAGATATTCCGATAGCAGCATCGATGGGACCAGGAGCACCAGCGTCAGAGCGCCGAYCATCAGGGCATGGCCGTGGCAGATCATCCTCAGGACGCGCGCCAGCGCGAAGACCTGCGCCAGCATGAAGACGAGCAGCAGCAGCGACACGACACCGACGGAGCCCGGCAGGAAGAACACGAGCGCCAGTAGCAGCCCGTTGATATAGGCGAGCGGCACGTTGAGCCAGTTGAAGCCGACGACGACAGGCGCGAAACGCTCGCCCATGCGGAAAGCAAGCAGCAGCAGGCCGGCAAAAACCAGGGGCACGAACCAGTTCGCAAGCTCTACGAGCCCAAGCCGAAAATAGAAGGGAAAGCCGACGTCGGCCTCCGGCGGCATGGACCGGAGATAGGCATTGCGCCACCAGAGCCACGAAATGCCCGTCGGCGGCAGGCACCAGATGATCGCCCAAAAGGAGCGGTTCACGCCGCGATCCGATATGTCGAGGAAGCGGAAACCGCGCGGGTCGAGCTTGATCAGCAACCAGATGCCGGCGAGATAGTATTGAACCTCTCTAAAGCCCGGCATTCGCAAACCATCGTTCGATGAAGGTCTCGTAGATCGCCGTCAGCGTCTCCAGATCGGCAACCGCGACCCGTTCGTCGACCATATGCATGGTCTGGCCGACGAGGCCGAATTCCACGACCGGGCAATAATCCTTGATGAAGCGGGCATCCGACGTGCCGCCCGTCGTCGACAATGCCGGCGATGCACCGGTGACGCTTTCCACTGCCGAGGACAGCGAGGCGATCAGTGCGTTGTTGCGCGTCAGGAAGACATGGCTCGGGCGGTCTGCCCAGATGATCTCGTAGTTCACCGGCTCGCGGCCCGGCCGCAATGCACCGTCCGCCGCTGCCGCGTCGAGCCGCCGGACAATCTCGGCTCGCAGCGTATCGGCCGTCCAGGTGTCGTTGAAACGGATGTTGAAGCTCGCCGAGGCCTTTGCCGGAATGACGTTGGTCGCGGGATTGCCGACATCCACAGTTGTCACTTCGAGATTGGACGGCTGGAAATTATCCGTGCCGGTATCGAAGGGCGGATCCATAAGCGCTTGCGTGAGTTGCAGCATGCCGCGCACCGGATTGTCGGCAAGATGCGGATAGGCGGCATGACCCTGCACGCCATGCACGACGATCTTGCCGGACAGCGAACCGCGCCGGCCGATCTTGATCATGTCGCCGAGCTTGTTCGGATTGGTCGGCTCGCCGACGACGCAGGCGTCCCAGCGCTCGCCGCGTTCGGTCGCCCACTGCAGCAGCTTGATCGTGCCATTGATCGAAGGGCCTTCTTCGTCGCCGGTAATCAGGAAGGAAATCGAGCCCTGTGGCGCGCCGTGTTTTTCGACATGGCGGGCGACAGCGGCGGCAAAGCAGGCGATGCCGCCCTTCATGTCAACCGCGCCGCGACCGAAAAGCTCGCCATTGGCAATCTCGGCGGCAAAGGGGGGATGTGTCCAGGCGGCTTCATCGCCGACGGGCACGACATCGGTATGTCCCGCAAACATCAGGTGCGGACCTTCGGTGCCGAGGCGGGCATAGAGGTTTTCGACATCGGGCGTGCCGGCCTCTTTCGAAACCATCCGGTCGACYTTGAAGCCGAGGGGCGAAAGCATCGCTTCGAGCGCCGAAAGCGCTCCGCCCTCTGCCGGCGTCACGGACGGGCAGCGGATCAAGGTCTGAAGATTGGCAATAGGATTCGTGGCGGTCATGATGGTCGAATTATCCGGTGGGAATGGCAAAGGCGTGGCAAGGCGCGAGCTCGCCTTGCCCAAAAAGACGCCGATTGTTTACCGAATCAATGTCGGGCTGTCATCAATCTCTGAGCAGTTCGTTGATGCCTGTCTTGGAGCGGGTCCGCTCATCGACGCGCTTGACGATCACGGCGCAGTAGAGGTTCGGAGCCTGCTGGCCGTTTGCCATCGTCTTGTCCGATGGCAGCGAGCCGGCAACGACGACGGAGTAGGGCGGCACTTCGCCATAGGTAATTTCGCCGGTGGCGCGGTCGACGATCTTGGTCGACTTGCCGATGAAGACGCCCATGCCGAGCACGGAGCCTTCACGCACGATGCAGCCTTCGACGACTTCCGAACGGGCGCCGATGAAGCAATTGTCCTCGATGATCGTCGGGCCGGCCTGCATCGGCTCCAGAACACCGCCGATACCGACGCCGCCGGAGAGGTGTACATGCTTGCCGATCTGCGCGCAGGAACCGACTGTGGCCCAGGTGTCGACCATCGTGCCTTCGCCGACATAGGCGCCGAGGTTGACGAAGGACGGCATCAGGATGGCGTTCGGAGCGATATAGGCCGAGCGGCGCACGACCGCATTCGGCACGGCGCGGAAGCCGGCGGCGCGGAACTGGTTTTCGCCCCAGCCCTCGAACTTCGAGGGAACCTTGTCCCACCAGGTCGACTGGCCGGGACCGCCTTTGACGACTTCCATGTCGTTGAGGCGGAAGGACAGCAGCACGGCCTTCTTAAGCCACTGATTGACTTTCCAGACGCCGTCGGCGCCGCGCTCGGCCACGCGCGCCTTGCCTTCGTCGAGCAGGTTAAGAGCCGCCTCGACCGCATCTCGTACTTCACCCTTCGTCGACGTGTTCACATTGTCGCGATTGTCGAAGGCGGTTTCGAGGGTCTTTTCGAGGGATGCGAGGTCGATGGCGCTCATGGGAATTCCTTAAACTTCGATCTTTATCGTGGAGACGGCAGAGTCTCCGGAATTGCGGTTGGCGGGCTGTCACCCGATCTACAGCATGCGCCCGTAAAATGGAATAATTTTTCGGACAAGATCATATCTGGATTCAAGGCGTTATAGCGACATATCCGATCACTCGTGACCGGTGATACTGAAAGGCATTTCGACATGGCAAAGGCAAGAAACGGCGGTGCGCGGCGCAAGGACGGCGTCTGGGACCCGCTAAAGAGCAGTTCGACCGACAGGCAGCGCGCGGAAGCGGTTCCGAAGACGCCGCAGACGCTCTCGCCGGCCTATCGCCTTGCCTATGTGGACGAGGACTTCCTCTGCCGCGAGGAGCTGCGGCCGATCCGCCTGCAGCTCGAGCTTCTCAAGGTCGAGATGATGCTGGCTGAGCGCGGCATCAAGTCGACTGTCGTCATGTTCGGCGGCGCCCGCATTCCGGCACCCGGCCAGAGTGCCTGGGCTGCCCGCAACGAGACCCAGCGTGTTAACCTCGAAGCGGCATCGGTCTATTATGACGAGGCCCGCAAATTCGCCCGTCTCTGCTCGCGCTATGCGGCCGGTTTCGATTTCCACGAATATGTCGTGGTCACCGGCGGTGGCCCCGGCGTCATGGAAGCGGGAAACCGCGGCGCGGCGGATGAGGGAGCCCCTTCGATCGGCCTCAACATCGTGCTGCCGCACGAGCAGGCGCCGAATGCCTATGTGACGCCCGAGCTCAGCTTCAACTTCCACTATTTCGCGATCCGCAAGATGCACTTCATGGTGCGCGCCAAGGCAGTCGCAGTCTTCCCCGGCGGCTTCGGAACGCTGGACGAATTCTTCGAATGCCTGACGCTGATCCAGACCGGTCGCATGGAGCGTATCCCGCTGCTGCTCTTCGGTTCGAAATTCTGGCACAGCATCATCAACTTCGAGGCGCTTGCGGAATTCGGGACGATCGCCCCTGAAGACGTGAACCTGATCAGTTTCGTCGATACCGCCGACGAAGCCTGGAAGATCGTCCAGGATTTCTACGAGCACCGCGAGGGTCATCTCTAAAGGTCGCAACGAAAAACCCTCTCCCCGCAAGGCGGGAAGAGGGCACCGGGTGAGGGGCAAACCCCTCGCGATACCTAGCAAAGGATCTGTCATTTCCTCCTAGAGGAAGGGATGGTCCGGCATGTCATCAATCGAGATCACGCCGTCCTTGTTGCGGTCCATGCGATCGAAGAACTTGTTGAAGGCCGTTTCCGCCTCCTGCTTGCTGATTTGGCCATTCTCGTCGGTATCGATGCGATGCATCATCAGCGAGGCGCCCATGATGCGCATGTTCATTCCATGATGGCCGTCGTGATCGGGCCGGCCATGACCATTGTTGTCAGCCGTCTTCGGATCTGCTTTCTCATCCGCATTGTCCTGCTTGGCCGAGACCGCTTCACGGCGCGCCTTGAACTGCGCCTGGCGGTATTCGCGGATTTCGCCGGGGGTCAGCGAGCCGTCGTGATTGGTGTCAATAGCGGCAAAGATCTTCTCCATGCCATCGGTCGCCTCCTGCCTGGAAATCTRCCCGTCCTTGTTGGTATCGAACTGCTTCAGCATGCGCACGAAGGCGATTTCGCGGAAGGCCTCACCACGCGGACCGCCCATCATGCCATGCTGCATTTTGCCATGGTGGCCTGGATGATCGGCCTGGTCGCCTGGGGCTGCGAAGCTGGACCCGGCGGCTGCGCCGAGGAGAAGAACAGAGGAAAGCGCCGTCAGGATAAGCTTGTTACGGTACATATCAGTGCGTCCTTTCGTAGGATGTCCCTCGATACGAAAGGTAGGACCGAACAGTGCCACGGCCGAGTTAAACATCTGTAAGATGGATGAAACTTTGGTAAGCTAGCCGGTAATCTTCTTCAGGAAATCAGCGAGATMGTCGGTGACGAAATCGATGTGATCGTCCTCGCCGCTCGTTTTCTCCCACCATTCTACGACCGTCTCTTCCAGATTGCGCGGGACGAGCAGAACGGTCTGCATGCCGAGCGCCTTCGGTACGGTGAGATTGCRCGGCAGGTCCTCGAACATCGCAGCCTTGCCGGTCTCGACCTTTTTCAGCGCCGTGAATTTGTCGTAGGTCGCCTGCGCCGGCTTCGGCAGATAGTCGGCCGCGACGATATCGAATATGTCGTCGAAATGGTCGAGGATGCCGAGCGCGCCGGCCGTCGCCTGTGCATGCTGGACGCTGCCATTTGTGAAGATGAATTTGCGCCCCGGCAGGGATTTGATGGCTTCGGCGAGTTCCGGCTGCGGGGTGAGCGCCGTGTAGTCGATCGCATGCGCCTTTTCGAGGAAGTCGTTGGGATCGACGCCGTGATGGATCATCAGCCCCTGCAGCGTCGTGCCGTGATCGTAATAGTACTGCTTCTGCAGCTTGCGGGCCTCTTCCTGCTCCATTTGCAGAAGCGCCGAGACATAGGCCGTCATGTTCTTGTCGATCTGCGCGAAGAGATTGACATGATGCGGATAGAGCGTGTTGTCGAGGTCGAAGACCCATTCGGTCACATGCTCAAAATCGTTTTTGCTAGGCGTACGGTCGATCTTTGTCATAGCCGCCCTTATGGCATGGCCGCGGCGGGAAACCAAAGGCTTTTGCTTGCAGGTCCGGCCCACCCAAGCTTCCCTAAAAATGCCGCCAGATTTTCACAACTTTTGAGAGATTTTGGCTGACTTTCGCCACCGATCGCTGATGACCTCTGCTTGCGTCAGACAGGGGGCCCGCAAGGGTGAAGTCGCATGAAGATTATTCTGATAAATCCACCGCATACCGCGATCGGCAGCCGCATTCCCGATGATCATCTTCCACCGCTCGGCCTTCTTTCTGTTGCAGGTCCGCTGATCGACGATGGTGACATCGTCAGCCTCATCGATGCCGAATTCGGGCCGCTGACGATTCCAGACATCGTCAGCCGGGTCGTGGGCGGGAGTCCGGATCTTGTGCTGATCGGCCATTCCGGCTCGACGTCGGCCCATCCCACTGCCCGCGTGATCGCAGAAGCTATCAAGCGCGGCGATCCCAAAATCTCCATCATCTATGGCGGCGTGTTTCCCACCTATCACTGGCGAGAGGTGCTCGCCGAGACCGGGGCATTCGATATCATCGTGCGCGGCGAGGGCGAGGAAAYGATGCGGCGCCTAGCCGAAGCCCTGGCGGCGAACCGTCCGCTTGCGACCATCCCCGGAATCGCCTTTCGCGATGGCCACGGCGAGGTGCTGGCAACACAGCCATCGCAGGCGATCGCCGATCTCGATTCCTACCGCGTCGGCTGGGAGCTGATCGACCATCGCAACTACAGCTACTGGGGTGGCAAGCGCGCCGTCGTCATGCAGTTTTCCCGCGGCTGCCCGCATCTTTGCAATTATTGTGGTCAGCGAGGCTTCTGGACCCGTTGGCGTCACCGCTCGCCGGAGCTTTTCGCTCGCGAGATCGCAAGGCTCCATCGCGAAGAGGGTGTCGAACTCATCAACCTCGCCGACGAGAACCCGACATCCTCGCGAAAAGCCTGGCTGGCTTTCCTCGAAGCGATGATCGCCGAGAATGTGCCCGTGCAGATCGTCGGTTCGACACGGGCAGATGATATCGTTCGGGACGCCGATATCCTGCATCTCTACCGTAAGGCAGGCGTCGTGCGCTGGCTGCTCGGCATGGAAAACACCGACGAGGCAACTCTGGCCCTGATCAAGAAGGGCGGAGCCAAGACAACCGATCGCGAGGCGATCCGCCTCCTGCGCCAGCACGATATCCTCTCCATGGCGACCTGGGTTGTCGGTTTCGAAGAGGAGAGGCTGAGCGATCTCTGGCGCGGTTTCCGGCAGTTGCTCTCCTATGATCCAGACCAGATCCAGGCGCTCTATGTGACGCCGCATCGCTGGACGCCCTTCTTCCGTATCGCCCGAGAACGGCAGGTGATCGAGACCGATATCCGTAAATGGGACTACAAGCATCAGGTCCTGAAGATGCGGCACCTGAATCCGCTCGTGCTGACCGCCTGCGTCAAGCTGATCGAGGTCGCTGTCCAGGCGCGGCCGAAAGCGCTGCTGCGCATCCTCTTTCATCGCGATTTGGAACAGCGCCATTCCATGCGCTGGTACACGCAGATGGGCCGCCGTGTCTGGTTTCACGAGATCGTCGAATTCCTCTTTCGCCGCCGTCATCTCAAGGATGGCCCGACGCTTGAGAATTTCTCGGGTGCGCCACAGGATGCGGAGGAGGAATCCATGCTACGCCCGCAGCGGAATGTGAAGAGCCTCGACGCTGCGGAATAAAATAGACGCCCGATTTTCGGCGGACGGCGCAGGCGGAGGGTGTTAGAAAGCGGACATGCTTTTCGAACGCCCCGATGACGACACGCTCTACGATGCCCTGATCGCGCGCAGCGCCGATTATGAGGGCCAGGCCTATGTCTGCGTCAAGACGACAGGCATCTTCTGCCGCCTGACCTGTCCGGCGCGCAAGCCGAAGCGGGAAAACACCATCTTCTTCGATACGATCGCCGCCTGCATGCATTCCGGCTTCCGCCMCTGCCAGCGCTGCAGGCCGCTGGAGCAGCCGGGCAGGGAACCGATCGTTGATGAACTGCTGGCGCGGCTCGACAGCGAACCGGAGGTGCGCTGGACGGAAGATGAGCTTGTGCGCCGAGGATATGATCCATCGACGGTGCGCCGCGCTTTCAAGCGAGCGCTCGGCATGACCTTCCACGATATCGTTCGCTATCGCCGGCTGGGTGAGGCGGCGCGGCAGCTCGCCGATGGTGCGCGTGTCATTGATGCGCAGCTCGACGCGGGCTATGAGTCCCCGAGTGGCTTCCGGGCGGCTTTCCAACGCCTTGTCGGCAAGGCGCCGGTGCTCTCGCAGAACCGCGAACTGCTCTTTGCCGACTGGTTCGACACGCCGCTCGGGCCGATGGTCGCCGTGGCCGACCGAACGCACCTGCATCTCCTCGAATTTCACGACCGCAAGGCACTGCCGACCGAACTCGAAGCGCTGCAGAAGCGTGTTCGCTCCTCGGTCGCGATTGGCCGCACGCCGGCAATCGACCAGATCGAGGCGGAGGTCAGGGACTATTTCGAAGGCAGGCTCACCACCTTCAAGACGCCGCTGGCACTCGGCGGCACACCCTTCGAAAAACATGTCTGGGCAAAGCTCATCGAAATCCCCGCCGGCCAGACGCGCGCCTATGGCGATCTGGCGCGGGAGATGGAAAGACCGGAGGTGGTGCGTGCCGTCGGCCGCGCCAATGGCGCAAACCAGCTTGCCATCATCGTACCTTGTCACCGCATCCTCGGTGCGGACGGATCGTTGACGGGCTATGGCGGCGGACTCTGGCGCAAGCAATGGCTGCTACGGCATGAAGAAAAGATCAATGGACAAGCACCCGACCTGGAGAAGACAGCATGAACCAGACTGAAAAAGCCGAGCTTTTCGGCACGCTGCACCGCAAGGGCAAGCCCGTCATTCTGTACAATATCTGGGATGCAGGAACCGCCAAGGCTGTGACGGAGGCCGGCGCAAAAGCGCTTGCGACCGGAAGCTGGTCGGTCGCCGCCGCCCAAGGTTATGGCGACGGCCAGAAACTGCCGATGGATGCGCTGATCGAGACGGCGCGCTCGATCACGGCCGTCAACGACCTGCCGCTCTCGGTCGATTTCGAAAGCGGATATTCCACGGAACCCGCCGGTGCCGCGGCCAATGTCGCAAAGCTCATTGAGGCAGGTGCCGTGGGTATCAATCTCGAGGACCAGCGCGTCGGCGAGGCCGGCCTTCATCCCATCGAAGCGCAGGCAGCACGCATCCGCGCCATCCGAGAGATGGCCGAGGCACGGGGCATCGTTTTCTTCATCAACGCCCGTACCGACCTCTTCCTCCAAGAGGGCGATGGCTCCAGGCATGCTGGTCTGGTCGACGCAGCGATCGAGCGCGGCAAGGCCTATGCGGCGGCAGGCGCCAGCGGCTTCTTCGTGCCGGGCCTGATCGAACCGGCGCTGATCGAGAAGATCTGCGCCGCCTCCACGCTGCCGGTCAATATCATGATGAAGACGGGCGCACCCGATCCGGCAGCGCTGGCAAGGCTCGGCGTCTCACGCATCAGCTATGGCCCGGGGCCTTACCGGGCCATGATGGAAAAACTGAAGGAAGCGGCGGCCGCGATCTATTCGGCCAACTGACCGTTATTGGCAAGGCTCCGCATTATGCCGATGGCCTGAGCCAGGAAATTGCGGACGATAGGAGAGCGCTCGTCGCGGCGGGTGGCGAGCGTCAGCCGTGCTGTTGGCGCTCCGCCTGAAATTGCGACGTAGCGAACACCGGGAATATTGATCTTCACCATCTCCGCCGGCACGATCGAGACGCCGAGACCGACGGCGATCAAGCTGGCAATCGAGGTGATCTGCGGTGCCGATTGTCCGAGCTGCGGTTCAAAGCCCGCCCGCCGGCACGCGGCGATGATATCGTCGAAAAAGCCGGCACCTGCCTCGCGTGGAAAGAGGACAAAGATTTCTCCAGTCAGTTCATCAAGGCGCAAGGTCTGCGCCTCCGATCGGGGGTGGCCTGATGGCAGGATAATGACCATGGGTTCTTCGGCGAGCAGGTGACATCGGGCTTGCAGGCGGTCATCGCTGCCCGGGCGGACAAAGACGGCGTCGAGTTCTTCCGCATCCAGCAGCTCCAGCAATCGCGCAGTGGGTGCTTCCTCCAGATCGAGTTCGACGGCTGAGTATTTCTCGCGAAAGGCATTGACTACGGTGGGTACGATCGGATTGAAAACCGCCGAGCTGGTGAAGCCTATCCGCAGCCGTCCACGTTCGCCGCGCGCCGCACGCATAGCGGATTGCTTGGCCTGATCGGCCTGCAGCAATATTGCGCGCGCTTCCGGCAGGAAAACCTTGCCGGCTGCCGTCAGTTCCGCGCCATTCGACAGGCGACGGAAAAGTGATGCACCAATCTCGTTTTCAAGATCGCGTATCTGATTGCTGAGTGGCGGCTGGCCGATGCCGACCTTCCGCGCGGCGCGCGTAAAATTCAATTCTTCAGCGACCGCGATGAAATAACGAAGATGGCGAAGCTCCATGTAATACTTTTAAGATATCACATTCGTCTGTGCAATATATTGGAACTATCTCTCCTGCGCTGCCAAATGACGGTGTGCGCCACGTTGTGCGTGGCGCTTGCAGCAGGACAGGAGTTCACTATGAGTTCAATTGAAAAGCGGTTCCTGATCACCGGTGTCAGCTCGGGCTTCGGCCGCGCCTTTGCCGAGGCCGCACTGGAAAAGGGTCACCGCGTGGTGGGAACGGTACGGAATGATGAAGCGGCGGCCATGTTTGAAAGCCTGGCGCCAGGTCGTGCCGCAGCCGTCCATCTCGACGTCGCCGATATCGAGACAATCGAGCCGGCCGTTGCCGATATCGAGAGGTCAATCGGTCCGATAGATGTTCTTATCAACAATGCCGGCTATGGGCATGAGGGCACATTGGAGGAATCGCCGATCGATGAAATGCGTCGGCAATTCGAGGTCAATGTCTTCGGCGCCGTCGGAATGATGAAGGCCGTCCTGCCGTTCATGCGCGAGCGGCGGTCGGGCCATATCATCAACATCACATCGATGGGCGGGTTCATCACCATGCCCGGCATCGCTTATTATTGCGGCAGCAAATTTGCCCTGGAAGGCATAAGCGAGGTTTTGGCGAAGGAAGTCAAAGGCTTCGGCATTGCCGTCACGGCGGTAGCTCCCGGCTCGTTCCGCACCGACTGGGCCGGGCGCTCGATGATCCGCACGAGCAGGAGCATCGCGGATTACGATGCTCTCTTCGATCCCATTCGCCAGTCACGCGAGGAAAAGAGCGGCAAGCAGACGGGCGATCCACGCAAAGCGGCCGCAGCCGTGCTGGCTGTGGTCGAGGCTGAAAACCCGCCGGTCCACCTGTTGCTCGGCGCCGATGCACTGGCGCTCGTTCGCAACAGGCTCAAKAGCCTAAGCTCCGAAATCGATGCCTGGGAAGATCTGACGCTCTCGACGAGTTTTGCCGAAGCATAGGAAAAAGGCGCCCCGAGAGGGCGCCTTTTTCGATMAGGGAACGATCAGCGTGCCGACGCCGTGCTCGGTGAAGATTTCGAGCAGCACGGAGTGAGCGGTCTTGCCGTTCAGGATGACAACGCCCTGCACGCCGGCCTTGATGGCCTCGATGCAGGTTTCGACCTTCGGGATCATGCCGCCGGAGATCGTGCCATCGGCAATCAGCGCATTGGCTTCGGCCACCGACAGCTCCTTGATGAGCTGGCCCTGTTTGTCGAGCACACCAGGCACATCTGTCAGGAACAATAAGCGGGTGGCGTTCAGCGCACCGGCGATGGCGCCGGCAAAGGTGTCGGCATTGATGTTGTAGGTCGCGCCGTCGCGGCCCGGAGCAACCGGAGCGATGACCGGGATCATCTCGGAGCGGGCAAGGAGGTCGAGCAGCGTACGGTCGACTTCCACCACTTCACCGACAAAGCCGAGATCGAGCACACGTTCGATGTTGGAATCGGGGTCCTTGACGGTCTTGCGTGCCTTTTCGGCAAAGACCATGTTGCCGTCCTTGCCGCAGAGGCCGATCGCCCATTCGCCGGTCTGGTTGATCAGCGCGACGATTTCCTTGTTGATCGAGCCGGCGAGAACCATTTCGACGATCTCGACCGTCTTCTGGTCGGTTACGCGCAGGCCGCCCTCGAACTTGGATTCGATGCCCATTTTCGTCAGCATCGCGCCGATCTGCGGGCCGCCGCCGTGAACGACGATCGGATTAACGCCGGACTGCTTCAAAAGTGCGATATCGCTGGCAAAGGCCTTTCCGAGCTCGGGATTGCCCATGGCGTGGCCGCCGTATTTCACGACGATCGTCTTGTTTTCATAACGCTGCATGAAGGGCAGCGCCTGGGCAAGAAGACGTGCCTGCATTTCGCTTTCGGACTCGTTCATGGGGAACCCCGCGCAATTGATCGCGGCCTTTTATCTCAAGTTTTTGACAGAGGGAATAATCCGGCACGCAATAGTTTTTCGTATCTAAKGCCGACCTGGGAACTTGCCAGTTCATATTGAAACCACTGAACCGGAAATCGTTCAATCGAGGGCGGCATGACAGGCGACTTTGCAGAATTGATTGGCCGCATCGCGCTCGGGGACCGAAAGGCCTTCACCGCGCTCTATAATCAGACCAGCCCGAAACTTTTCGCCATCTGCCTGCGTATCCTGGATAGCAGGCCGGAAGCCGAGGAGGTGTTGCAGGAAGTCTATGTGAAGATATGGCAACGTGCCGGTGCCTTCACAGCAGGATCGGCGACATCTGCTGCCTGGCTTGCGGCTATTGCCCGCAATCAGGCAATCGACATGCTGAGAGCGCGCAAGCCCATAGCTGACGAAATCGATAGTGTGCTCGGCATTGCCGATACTGGTCCCGATCCTGAAGCACAAGTCGTGATTAAGGATGAAGGAAGGCGGATTGACACCTGCATGGAAGAGTTGGAAGCTGATCGTGCGGTCGCGGTGAAACGGGCTTATGTCGAAGGGCTGAGCTATCAGGAACTGGCCGATCAGTTTGGTGTCCCACTGAACACTGTGCGGACATGGCTAAGACGCAGCCTGCTGAAACTGAGAGAGTGCATGGAACGATGACATCGCCCGACAAAAGCAAGGGAGACCGCTCCCGGGATGAGGTTCTCGCCGGCGAATATGTGCTGGGCGTCCTCTCCCTTCAGGACCGCAGGATCGTCGAGGAGCGCATGCGCCGCGACCGGCCGTTTGCTGCCATCGTCAGCCGCTGGGAGGTCAATCTTTCCAGCTTCAACGATGAATATGGCACGGCCACACCGAGCCGCGAGACCTTCAAGCAGATCGAGGCGCGCCTTTTTGCCGATGCAGAAAATCCACCGCGCTTTTCGCACGGACTCTGGAATTCCGCCGTTTTCTGGCGCTCGCTGACTTTTGCCTCGCTTGCGGTCACCTTGGGCGTCATCGCCTTCGCCTCAGGTCTCGTGCCCCAGCCCCCGGCATCGGCGCCGCTGGTGGCGGACCTCTCGGGACAGAACAACCAGGTCAACCTGACGGCCTCTTACGATATTCAGAGTGGCCGATTGAAGATTGTGCCTGTTGCGGCCGGCAAACCGGAGGAGAAATCTCTTGAACTCTGGTTTATGCCTGGCGGCGGCACGCCTCGTTCCCTTGGTATTTTCCAGCCCGGCATGAATGGTGAACTGGTGATCCCGACGGATATGCGCAGCCAGATTTCCGATGGCGCGACGCTGGCCGTCAGCCTGGAGTCATTTGGCGGCTCGCCCACACATCAGCCGACCGGCCCCGTCGTCGCCAGCGGTGCGATCCACAGGCCTTAAAACAAAAATCAGTTTCCTGAAACTCTTCTGCAGCGCCTTCCGTAGTTGCTGATATCCGGGCGGCGCAGGGCATAAAGCCAGCGGCTGCGACCGGGTGCAGAGGAGAAAATCATGTTGAAGTCCGCCTTGCGCGCAACCGTTCTCGCCGCCGCTTTTTCCGCAATTGCATTTGCCGCCCAGGCAAAGAACCCGACGGTCGGCGGTGCCGCCATGTTCGAAAACAAGAACATCGTCGAGAACGCCGTCAATTCCAAGGATCACACGACCCTGGTCGCAGCCGTCAAGGCTGCCGGCCTCGTCAGCACTCTGGAGGGCAAGGGTCCCTTTACCGTCTTCGCGCCGACCAACKAGGCATTCGCTGCCCTGCCGAAGGGCACTGTCGAAACGCTGCTGAAACCTGAAAACAAGAACAAGCTGGTCAAGATCCTGACCTGCCACGTCGTTGCCGCTGACGCCATGTCAAAGACCGTCGCCAAGATGATCAAGGACGATGGCGGCGAGCACGACATCAAGACGGTCGGCGGTTGCGTGCTCAAGGCAAAGGAAAGCATGGGCAAGATCACGCTGACGGATGAAAACGGCGGCGTTGCCCACGTCACCATCGCCGACGTCAAGCAGTCGAACGGCGTCATCCATGTCGTCGACAAGGTGCTGCTGCCGAAGATGTAAACTTAAAGCATGTGGCGCAAAAGTGTGCGGCGGTTTTGCGATAACGACATGCGAAAAACAAAGACTTAAAGCGTGGCAAGCGAATCTGAAAGATTGCGACACGCTTCAAGTATCGGCAGAGGCAGGAGGCGTCCTTCGGGGCGCCTCTTTTATTTCCAGTTGGCGACACCGACCGTTTCGGCGATCGCCTGGCGCAGCTCGTCCAGCCCTTCGTTTTTTTCCGAAGAGGTGGAAAGCACGGCCGGATAGGCGGCCGGGCGCTTGCGGATTTTCTCTGCCGTTTCTGCGAGCAGCTTCGGCACGGCCGGCGCCTTGATCTTGTCCGTCTTGGTCAGCACGACCTGGTAGGAGACGGCCGCCTTGTCGAGCAGCGTCAGGACATCGTCGTCATTCTTCTTGATGCCGTGGCGGCTGTCGATCAGCACGTAGACACGCTTCAGCGTCGAGCGACCGCGCAGATAGTCGAAGACGAGCTTCGTCCAGTTATCCACCTGTTCCTTCGGTGCCTGCGCATAGCCATAGCCCGGCATGTCGACCAGCGCCATCGGCGGCAGGTCGCCGGCTTCGCCCGAATATCCATCCGGAACGAAGTAGTTGAGTTCCTGCGTGCGGCCGGGTGTGTTGGAGGTGCGGGCCAGACCTTTCTGGCCGACCAGCGCATTGATCAGCGAGGATTTGCCGACATTCGAGCGGCCGGCGAACGCTACTTCCAGCGGTCCTTCCGGCGGAAGGAACTTCATGGAAGGCACACCGCGAATGAAGATCCAGGGGTGGCCGAAGAGCGGCTTTGCGGTTTCAGGCATGCGAATTCTGCAATCTCCGGGTTCGGAATGAAACCGGCTTCGTGTTTTTAAGGCGGATTGTCAAGGTTCAGGCCACAAGGCGATCCGGCGGCCCGAAACAAAAAGCCCCGCCGAAGCGGGGCTTTTCGACTATTTCGATGGCGCCGGTTTTCGCTTGAACAGGCCCTTCAGATTGTCGAAGAGCTCGATCTTCACGCCGTGACGCCTCATGATCACCGACTGCTGCAGCACCGAGAGCGTATTGTTCCAGGCCCAGTAGATAACGAGGCCGGCCGGGAAGCTTGCCAGCATGAACATGAACACCAGCGGCATCCAGTTGAAGATCATGGCTTGCGTCGGGTCGGGCGGCGTCGGGTTCATGCGCATCTGCACGAACATGGTGACACCCATGATCAGCGGCCAGACGCCGAGATGCAGCAAGGCCGGTGCTTCGAAGGGCAGCAGGCCGAAGAGGTTGACGATCGTCGTCGGATCGGGTGCCGAAAGGTCCTTGATCCAGCCGAAGAACGGCGCATGGYGCATCTCGATGGTGATGTAGATCACCTTGTAGAGCGAGAAGAAGATCGGGATCTGCAGTGCAACCGGCCAGCAGCCGGCGATCGGATTGATCTTCTCTTCCTTGTAGAGCTGCATCGTCGCCTGCTGCAGGCCCATGCGGTCGTCGCCGAATTTTGCCTTCAGCTCTTCCATCTTCGGCTGCATGCGCTTCATGTTCGCCATCGAAGCGTACTGCTTGCTGGCGAGCGGGAAGAACAGCGCCTTGACGACGATGGTCGTGCAGAGGATCGCCACGCCGAAATTGCCGAAGTAGCGGAAGAAGAAGTCCATCAGCTTGAACATCGGCTGCGTGAGGAACCAGAACCAGCCCCAGTCAATCAGGCGATCGAAATTCGGGATGGAATATTTCGCTTCATATTCATCGACGACAGGCACTTCTTTGGCGCCGGCAAAGACGAGGTTCTTGACGTCGACCGTCGCTCCGGGAGCGATCGACAGGCCCTCGCCCTTGAAATCGGCCTGATAGCGCGGCTGACCGTCCGTGAAATGCGAGAAGCGGGAATCGAAGGGAACGGTCTGGCTCGGGATGAGAGCCGCAGCCCAATACTTGTCGGTAATGCCGATCCAGCCGCCAGTGACCTGCGGGTTGGACTGGTTTTCCTTTTCGATCGCCGTGTACTTGCTCTCGGAAATGCCGCTGCCTGCGCCGAGCACGCCGAGGAAGCCCTCATGCAGCACGTAGACCGAAGGCGTCGTCGGCTTGTTGTAGCGCGTCACGCGGCCATAATTGGACAAGGATACGGCGGCGTCGCCGCTATTGGTGATCTTGTCGACGACGGTGAACATGTAGCGGTCGTCGACGGAAATCGTCCGGCTAAAGGTCAGGCCCTTGTCGTTGGTATAGGTCAGCGTCACCGGCGTCTTTTCGGTGAGCTTTGCACCCTCAGGCGCGGTCCAGACGGTAGACGCGCCGGGAACGGCGCCTGTCGCGTCAGTGCCGATATAGCCGAACTCGGTGAAATAGCCGTCCTTGGTTTCAGCCGGCGAGAAGAGCGTGATGATCGGGCTCGAGTCATCGACGGTCTCGTGATAGCCCTTCAGCCTCAGGTCGTCGAGGCGCGCACCGGCGAGGTTGATGGAGCCGGAGAGGGCAGCCGTGTCGATTATGACGCGCGGCGACTTTGCAAGTGCTTCCTCGCGGGTAGCCGTCGCTGTGGCCTGACCGGTGGGAGCTGCGCCGTTCGGCTGCGCGCTTTGACCGCCGGCGGCAGGCTGTTGCGTCTGCTCGGTCTGCTGCTGTGCCTTCTGGGCTTCCTGAGCCTTGCGCTGAGCCTCGATGCGAGGGTTCATATAGAGGAATTGCCAGCCAAGGACGATCAGCACCGAGAGAGCGATCGCAATGAAGTAATTGCGGTTGTTTTGCATCATACGTTCCTGGGGCGCTCGTCTTTTGGGCGCCTGTGTTTCGGCCTGGTTTCCACGCGGGCTTTCAGTTCCGCGGCCAGTTCATCGAAKGACGCCGTCAATACGTCCCTGCGGGCGACAACCACATAGTCGTGTCCGGGCTGCATTGCAAACCCTGCATGAAKCCGCACCGCCTCTTTAAGGCGCCGCCGCATGCGGTTTCTTTCGACCGAGTTGCCATGTTTTTTGGTGACTGTGAAGCCGACGCGGGCTTCGCTTTCTTCCTTGCGGTTCAGCACCTCGAGAAGGAAGAGACTGCCGCGGCGCTTTTCGCCTTCGCGGACTGCAAGAAACTGCGGGCGGCTCTTGAGCCGCCCGGCAGTCTTTTTGTCTTCATTGGTCTTCAATTCGCCCGTCATGTTCTATCGGGCAATTCCGGCCTTAGGCCGAAAGACGCTTGCGGCCGCGTGCGCGGCGAGCAACGATGACCTTGCGGCCGCCCTTAGTGGCCATACGCGCACGGAAACCGTGGCGGCGCTTGCGAACAAGCTTCGAGGGCTGATAGGTACGCTTCATTTATTTTAACACCGCGGAGTGCGGCCCTTCTTGAATTTGCATAATGCAAGGAGCGTGGTTTTTCGAACGGGCGAGGTCATGAAGACCTGAAATGACCGGACGTGCGGCGGCTTATACGGATGAAGCCTGCCGAAGTCAATTATGACAGGCCGATTCGCTCCCGCGGCCCGGCGGGATAGTAAGATTTCGCACTCCGGTGTTAATGAATGCGACCGTTCACGATATGGTTGTATATTTCGTCCCAAAGCTTCAGCAAGCTTGCAGCCAGAGCTTTTATTCCTCGAAGATGCTCGAATCTTGACGGGGCATATCGTGCATCACAGTAAATATAGGTAATTTCTTGTAGCTGTTATTGTTAATATTCGAAATACAACATTAACGAATTTACCCGATCTTTCAGTGCATCGGCTGGGAATTTGCTTTCCGGGCATTGTGTGAAGCGAGGAGCGTTCGTTGAAAATTCGCGGCAAAATCAATCTTCTTGTGTCCGTCATGGGTGGCGTTGCGCTGTTGATCGGTGCCACTGCGCTGTCGGCGATGCGCGAGTACAACGCTAACCTGACGGCTTATGAGCATGCTGCGGCCCGTGCCTATGCCGGCGAACGCCTCAACCGCTTCGTCACCGCCGTCGTCATGGAATCGCGCGGCATCTATGCTGCAAAGAGCCTMGAACAGACACCTGCCTTTGCCAAGGGCCTGATGACCGATCTGGATGAGATCGACAAGGTCATCGCCGGTTGGACGCCGCTTGTGCCTGACAGCCAGAAGGATTCCTTCACCAAGCTTGTGGACCGTGCCAAGGAGTTCCGAACCTTCCGCACCGAGACGGCTCGCCTCGGCACGCAGGTCAGCCCGCAGGCGGCCAACGAACAGGGCAACAACGACGCCAACCGCGCGAACCGCAAGGCCTTCCAGGCCGAGATCGACGCGATCGTCAACACCGACAAGGCCGAGCTGACGGCCGTCAACGATCAGATCGAGGATTTCCGCAGCTGGATCCTGATGCTGGTGCTGAGCATCACCGGCATCGGCATCGCAGTCGGCGTTGGCATGGGCATGTACATCGGCACCAGCCACCTGAGCCGGMCTATCAAGAAGGTGACGCAGGCGATCAAGGACGTCGCGGACGGCAATTTCCAGGCGGAAGTGCCCTTCGCTGGTCGCAAGGACGAAATCGGCGAGATGGCAGCTGCCGTCGCCATCTTCAAGGAAAACGGTCTCGTCATCCAGCGCATGAACGCCCAGGAAGCGGCGATGCGTGCAAAGAGCGATGACCTTCAGTCCAGCATGTCGGTCGTCGTCGCGGCCGCAGCCGCCGGCGATTTCAGCCACCGTATCAGCAAGGATTATGAGGACGAGAGCCTCAACCAGTTCGCCGGCAATATCAATCGGCTGCTGTCGAGCGTTGATGCCGGCGTCGACGAAACCCGCCGCGTCATTGCAAGCCTTGCTGACGGTGACCTGACGCAGAGCATGCGCGGCGAGTTCCAGGGTGCCTTTGCCGAACTGCAGAAAAACGTCAACAACACGTTCGTGACGCTGCAGACGACCATGCGCGAGGTGCGCGAGACAACCGAAGCGATCAACGGCAATACCAACGAACTCCGGAACGCCAGCGACGATCTTTCCAAGCGCACGGAACAGCAGGCTGCAGCACTTGAGGAAACCTCCGCTGCTCTCGATGAAATCACTGCCGTCGTTCAGAATTCGACCGAACGCGCCCAGGAAGCGACCATCATGGTCTCCGAGGCGAAGGACAATGCCGGCCGCTCCGGCGTCGTGGTCCGCAACGCTGTCGATGCGATGGGCCGTATCGAACAGGCCTCCCGCGAAATCAGCCAGATCATCAACGTCATCGATGAGATCGCCTTCCAGACCAACCTGCTGGCATTGAATGCCGGCGTCGAGGCCGCCCGCGCCGGTGAAGCCGGTAAGGGCTTCGCTGTCGTGGCCCAGGAAGTGCGCGAACTTGCGCAGCGCTCGGCAACGGCTGCCAAGGACATCAAGGCGCTCATCACCAAGTCCGGCGATGAGGTGCAGGTCGGCGTCAAGCTGGTTCAGGCGACGGGTGAGGCGCTCTCCGAGATCGAGACGCGGGTCATCGCCATCAACGATCATATCCATTCGATCGCGACTGCGGCAAAGGAGCAGTCGACCGGCCTCAAGGAAGTCAATACCGCCGTCAACCAGATGGATCAGGTTACCCAGCAGAACGCCGCAATGGTCGAAGAAACCTCGGCTGCGACCCACAAGCTGTCAGCCGAAGCCGACGGCCTCGTGCGCCTCATCTCCCGCTTCAAGGTCTCGAATGATGCACAGGTGGCGGTCGCCCGCCAGCAGCATCACCAGCCGGTCGCCTCACCGGCGCGTCGCGCGGTCGCTCGCGTTGCGCGTGCCTTCGGCGGCAATACCGCCGCTGCGGAGCAGAGCTGGGAAGAGTTCTGATCATAGTCCTGAACGCTATCGGAGCGCCGCCTGTGGGCGGCGCTTTCGTTTGTGACGACTTGCCGCTGCTCGCAAAGATTTGAAAGCGGACCGTTCTGGTCTAATATAAGAGCTCATGCTGATGGCGGCCTTTCGCCGCACGGACAAGATGAGATGCCGGTTCAAGACCAGGGCGAGACTTCCAAAGCGGAAAACATCGCGGCCGGTGAGGCTGCCAAGGGTTCTTATCCGCGCGCTGGCATGTTCAGCCGCCTTTCCGGCAAGCTGCTCTGGCTCACCGTTTTCTTCATTATGCTGGCAGAGATCCTGATCTTCTTTCCCTCGATTGCGAGCATGCGCGTGCGCTGGCTCGAGGACCGGCTGAATACGGCCGCGGCCGCGGCAATCGTCATCGACGGCCTGCAGCCGGTGGAACTCCCGCGCGCGCTGCAGAAGGAGACGCTGGAGGCGACCGGCACCAAGGCGATTGTGCTGCGCAAGGACGGCACTTCCCGCCTGCTTGCCATGAGCGATATGCCGACTTCGGTCGATGAATCCTACGATCTGAGCGATATCCCGCCATTGACTGCGATGCGCGATGCGCTGGACACGATGATCTTCGGCGGCAACCGCATGATCCGCGTCTATGGCGCAGTCGGCGAGACCAATACCGGCGTCGAAGTGGTCATGAAAGACCGGCCATTGCGCAAGGCAATGTTCGTCTATGCCCGCAACGTGCTGCTATTGTCGGTCCTGATCTCGCTCTTTACCGCGACGCTGATCTTCTTTGCCATCAACCGCATTCTCATTCGCCCGATTCGCAGATTGACGGGCAGCATGCAGCAATTCGCCTCCGATCCCGAAAATCCGCAGCGTGTCTATGTCGGCGATGGCGGCCGTGACGAACTGGCCGTTGCCGGCCGCAACCTCACCTCCATGCAGCTCGAACTGCAGAAGACGCTGAAGCAGCAGAGAAACCTCGCGGCACTCGGGCTGGCGGTCTCCAAGATCAACCACGACATGCGCAACATTCTGGCATCCGCCCAGCTCATGTCCGACCGCCTTGTCGATGTCGACGATCCCATGGTGAAGAGCTTCGCGCCGAAGCTGCTGCGCACCATCGATCGCGCCGTCGGCTACACGACCGAAGTCCTTTCCTACGGCAAGGCAACCGAATCGGCACCACGCCGCCGCCGCATCCGCCTTTATGAGCTGGTGCAGGAGGTGAAGGACATCCTCGCCATCGAACCACAAAGCAGCGTCGAGTTCATCGAGCAGATGGGGCTGGATCTCGAAGTGGATGCCGATAGCGAGCAATTGTTCCGCATCATCCACAATCTCTGCCGCAACGCCCTGCAGGCGCTGACCTCGCCGGGTGAGGAGGGGGCTGTGATCGTCAGGCGCATCACGGTCGCCGCCCAGCGCGTCGGYAGCGTCGTCAGCATCACGGTGGACGATACAGGCCCCGGCATGCCGCTGAAAGCGCGCCAGAACCTGTTTGCGGCCTTCCGCGGCTCGGCACGCTCCGGCGGCACCGGTCTCGGCCTCACCATTGCTCGTGAGCTGGTGCTGGCCCATGGCGGCACCATCGCGCTTGTGGAAAAGCCTTCGGTCGGCACGCAGTTCCGCATCGAAATTCCGGATCGCCCTGTTTCACTGGAAGATTACCGCAGCCGGTCGCACGCCGAAAAGTGATGCAATTTCCGCAAGGGAGCCTTGCCGAACCAAAGTCGCGATTTTTTTCGAATTGCTCTTGCATTGCCCGAAAAGACCCTTTAGAGAACCGCCCACGCAAGCGGCTCGGCCGCCACTGCAGACGCACCCGTAGCTCAGCTGGATAGAGCACCAGACTACGAATCTGGGGGTCAGGAGTTCGAATCTCTTCGGGTGCGCCATTTCTTCCAATTACCTCTGAACGAAACCTGACGTCAGCTTCTTCGCATTGGAAGCCGGCGATAGAAGTGTCATCGTTGATCCTTGTCGCCGCCCCTGGGGCTGACATAGCCGGTTGTCGCGAGCTGGTCGGCTACCGGCGCCAACAGCGCCTGCCTGATTCCTGTCACACCGTATTGACGATGTCAGATAGCCCGGTGCAAACGCGATGGCGGCGACCGCGGTCGAAGCCTCTTCTTCCTGAACAACTGTCATCTTGAGGCTCCGGTGCAGATGGACCGCGGCCGAACATCCATTCTAGGGCCGGCCTCGAGATCTGGTGTCCGCCACAATACATGGGCGCCGCACCCTCATGCCTAGCTTCGCGCAACCTTCGGCGTCTATCTGCGGAAGCGATGGATTGTTTCAGGCAAAGCGGCCGGAGGGTTGGATGAAGACGAGAATCGGTGGTGTAGTAGGTCTCGTCATGATGATGGCGGCCCTTGCCGGCTGTATTGACCGTGCCAATGCGCCGGTGCTCGTGCCGGTCGCTTCGCCCGTCAATCCGMCTGGTRTCACTCACGCCCTTTGTATGTCCGATGCCAACGCCATGTACGACGAGGCGAACAAGCAGTATGACCTGCGTGCGCAGATGACCGGCCACCGCGATGCCGTGGAACGGGAAACCAATGCGAGCGGCGCCGCCCATCGGCAATACCGCTCCTGCGTCGCAAGCCAAGGCTACCGTCCTTTGTACGCCAATTGAGAACAGTGAATTCACGCACCCGATGAATTGCCGCAGGTGACTGCTCGCGCGGCTTTGTAAATCGCACTTTTTTATTTTTTGTCTCTT
Source organism: Rhizobium sp. 05L429 (assembly GCF_056397645.1). Taxonomy (NCBI): domain Bacteria; kingdom Pseudomonadati; phylum Pseudomonadota; class Alphaproteobacteria; order Hyphomicrobiales; family Rhizobiaceae; genus Rhizobium; species Rhizobium sp. 05L429. The sequence goes on along the minus strand of NZ_JBFTNV010000029.1, from coordinate 54,249 downwards.
CCAGTCACGCCGGATCGCCTGCAATCACGAGTTTAGGAAGCTGCGTGTGATGGTGGAACTTCGCCCGTATCGAACGCATTTTTCATAGGCAAACCCAGAAGGAGGGTTTCTCATGAAAATGCTCAATATGGCTCCGTCCGCCTTTGCGCTCAGCGCTCTTCTCGCCCTCTCGTCTACCGTTACAGCGCTGGCGGCGCCCGTTCAGCAGACCCAGATCCCCGTCCCCTCGAACGTGGAAATGGTGCAATATAAAGCACATGCCGCTTATTGGCATGGCTATCGTGGCTCCGCTACGGAACGCCCCGGGACCCGCCGTCATTCGGACGGCTTCTGGTATCCGCTTGCTGCGTTCGGCGTCGAAGCCGGCACCACGGGCTCGATTGTCCCCAAACCCGAGAACCGCCCCGAACCTAAGACTATGTGCAATCCTGAATTTAGTGGATCGATCGGCCCCGGCAGCATGCCTTGTGATAACGGCTATTGAGCCGGCAAAGAAAAGGCGGCGAAAAGCCGCCTTTTTCTTTCGCGGTGCCGAATCTCACGTATCCGTGATCGCTGTTGCAGCGCAGTAGAATATGACAATTTCGCTTCCTAGCTCCTTGGCGTAAACTCCAACAATCCTCCCAAGGAGAGATGAAATGATCAACGTATTGAAGAATGGTCTCGTGGCTGTAGCCTTAGGCGCAATCATCAGCGTTTCGGCTTTCGCATCTGCCAACGCAGCTTCGGCTCAACAGCAGCAGATCGTAAAGCAGCACAAGAACACCAACGCTCGCAACGAGCCCCGCACGACCGGTTCGGTCAACGGCGCATCCCGAAGCTCCGCGCCTTACCAGTACAGCCCGAAGAAGACGCTCAACATGGCTTGCGGCCTGCGCTTCAATCCGACCAGCAGCTCGGGTTGCAACTACTAAGGCAGTCTGAAGGCATAAGGCGGAGGGGAATGGGACTGACGTCCCTGCCGCGAAAGAGGGCAGCCTTCATGGCTGCCTTTTCGTTCCAGGAAAGCCTCGGTCACGGTGTCAGAGGAAAGGCCGGTCAGATCTTCGCAGACCTGCCACAGCTTTCACCAGACCGTCTTTTCCTGCGCTATGCGAACGATCAATTTGCCGACACGCTTCTGCCAGCTCAGCCCCGTACGCAGGCTGACTGTTCGCGCTTAACTGGAATGGGCAACGGTGCCCACCAGATTTATTGCACTAATTGCAAAAATGCATTAGATATAAAAATACACGAAATGTTGTTGGAAACAGGCATGCGCGAAAACCATGGATTGACGGGGCTGCCTTTGAATTGCCATGCTGCAGGAGATCGTCGCATCGATAGTCAATCGCATTTCAGACGGGTGGGATAATCATGATCGCAAACAGTGCATTCTCCGATTTCATGCATTTTTTCCGTTCGTGGCTGAGCAACCCGCTGAGGGTAGCCGCCATCGCGCCCTCCGGTGACTCGCTCGCGCGCATCATGACCAGCGAGATCGCTGCTCTGGATGGTCCGATCATCGAGCTCGGTCCGGGTACCGGTGTCTTTACCCGCGCGCTGCTTGCGCGCGGCATCAGCGAGTGCGACCTGACGCTCATCGAATACGGTCCCGAGTTCATCGGGTCGCTTCAGAAGCGCTTCCCCGATGCGCGTGTCCTGCAGATGGACGCCGGCCATCTGGCACAGGCCAATATTTTCGAGGGTGAACCCGTCGGTGCCGTCGTCAGCGGTCTGCCGCTTCTTTCCATGTCACCGCGCAAGATCGCCTCGATCCTTGCCGGGGCCTTCGTCTATATGCGGGCCGGCGGCGCCTTTTATCAGTTTACCTATGGGCCGCGTTGTCCCGTGCCGCGTCCGATCCTCGACCGTCTGGGCCTGAAGGCGACGCGTATCGGCGGCACGGTTAGAAACCTGCCGCCAGCCTCCGTCTATCGGATTTCACGCCGCAGGCCGCTTGAGCTCTCGCGTGAGCGCTTCAAATTTCGTAGCAGCGGAGTGGATATGGAGGTTGCCGCTGAAGCGGACGACTGAATGACAGCCGATGGAAATGACTGAGAAGAAACAGCCTGAAGCCGTCGAGGGCAGGCGTGAGCGCAAGCGTCGCCAGACCCGCGAGCGCATCGAACAGGCAGCGATGACCCTCTTCATGGAGCGCGGCTTCGACGCGACCACCATCGAGGAGATCACCGAGGCAGCTGATGTCTCGAAGCGCAGTTTCTTCGATTATTTCCCGTCGAAGGAAGAGGTCGTCTTCGCCTGGCAGGATTCATTCGCTGATCGCCTGATGGCGGCGATTGCCGCACGTCCGGCCGGCGAATCCCCCGTCAAGGCCGTCGAGGAAGCCCTTATCGTCACTGTAACCGCCTCGGCTGACGAGCGCGCTCTTGCGCTCAGTGAACTGATCCATTGCACCCCAACCCTCAAGGCCCGTGATCAGCTCAAATATGCCAAGCTGGAGCAGAAGCTGACCGAGGCGCTGATTACTCGCAGCGGCGGCGATCCGCGTGCACGCGCGCGCATGCGCTTGCTTTCGGCTGTTGTCATCGGCGCGCTGCGCGTTGGCGGAGAGCTGTGGCAGCAGCGCGTGGCAGGTACTTCGAMCGAAAGCATCTCGATGGAAGCCTTTGCACGCGAGATCTTTGGTGAGCTCTGGAAGATGCTGGCCGAATTCGGTGAAGAAGCAAAATCCCGGCTCTAGGTAATTCCACGCCTGGACGATCACTCTTTCTGTTGTGGTGCTTCCGATCGGTCCTCTCGCAGGAAAGTCGATGAGGCGCGCAGCTTCGCCGGATATGGCCATGAAGACCTCGTCCAGGAATCGACGATGGAAGAGCTGCATCAGTTTGAGGCCAACATTTTCGGTCCGGTAGCTGTCATGCAGTCGGTCCTGCCCTATATGCGCAAGCGCCGCAGCGACCATATCTACAATATCACCTCGATGGGCGGGATCATCACCATGCCGGGCATCGCTTTCCATCATGCCAGCAAGTTCGCCCTCGAGGGCATTTCCGAAAACCTCGGCAGCGAGATCAAGAGCGTTGGGATTCACGTGACCGGCATCGAACCCGGTGGCTTCCGCACTGATTGGGCCGGCCGCTCGATGATGCGTGCTGAGCGCTCGCTCGCCGATTGTGATGAGGTCTTTGAGCCGCGGCGCCAGCGCCGCCTCGAACGCAACGGTAACCAGCCGGGCGATCCGAAAAAGGCAGCTGCCGCGATGCTGAGGCTCATTGCATCCGACAATCCGCCAGCCCATCTGTTGCTTGGGGGTGACGCGATCAGCCTCGTTCCTGAGAAGCTCGGCTATCTCAAGACCGAATTCGACGCCTGGGAGCAGGTCTCCAGCTCCACCGATTTTGAGTGATTTATTGACCAAGAGAGGAAAAGACGATGAGCGATTACAATGCAGCGAAATCCGGTACCTTCAAGATCGGTGGCGATCTGGAAGTCAATCGCCTCGGCTTCGGGGCCATGCGCATTACCGGCGATGGCATCTGGGGCAATCCTGTCGACCACGATGAATCGATCCGTACCCTGAAGCGTTTGCCGGAACTCGGCGTCAACTTCATCGATACGGCTGATTCCTATGGTCCTGACGTTTCCGAATGGCTGATCAAGGAAGCGCTTCATCCCTACAAGAAAGGCCTCGTCGTCGCCACCAAGGGCGGTCTGACGCGCCACKGTCCGAATATCTGGCTGCCGCTCGGCCGTCCGGAATATCTGATCCAGCAGGTGCACAAGAGCCTGCGCAATCTCGGTGTCGAGCAGATAGATCTCTGGCAGCTTCACCGCATCGATCCGAAGGTTCCGGCCAAGGAACAGTTCGACACGATCAAGTCGCTGCTCGATTCCGGCCTCATCCGCCATGCGGGCTTGAGCGAAGTCTCGGTTGCCGATATCGAAGCAGCCTCCAAGGTCTTCAAAGTTGCTACGGTCCAGAACCGCTACAACCTCGTCGACCGCACCAGCGAGGATGTGCTCGACTATTGCGCCAAGCACAATATCGGCTTCATCCCCTGGTATCCGCTGGCGGCGGGCGATCTTGCAAAGCCAGGCTCGCTGCTCGATACGATCGCCAAGAAGCATAATGCGGCCCCGAGCCAGATCGCGCTGGACTGGGTGCTGAAGCGCAGCCCTGTCATGCTGCCGATCCCCGGCACGTCCAAGGTCAAGCACCTGGAAKAAAACGTCGCTGCCGTTGACATCACGCTGTCGGACGAAGAGTTCACCGCGCTCGACGCAGAAGGCAAGAAGCTCTTCAAGGCCGCCTGATAAGCATGAAATCACGCATGGAAGGGCCGCGGTTTCAGCCGCGGCCGTTTTCGTTTCGCGCCGCGCCGTCATTTCCCGCGTGACATCGAGAAAGGGCGCGCAGCGTTGGCAGCGCGTCCCGGTGGCCCGAATAATGGAGGCAGGGCTCGGGAAGTATGTCATCCGGTCTGTCGCKAGACATGGCTCCCACATTTTGCGACCAAATCTGTGTGGATTTCATATGCGGGCACAATTTGCGAAATAATTTGACCATCTGATCAAAGGTGCCGCAAAATGAGGCGCGCACATGATGCCGRCGAGGCAAGCATTGCGCCCAATGCATTGCTGCATTGCGGTAATTTCGCTATTCTCCATCAAATGAATTGGGTATTAATGATCTCGAAGGCAGCGCACTCCTCCTCCCAGCGCTCCTTCATCGGACTGACAACACTCCTCCTCCCAGTTGTCAGTCAGGATCAAGAGCCCGATGCACCTCCTCCCGCGTCGGGCTCTTTTCTATTCCGGATCATTTTTTCCCAAACCTTCGTAAAATTGACTCCGTCCCTGGCCTCGGACTATCTGGAGGCGCGCGGCAAGCGCATGTCGGTGGCTTGGCGCGATGACGCCTGAACCTGCGGAGAAGTCATGATCGGCAGATGCGGCGTTTCTCGCAAAGCCCTTGCAACCCTACTTGTCCTGTGCGTCGGCCTCGCTTCCTGCGGGCGGCCGATCGGTGTCATGCAGGCGGCCGGCACGGTTCCACCGGGTACGTCGCGAGTCGATCTGCTGGTGGCGACAACGCGCGCTGCCGATGAAAATCCGGCCGTGCTCTTCTCCGGCGAGCGCGGCACCGGGCTGAGGGTCGATGCCGTCGATGTCTCCATTCCACCGGAAGCCAATCGCAAGGCCGGGCAAGTGCAATGGCCTCGTCGTCTGCCCGCCAATCCTCTCAAGGATTTCGTCACCGTCGCGGTCGATCCGCTGGATGGGGAGAAAGCGGGAGAGGGCTGGCTGAGGACGCATATGCCAAAAAGCAAGCGGGTCCTCATCTTCGTCCATGGCTTCAACAATCGCTATGAGGATGCGGTCTATCGATTCGCGCAGATCGTCCATGATTCGCATGCCGATGTTGCGCCCGTCGTTTTCACCTGGCCCTCGCGCGCCAGCATTTTCGACTATAACTACGACAAGGAAAGCACCAACTATTCGCGCGATGCGCTGGAAGAGTTGCTGCGGCGCACGGCCAACAATCCGGCGGTGGCCGATATCACAGTCATGGCCCACTCCATGGGCACGTGGCTGACGGTAGAGGCTCTTCGCCAGATGGCGATCCGCGACGGACACGTTGCCTCGAAGATCAACAATGTCATTCTTGCCTCGCCGGATCTCGATGTCGATGTGTTCGGCCGACAGTTCCAGAGCCTCGGCAAGGACAAGCCGCATTTCACCATCTTCGTCTCGCAGGACGACCGGGCGCTGGCGCTCTCCCGCCGCATCTCGGGCAATGTCGATCGCCTCGGCCAGATCGATCCCTCCGCCGAACCCTATCGCAGCAAACTGGAAGCGGCGGGCATCACCGTGCTCGATCTCACCAAGCTGAAGACCGGCGATCGCCTGAACCATGGCAAGTTTGCCGAAAGCCCAGAAGTGGTGAAGCTCATCGGCGATCGGCTGATTGCCGGCCAGACAATTACGGATTCCGAAGTGGGCCTCGGCGAGGCGGTTGGCGCCGTTGCTATCGGCGCTGCCCAGACGGCCGGCAGTGCGGTCAGCCTTGCCGTCAGCACACCGATTGCCATCTTCGATCCCCGCACCCGCCGCAACTACGATGCTCAGGTGCGCCGTCTCGGCCAGTCGATGAACAATACTGTAGGTTCCGTGGGCGATAGTGTMGGCGCCGGGGTGCCGGAAACCGCTCAGTAAAAAACCATAGGCATTCGCCTCGTTGTGATATATCACACCTCGAACGGCATTCGACTCTGCCGTGCGGTGGGTAAGACATGGCGAATGAAATCAATAAGACGGTGGCTGTCGTCGGCGCCGGTGTGGTCGGCGCTTCGATTGCTTTCGAGCTGCAGCGGCGCGGTTATCAGGTCACTTTAATCGACAAGGGCGAGCCGGGCAGGGGAACCTCCTACGGCAATATGGCGAGCATCGCGCTCGACTTCGCAGCAGGCTCCGGTCCTTCAACCTGGAAGAAACTGCCGCGCTGGCTGATCGATCCGGAAGGCCCGGTCTGGTTGCGGCCGTCCTATGCGCCGAAAATCCTGCCATGGTTCCTGCGTTTCCTCGCTGCCGGCCGCCCCTCGCGCCTGAGAGAGATCGAGGATGCGGGCATGAGCCTCTCCAAAATTGCTCTCGGTGATATCAGCGCCATGCTCGATGCCGTTGGCGCTCCTGAGTTGATGACCGAGGAAGGCTGCCTGGCGATCTACGAAACCGAGGCCGAATTCGATGCGGATCGCGGTCACCTCGAATTGATGCGGCGCTATGGCATGGAATTCGAGGTGCTGAGCAACGGTGCCATCCAGTATTACGAGCCGACCCTTTCGCCGAAAATCGCCAAGGCCGTGCTGTTGCCGGACAACAAGTCGATCCGCGATCCCTACAAGCTTGTCGTGAAGCTCACTGACGCCGCAAAGGCTGCAGGCGCAAGCTTCGTTTCCGGGCAAGTCAAGGCCGTGGAGCGCAAGGGCGATGGCAAGACAGTCGTCCACCTCGAAAATGGCAATCGCATCGAAGCCGATAAGGTCATCCTCGCGGCCGGTGTCCATACGCGCTTCCTTGCGGCTGCCCTTGGCGAGCCGATCCCGCTCGAAACCGAGCGCGGCTACCATACGCAGATCATGCAGCCCGGCATTTCCATGCGCTATTCGGTGATCTGGCCGCATCGCGCCTTCATGGTCACGCCGACGGCCGGCGGCATCCGCGTTGGCGGCAACGTCGAGCTGGCCGGGCTGACGGCCGCGCCCGATTTCCGTCGTCCGCGCGCGCTGGTGCGCCATGCGCAGCGTATCCTGCCCGATCTCCAGGTTCAGGACACCAGCGAATGGATGGGCCATCGCCCGGCGCTGCCGGATACGATCCCGATCATCTCGCCCTCTTCGAAAATACCTGGCGTCTTCTATGCGACCGGCCACGGCCATCTCGGTCTGACCTATTCGGCAACGACAGCGCGGCTGATCGCGGATATGGTGGCCGGCGTCAAAACATCAGTTGATATCAAGCCATTCCGCATCAACAGGTACTAGGGCTGTCGCGCCGGCGCCTTCGTCACCGGGAAAAATATCCGCGTCGATGGCGGCATCACGCGTCACGTCCGATTTGGAGTTTGAAAGATGAGATGGAAGCGTACGATCCAGCTTCTGGATGTTCATGCTGAAGGTGAAATCGGCAAGGTCGCGATCGGCGGCGTGCCGAAGATCCCCGGCGAAACGGTCGCCGCCCAGCTTCACTGGCTGAATACCGATCCGAAGGGCCAGGAGCTTCGCCGCTTCCTCTGCCTTGAGCCGCGCGGCGCGCCGATCGGCTCGGTCAACCTGCTCCTGCCGCCGAAACATCCGGATGCGGATGCGGCCTTCATCATCCTGCAGCCCGATCAGGCGCATGCGAGTTCCGGCTCGAACTCCATCTGTGTCACGACTGCCCTCCTGGAAGCCGGCATCGTCGAGATGAAGGAACCGGAAACCGTCGTGACGCTGGAAACCGCCGCCGGCCTGGTCAAGGCGACGGCCACCTGCCGCGACGGCCGCTGCGAGAAGGTGAAACTCACCATGGTGCCGTCCTTCGTCCACGAGCTGGATGTCGAGATCGAAACGCCGCATTGGGGAAAGATCAAGGCCGACATCTGCTATGGCGGCATCTTTTACGCGCTGGTCGATGTCGGGCAGATCAATTTGACGATCGAGAAGGCCAATGCTGCAGCACTCGTACAGGCCGGCATGATCCTCAAGGACCTCATCAACCGCAATATCCATGTCGTGCATCCGGAAATCCCGGCAATCTCGGGCGTGGCCTATGTCATGTTCCGCGATCTGGAGGCAGACGGCACGGTGCGCACCTGCACCACCATGTGGCCGGGCAGAGCCGACCGCTCGCCCTGCGGTACAGGTAACTCGGCCAATCTCGCCACCCTCTACGCGCGCGGGAAGGCCAAGATTGGCGATGTCTTCAAGTCGAAGTCGATCATCGGCTCGGAATTCGAGGTTGGCCTGCAGGGACTGACGGAAGTGGCCGGCAAGCCCGCCGTCATTCCGACGATCACTGGCCGCGGTTTCACCTTCGGACTGTCGCAGGTTGCACTTGACCCCTTCGACCCGCATCCGGGCGGCTTTGCGCTGACGGATGTCTGGGGTCCCTCGGCGGGCGAAATCTGATCGCCGACTTCAGTAGACGAAGGGATCGACTTCGGCCTTGGCAAGTTCGCCAATGGCCGAGGGATAGATCACGCCCTTGCGCAGGATGATGTTGGCGTAAAGCCTTGGCTCGCCGGTCTGAATGACCGCATGGGCCGCGCGCACCCGACCGTAGAAATCCTGCCCGACGAGAGGGACGACCTCGCGATCCGGCTCATGCCTGGCGCAGCAGGCAATCATTTCCTCATGGATCGGATCGAGCTTGTCGCGTTCGGTCTTCACGGTTGAGCGGAAGATGGCCTCGTTCACAAAGTCGTCGATCGGCAGCACGCTCAAAACGGCATCAAGAACCGGAATGAGATGATGCCCGTCGAGCCGGATCAGCCGTCGCGCATGCTCGATGCCCGGATAGTTGCCGTCGACGATGGCGATTTCGTCGCCATGGCCCATGCCGCGCAATGTCGCCAGCAGGTCCGGGCTCAGCAGTGGGTCAAGCCCTTTCAGCATTGTCGATCTCCTTGAAAAGCACATTCTGATCGGTGAGATAACGCGCGAAGATCGGCAGGCTGGCGCCGCCGATGGCGCGGGCATGCGCGCCGACCACGCCTTCGACGATATCGGGCATGACGACGCCCTGCAGGTCGAGCTTTTCGGCTTCGTAGATCGTCGCCTGTACGATGCGCCGGCGCACCCAGTCCGGGAAACCGCCATCGATGACGGCGGCGCTGAAGTCGATGATCGAGGCTGCGGCGACAATCGCCTGCGCCAGTGCCTTGGCAGTATCCTGGATCCAGGCTTCMATCGGTTCGCCGAAATCTATCCAGTCGTCGGCCGAATACCAGAGCGGCTGCGGGTCGATGCCCCGCTCGCGCAGCATGTTTTCCAAGACGAAGATCGAGGCGATCTCCAGAAGCTGCATTGTCTCGCCGTTCTTGCCGCGCACCGGCAGCGGACCGATGGCGMCTGCCGTTCCCGTCTTGCCCGAAAAGATTGCCGAATTCAGCACGATCCCGCCGCCGATGAAGGAGCCGATAAAGAAATAGACGAAATCCGGATAGGACGGGCCAATGCCGAAGACCAGTTCCGCACCGCAGGCGCTGGTCGCGTCGTTCTGCAGGAAGACCTGGTAGGATACCTGCGTGGCGATTTCCGACTGCAGGTCGAAATCGCGCCAGACCTCCATCGTGCCCTCGGGCGCGCCCACTTCGTCGGCCCAATTCCAGAGTTCGAAGGGGGCCGCGATGCCGAGGCCGGCAATGCGGCTGCGCTCGCGCTCGCTCAGCTTGCCCTCCAGCTCCCTGATCCCATGGGTCACGAAGGACAGGATCTCATCGGGCAGGGGATAGGCATAGATCCTGTGCAGTTGCAGCCGGATCCTGCCGACGAAATCCATCAGCACGAGGTCTGCGCTGCGCCGGCCGATCTTCACGCCGAAGGAATAGACGGCATCCGGATTGAGCCGCATGGGTATGGATGGTTGGCCGACGCGACCGCGGATGGGCTCGCCACGCGAAAGCAGCCCTTCCTTCTCCAGCACCCGCATGATGACGGAGACGGTTTGAGCCGAAAGCCCGCTGCGGCGTGCGATATCGGCCTTCGACAGGGCGCCGTAGAGGCGCACCAGCGACAGCACGAGCCGTTCGTTATAGGCGCGCACCCTGATCTGGTTCGCACCTCCCGACGGATTAAGAATTGGCGGTGGGACCGGCATGTAATCCGGACCATCCATGGACGACATTGGCCACTCCTCCCGATTAACGGCCTATGCCTGATTTCATGTCAGCATKCCACATCGAATTAATAATTCAATTGGATTTATTTATTGACAAGCGGTTTTCTTTCGCTCTTAATTGCCATCGTCAACGGCACGGGACGGCTTTGGGGAGAAGGCTGATGCCGCATTCCGCAAGTCTCGTCGTGCATGAATTCCGGTGCCGCCTGGGGGCGGGCCGGCCAATCTCTGGGAGGAGTTCATGAAGAAATCAGTTCTCGCTTTCGGCGCACTCGCGCTTGGCGTCGCCTTTTCCGCTCCGGCAATGGCGGCAGATGTTTCTGCATGCCTGATCACCAAGACCGACACCAACCCCTTCTTCGTCAAGATGAAGGAAGGTGCGACGGCCAAGGCCAAGGAACTCGGCGTCACGCTGAAGTCCTACGCCGGCAAGATCGACGGTGACAGCGAAAGCCAGGTCGCAGCGATCGAAAGCTGCATCGCCGATGGTGCAAAGGGTATTCTGATCGCCGCTTCGGACACCAAGGGCATCGTGTCGTCGGTCAAGAAGGCTCGCGATGCTGGCCTGCTCGTCATCGCGCTCGACACGCCGCTTGAGCCGGCCGATGCTGCCGACGCCACTTTCGCCACCGACAACCTGCTCGCCGGCAAGCTGATCGGCCAGTGGGCCAAGGAAACGCTTGGGGACAAGGTAAAGGACGCCAAGGTCGGCTTCCTCGACCTGACGCCGTCGCAGCCGACCGTCGACGTCCTGCGCGACCAGGGCTTMATGATGGGCTTCGGCATCGATCCGAAGGACCCGAACAAGATCGGCGATGAGGATGATCCGCGCGTCGTCGGCCATGACGTGACCAACGGCAATGAGGAAGGCGGCCGCAAGGCTATGGAAAACCTCCTCCAGAAGGATCCTGGTATCAACGTCATCCACACGATCAATGAACCGGCTGCCGTCGGTGCCTATCAGGCGCTGAAGGCCGTCGGCATGGAAAAGAACGTACTGATCGTATCGGTCGATGGCGGTTGCCCGGGTGTGAAGTCGGTCAAGGAAGGCGTTATCGGCGCCACCTCGCAGCAATATCCGCTGATGATGGCGGCACTCGGCGTCGAGGCGATCAAGAAGTTCGCCGATAGCGGTGAAAAGCCGAAGCCGACCGAAGGCAAGTCCTTCTTCGATACCGGCGTTTCGCTCGTCACCGACAAGCCGGTCTCCGGCGTCAAGTCGATCGACACCAAGGAAGGCACGGACAAGTGCTGGGGCTGAGCCCTGCCTGATTGACATCAGAATGGCCGGGGCTYGATCCCCGGCCTTTTTGGGCGGACGATACGTCGCCGCCCGCCAAACCGGCTCAGCAAAGACCGGAAGGATATCGGCGACGGCTTCCGCGTGGGTTCGGCGCGCGGATGCGAAGGAGGAACAATGACCGGAACACAGGAATTTGAACGCGTCCTCGACGACAGCGACAAGAGTGTTGCCTCGTTCGAGCACGAGAACGTCTCGCTGATCAAGCGCGCGCAGCATTTTCTGCACTCGACGCCGGCTGCCGTGCCGTTGATCGTGCTGGTGCTGGCAATCGTGATCTTCGGAATAGCGATCGGCGGACGTTTCTTCTCGTCCTATACGCTGACGCTGATCCTGCAGCAGATCGCTATCGTCGGCATTCTCGGAGCGGCCCAGACGCTGGTCATCCTGACCGCCGGCATCGATCTTTCGATCGGCGTCATCATGGTCATCTCGGCCGTCATCATGGGCAATGTCGCCATCACCTACGGCATACCGACACCGATCGCAGTGGTCGCCGGGCTTGTCGTCGGCGGGCTCTGCGGATTGCTGAACGGCTTCCTCATCGCCTATATGAAGCTGCCGCCCTTCATCGTCACGCTCGGCACCTGGAATATCGTCATGGCGACGAATTTCATCTATTCCGCCAATGAGACGATCCGCGACACCGACGTCGACGAACAGGCGCCACTGCTTCATCTTTTCGCCATAAGCTTCAAGCTCGGCAGCGCCGTGCTCACACTCGGCGTCATCGCCATGGTGCTGCTCGTCGTGCTGCTCTGGTATGTACTAAATCACACCGCATGGGGCCGGCATGTCTATGCCGTTGGCGACGATCCGGAGGCGGCCAAGCTCTCCGGCATCCAGACCAAGAAGGTGCTGCTGACCGTTTACGCCATATCAGGCGTCATTGCCGCCTTGGCCGCCTGGGTCTCGATCGGCCGCAATGGCTCGATCTCGCCGTCTTCGGCCGTCACGGACTTTAACCTCCAGGCGATCACCGCGACGGTGATTGGCGGCATTTCGCTGTTCGGCGGCCGCGGCTCCATTCTCGGCACGCTCTTCGGCGCGATGATCGTCGGCGTCGTGTCGATGGGCCTCAACATGCTCGGCGCCGACCCGCAATGGAAGGTTCTTTTGACTGGCGTGCTGATTATCGCCGCCGTTGCTATCGATCAGTGGATCAGAAAGGTTTCGGTATAATCATGGCTGTCGAACCCATTCTCACTGCACGGGGCCTCGTCAAGCGTTATGGACGCGTTACCGCGCTCGACAATGCCGATTTCGATCTCTATCCGGGCGAAATCCTTGCCGTCATCGGCGATAACGGCGCCGGCAAGTCCTCGCTCATCAAGGCGATATCGGGCGCGGTCACCCCCGATGATGGGGTGATCACCCTGGAAGGCCGGCAGGTGCAGTTCAGATCGCCGATGGAAGCGCGCGACGCCGGCATCGAGACCGTCTACCAGAACCTCGCCCTTTCGCCGGCGCTGTCGATCGCCGACAACATGTTCCTCGGCCGCGAGATTCGCAAACCGGGCATGCTCGGCTCCTTTTTCCGCATGCTGGACCGGCCGGCGATGGAAAAGCAGGCGCGCAACAAGCTTTCCGAGCTCGGCCTGATGACCATCCAGAATATCAATCAGGCGGTGGAAACGCTCTCCGGCGGTCAGCGCCAGGGCGTTGCCGTTGCCCGCGCCGCCGCTTTCGGTTCAAAAGTCATCATCATGGATGAGCCGACTGCCGCCCTCGGCGTGAAAGAAAGTCGCCGCGTGCTGGAGCTCATTCTCGATGTGCGTGCCCGCGGCATTCCGATCGTGCTCATCTCGCACAACATGCCGCATGTCTTCGAAGTCGCCGACCGTATCCATATCCATCGCCTCGGGCGCCGCTTGACGGTCATCGATCCCAAGGAATACACGATGTCCGATGCCGTCGCCTTCATGACCGGCGCCAAGGCAGTCCCTGCGGAGCCCGTTGCCGCATGAGTGCCCGGATTGACGACATTGTCGGCGAGGTGCTGAGCCGCGCCGGCGATTCCAGACGTTTCCTCATTGCCATCGCCGGTCCGCCCGGCGCTGGCAAATCCACCATGGCCGACAATGTGGCAAACGGCCTGAAGGCCAAGGGCGAGAGTGCCTCGGTGCTTCCCATGGATGGCTTCCATATGGACAACGCCGTTCTCATCGAGCGTGGTCTGCTGGCCCGCAAGGGCATTCCGGAAACCTTCGACGTGCGCGGCTTCCTCGATATCGTCAAAGCCGTGCGCCCCGCCGATCAGGAAGTCCTCGTTCCCGTCTTCGACCGCTCGCGCGAGCTTGCCATCGCCTCGGCCCGGCCGATCGATCCCAACGATCGCTTCATCATCATCGAAGGCAACTATCTGCTTTTTACCGAGGGCAAATGGGCCGAGCTCGACGGCATCTTCGATTACACGATCATGCTCGCCCCGCCCATGGAGGTTCTGGAGGAGCGTCTCTGGGATCGCTGGCGCGGCTATAAGCTGACTGAGGAAGAAGCGAGCGCCAAAGTCTACGGCAACGACCTGCCGAACGGCCGCCTGATCCTCGAAAATCGCCGTCCTGCCGATATGACATTGGAAATCGCGCTGGCCTGAACAGTTGTTTCCGGACCGGTCTTGATGCTATCGAGKCGAAACCCGCATCGCTTCGGAGGCTTCCATGCAATCGCTCACCATCCGCCGTCCTGACGACTGGCATCTGCATCTGCGCGACGGCGCCATGCTGGAAGGCGTGATTGGTGATACGAGCCGCATCTTCGCGCGCGCGATCATCATGCCGAACCTGGTGCCGCCGGTTGTCACGACAACGGATGCGGCAGCCTATCGCGACCGCATCATGAAGGCGCTTCCTGCCGGTCATCGCTTTCAGCCGCTGATGACGCTCTATCTGACCGAACATACGAGCGCTGATGACGTCGAGGAAGGCAAGAAGAGCGGCCTCATCACCGCCGTGAAACTCTATCCCGCCGGCGCCACGACGAATTCGCATGGCGGCGTGCGCGATATGGAAAAGGCGATGCCTGTGCTGGAACGCATGGCCAAGATCGGCCTGCCGCTCTGCGTCCATGGCGAGGTGACGACGCCTGATGTCGATATCTTCGATCGTGAAGCAGTCTTCATCGAGACGGTGCTGGACCCGCTGCGCAAGCGCCTGCCGGAACTGAAGGTGACGATGGAGCATGTCACCACCGCTGACGGGATCGATTACATCAAGTCGGCCAAGGCTAATCTCGCCGGTTCCATCACCACCCATCACCTGATCATCAACCGTAATGCCATCCTCGTCGGCGGCATTCGTCCGCATTATTACTGCCTGCCCGTCGCCAAGCGCGAGAACCACAGGCTGGCTCTCCGGGCTGCTGCGACGAGCGGTGACACCAGGTTCTTCCTCGGCACGGATTCTGCCCCGCATGTCGACCCACTCAAGGAATGCGCCTGCGGCTGCGCGGGGATCTATACCTCGATCAACACGATGAGCTGCCTTGCCCATGTGTTCGAGCAGGATGGCGCGCTCGACAGGCTGGAGGCCTTTGCCTCCCTGAATGGCCCTGCCTGGTATGGGCTAGCGCCCAACGAGGAACGCGTCACGCTGGAGCGGCAGGCTGAGCCCGTGACCTTCCCCGCCAGAATTGAAACCGGCGCCGGGCCGGTTACCGTCTTCGATCCCATGTTCCCACTGCATTGGCAGGTCAGGGCCTGAAAAAAAGACGTGTGTGCTTGAATATTTCTTCTTATGATTGCTGCAGAATGTTGAATTTGTAACATTCGGCCCGCGCAATCCATGATTTTTTAACGGAATGCATAAGACATTAGTCAGCAGTGACGAGATAGATTTTAGAACGTTATCGGCGCGGCAGGAGCCGCGGAGATCTAAAAGCATGATGCTTGACTACAATTCACTGCTGCTGGCGCTTGGCGTTTCAGCAACCTGCCTTGCCGTGACGCTCATGGGGAGCTGGATCGCGCGCCGGGCCGAGACATTTCTTCTCACCTGCACATTCGGCCTCGTTCTCGTCGTTGCCGGCATTTTTGCCTACGCCTTCTATGTGGAACAGCCCGGACGCATGCTTGGTGCTGGCAATTTCATGTTGTTTCATGCGGGGTTTGCGACCATCTGGGGCGCCGGCTATCAGTTCCGCACTGGCCGGATTCCGCTTTTCGGCATCGCCGTCCGCTCAATCGTCGCCATGGCGACTGCCGTTCCGCCGATGATCGCCGGGCTGGATGGCCTTGCTTTCATGGCTGATAACCTCGCCATCGCCTTCCTGCTCTTCACGACTGCCCGGCAATATTGGTTAGGCCGTGCCGAAGCACCTGCGCCGATCTCAGGCATTACCGCCCTCTACACATTGACGGCGATTTCCTTCGTGCTCTGCGCCGCTGTATTGATCTGGGATGGCAAGCTGGTGCTCGGAGCCGCGCCCAGCAATTGGGCGGAAGATCTGAGCCTTGCCATGTGCATTGCCGGCATGACCGGCATCGGCGCCCTGTCGCTGGCGCTGCATCAGTGGCGGCTTGCCGCCCGTCACCGCATCGACGCGATCACCGACCCGCTGACCGGCCTGCTGAACCGCCGCGCTCTGTTCGACCAGCACGGTACCCGCACCATGGGCGTTTCGACCGCGGTCATCGTCTTCGACATCGACCATTTCAAATCGGTGAACGACCGTTACGGCCATGCAGCCGGCGATCACGTCCTGAAGGTCTTTGCCGGCGAACTTTCGGCCAATTGCCGTAGCGGCGATACGGCCGCCCGCCTTGGTGGCGAGGAATTCGCTCTCGTGCTGAAGGAGATCATGCCCGGCCGCGCCGAGCTTGCCGCCGAGCGTATCCGCAAGGCCTTCGAGGACCGCGACATCTATATCGAAGACGAGGTTCTCAATTGCACCGTCAGTGCCGGCGTCGCCCCTGGCCGGTCCAAGCCACTGGATTTCGACGCCATGCTGGGCGAGGCGGATAAGGCGCTCTATGTCGCAAAAGGCGCCGGCCGAAATCGTGTCGAACTTGCCAGCCATCTGCATTCGGTGCCGTCAGGCGTCGTGCGCTCTGCCTCTTGATCCGTCTGCCGACCTTTCGTAAGCTGATCGTCGGCCGGATGCAGCCAGCCGCCCCGCGATGCGCAAGCATTATGGTGAATGCATCCAAATCCACCTTCACATCCTTGCTCCTGGCAAACGATGGCGAACGGGTCAGCAGACGCGGGCACTGATCTTCCTGTTTGCCGCCAACGGAAGGATGGATACATGCGCGATTTTCGCGATGCCAAGCTTATGGCAAAAACCCTGCGGCAGGCGCTTGCCGACCGCGATATTTCCCTTACCCACAGCGAAACGCTGGAGATTGTCGCCAAACAATTCGGCTTCGACCAGTGGAACATTCTCTCTGCTAAACTGGATGAGACCGAAGGCGCCCGATCTCCGATCGGCATAGAACCGCCGGTGCCGATCTTCCGCATTTTCTCGGTCGAGAAGGCCATGGAATTCTATTGCGGCTTCCTCGGCTTCACTCTGGATTGGGAACATCGCTTCGGTGAGAATTTTCCGCTTTATTGCCAGGTCTCGCGCGAGAACATGCAACTGCACTTGAGCGAACATTCGGGCGATGCAAGCCCCGGCGCTCGGGCTTTCGTGCGTGTGAAGGATATCGGCGCCTATCAGGCCGAGCTTGCCGCGAGGAACTACCGCTACATGAAACCGGGCATCGAGGAAGCGCCCTGGGGCCTGGAGATGGCCGTCATCGACCCCTTCAGCAACCGCATCACCTTCTGCCAGCAGAACTAGCGCAATTCCCGCAAATGCGGGAAGCAACGAAGGGGCGGAGTGTCATTCCCTCCGCCCTTTTCAGATGAGCATCAGCGCCCGGACAAATGCGATGGAAGCCAGCAGCGAGGCAATCGTACGCACATGGTTCCACCATGTCCAATCTTTGAGATAGGTCGTCCAGAGCTGCACCGCTTCCGGCCCGTTGCCGCTCACCTTTCCCAATGCATCGTTCATCGGCACGTTGAAGACGATGGTGGAGAGGAAGGATGCGGCGATATAGAGCGACACGCCGGCCAGCATCAGTGACGATGCGCCGCCGCGCCAGTTCGCGAAGGCCAATACCGCGATCACGATGCAGAGGATCGCGGTCGGCACGAAAAGCAGCATGAAGGGCGAGCGCACGATGGTCATGTTGATGGAATTCATCGCTGCGATGCCTTGCTCGGGCGGAATGCGCGCGAAGGCGGTCATGATGAAGGTCGAGAAGGCGAAGAAGATGCCGGCGACAAGACCGCTGCCAATGGCCGCAGYGACAAGGGAAATGACGAGAACGATCTGCATGGTCAGGCGCTCCATAGTCCGATTGCTGCGGTCTCCCGCGCATATTGGCTGAAATCGCTCGCCGGGCGGCCGAGAATGTCTGATACGCCACTCATAACCTGCGAATTGCGCCCGTCGAGCACCTCGCCGAAGAGCTCTTCCAGTAGCGCGATGACCGGCTCCGGCATTMCCGCGGCGGCGAGACCCTCCTTAAAATCCGTCATCGGGACCTGTTCATACTCGATCGACCGGCCCGAAGCGGCGGCGATTTCGGCCACGGCTTCGCGGAAGGTCAGGGCGCGAGGGCCGGTCAGCTCATAGATCTTGTTGCGATGCCTGATATCAGTCAAGGCTGCCACCGCCGCATCGGCGATGTCGCCGGCATCGATGAAGGGCTCCCTGATATTGCCGACGGGAAGCTGCAGCTTGCCGGAAAGCAATGGTTCCAGAAAAGCGCCTTCGCTGAAATTCTGGTTGAACCAGGAGGCGCGCAGGATCGTGTAGCCGATCCCGGATGTTTTGAGAGCTTCCTCGCTCTTTTGCGCACCCTCTTCGCCCCGGCCGGAAAGCAGCACGATATGCTGCAACCCGCATTCCCCTGCGAGCTTTGAAAGGGCTTCGATGGCCTCTGCCGCCCATGAGACGGCAAGGTCCGGCTGGAAGGCGACATAGGCGCTCGTTGCTCCCGTGAGCGCATTGCGCCAACTCGCGCGATCCTCCCAGTCGAAGGCCGGTATCGTGGAACGGGACGCCTTGCGCACGTTAAGTCCCAGCTTTTCCAGCCTGTCGGCAATGCGGCCACCGGTTTTGCCCGATCCGCCGATCAGAACGATTTCGGAATTCTGCATATCGAAACTCCTCTTCGATCAAAATAAGAGAGACTCTCTCATTTGCAAAATGAGATAAACTCTCTTATTTTCTTTGTCAACAGTCGAAGGAAGTGGAAGATGGCAGAAGAAGTGATCGCACGGCGCAGGCGCCAGCAGGAGTCGACCGGTCAGCCACGCCGCATCCCGAGCCAGCAGCGTGGCCGCGAGCGCTTCGAAAAAATCCTGACAGTCGCCTCCGAGCTCATCGAAAAGAAAGGCAGTGATGCTCTGAAGATGAGCGAGATCGTTGAAAAAGCTGAGCTTTCCTTCGGCGCCCTCTATCAGTATTTCCCGGACAAGACCTCGATCATCCGCACGCTAGCCGAGCGCTTCAACGAGCAGGGCCGACAATGCGTAGCCGACGAACTGGCCAAGGTGACGGACGCCGACAATCTGCGGACGGCTCTCTGCGTCATCGCCGATGAATATTATGCCTTCTTTCGCCGCGAGCCTGTGATGCGCGATATCTGGCACGCGACCCACACGGATAAGCTCCTCCAGGAAGTCGATGCCGAAGATATGGAATTCCACGCGCAGGCCCTGCTTTCAGTGCTAAAACAGCTATGGCCGGAGCGGACCGAGACGGAGCTTCTGGCCATCGCCCGGCTGACGATGCAGCTTCTTGCGGCCGCGGTCCGTTATGCCGTTTCGCTGGATGAGAAAGAGGGCGCGCAGGCGATCGCGCTCTTCAAGAAGATGCAGGTTGCGGATATCGGCCGCCTGCTCGGCTGACGGCCCTCTTCCATCTGGAAACCGGCCGCTCTTGCTGCTATTGCCGCTGGAACGTCAGCCGAAGGAGTAAGCCGCATGATCCAGACCACATTTCCCGACCGCGCCGTCATGGCAGAGCTGCTGGCAAAGATGCTCTGGGAGATCAAGGCGGTGCACTTCAGCCCCGAGACGCCCTACAAATATGCCTCCGGCATCATGAGCCCCGTTTATATCGACTGCCGCAAGCTTCTCTCCTTCCCGCGCGTCCGCTCCACGGTGATGGATTTTGCCGCCAGCACCCTCCTGCGCGATGCCGGTTTTGAGCAGTTCGATTGCATCGCCGGCGGCGAGACCGCAGGCATTCCCTTCGCAGCCCTGCTTGCCGATCGCCTCGGCCTGCCGATGATCTATGTCCGCAAAAAGCCGAAGGGCCATGGCCGCAATGCGCAGATCGAAGGCGACATGAAGGACGGCGCCCGCGTCCTCGTTATCGAGGATCTGACGACCGCGGGCGGCAGCATGTTCACCTTCATCGATGCCATCAGATCCGCCGGCGGTATCGTCGATCACGGCATCGCGCTCTTCTTCTACGGAATCTTCCCCGAGGCACATCAGCGCTTTGCCAATGGCAAGGTTCAGCTCCATTATATCGCCACATGGCGGGAGGTTCTGGCAATCGCCAGGCAGCAGAAGCTTTTCGATGACAAGACGCTGCACGAAGTCGAGGCCTTCCTCGATGCGCCGCTCGCCTGGTCGGCGAGGAATGGTGGCGTGAGTGAGCTTTCGCTCTAGCCTTTTGACAAAAGCTCGCTTAATCGATTGAAGAACGCGCAAGTCCTGTTGGGAGGAATTCGATGATTTTGTGCTGCGGCGAAGCCCTGATCGACATGCTGCCGAGGGACACGACCCTTGGCGAAAGGGGCTTTGCGCCCTATGCCGGCGGCGCGATCTTCAATACCGCGATTGCGCTCGGGCGCCTCGGCATACCCACGGCCTTCTTCACCGGCATTGCCGATGACATGATGGGCGAGATCCTGCTGGATACGCTGAAGGCAAGCAATGTCGATTACAGCCCTTGCGCCATCACCCCGCGCCCTTCGACCATCGCCTTCGTCAAGCTCGTCAACGGCCAGGCGACTTATGCCTTCTACGACGAGGGCACGGCTGGCCGCATGATCACGTCAGATGACCTGCCCGATCTCGGCGATGACTGCGAAGCCCTGCATTTCGGCGCGATCAGCCTCATCCCGAGCCCCTGCGGCGAAACCTATGAGGCGCTTCTCGACCGCGAAGCCGCTACGCGCGTCATCTCTCTCGACCCGAACATCCGCCCCGGTTTCATCAAGGATAAGCCGGCGCATATGGCCCGCATCAAGCGCATGGCCGCCAAGTCCGACATCGTCAAATTCTCCGACGAGGATCTCGAATGGTTCGGCCTGGAAGGCGACCATGATGCGCTTGCCGCCCACTGGCTGAACCACGGCGCCAAGCTCGTCGTCATCACCAAGGGCGCCGAAGGTGCCACCGGCTACACCAACGCGCGTAAGGTCACCGTACCGAGCGAGCGTGTGACTGTCGTCGACACGGTCGGCGCCGGCGACACTTTCGATGCCGGCATTCTCGCCTCGCTGAAGAAGGACAACCTGCTGACCAAGGCGCAGGTCGCCAATCTTGATGAGCAGGCCCTGCGCAACGCCCTGGCTCTTGGCGCCAAGGCGGCCGCGGTGACCGTCTCCCGCGCCGGCGCCAATCCGCCCTGGGCGAAAGAGATCGGCCTCTGAGCCTTAAGCGATCCGGTCGAGAAAAGCACGGACCTCGCGATTGAAGAGGTCCGGCTGCTGCAGCGGGGCGAAATGGCTGACACCGGGCAGCAGCACGAATTCCGCATCCGGGATCGTCCTTGCCAGATAGTCGGCATGCTCGGGCTTGATGAATTCGTCATGCTCACCGAGCACGATGGAGACCGGCACCTTGATGCCTGTCAGCTGCTCGGCCGAATAATTCGGCTCCGTCGCCATCATTTTCGAGACGTCGCCGACGAAAGCTTCGAACTGGTCAGGTGTCGCCGATAGGGCCTGATAATCCTTCCTGTGACGGCTGAAGCAACGGTCGATGACCGGCGTCGCCTTGAATTCCTTAGTGCCGGTGGAGTCCATGTTGCAGGCGAAGAAAAATACGCCGCAGACCCGGTCCGGCTGCTGGTCGGCCAGGATCAAGGACGTACAGGCGCCATCGCTCCAGCCGATGAAGGCCGCTTCTTCGATTCCGGTATGATCCATGACCGCAAGCACGTCCGAAGCCATCAGGTGATAGGTGTAGGGACGCTCGTCACGCGTGCTGCGGCCATGACCGCGGCTGTCGATCACCACGACCCGATGGCCGGCATCGACAAGCGCAGGAACCTGATAGCCCCAATTGCCGCTATTGCCGAGCCCGCCATGCAGAAGGATGACAGCGGGACCGGCGCCGTAACTCGCATACCAGACGCGGGCACCTTTGTTATCAACGAAGCCCTGCTCGTTCGAGGCCGGCAATGGCTGTGCCCCCTCGGCCTCGAATTTCACCAGCTCGTTATCCGTTGCAGTCATCAGCTCCTCCTCTGTCATTCTCTCTATAGACGACGAGATGCCCTGCAATTCGACAGGGTCAAACAAAAAAAGCCCACCCGTGTGACGGATGGGCTTCGATAGCAGCGAGATCGCCAGGATTACTTGGCGAGCTTTGCCAGCGCAGCGACAAGACCCTGCGTCGAGGAGTCGTGACCGGCAGCGCTTTCCTTGCCTTCGACGACGGGCAGCAGGCCGGTCGCCAGCTCCTTGCCGAGCTCGACGCCCCACTGGTCGAAGGAGTTGATGCGGAAGAGCACGCCTTCGACGAAAACGCGGTGCTCGTAGAGCGCGATCAGGCGGCCGAGCGCGTAGGGCGTCAGCTTGTCATAGACGAAGGTGATCGACGGGCGGTTGCCGTTGAAGACGCGGTGGGGCGCGATGAAATCGGCCTGCTTGTCTTCCATGCCCTTGTCGGTCAGCTGCTTCTTGGCCTCATCGAAGGTGCGGCCCTTCATGAGGGCTTCCGACTGGGCGAGAACGTTCGACATCAGCAGCTGGTGCTGATGGCGCAGCTCAGGCTCGAAGCCGTTGGCGGCGATCATGAATTCGGCCGGGATGATGCTCGTGCCCTGGTGGATGAGCTGGTAGAAGGCGTGTTGGCCATTGGTGCCGGGCTCGCCCCAGACGACCGGGCCGGAATTGCCTTCGACCGGCGTGCCGTCGATGGTGACGCCCTTGCCGTTCGATTCCATGTCGAGCTGCTGCAGATAGGCAGGGAAGCGGGACAGGCGCTGGTCATAGGGCAAGATGGCGCGTGTCGGGTAGCCCAGAACATTCCGGTGGTAGAAGCCGATGAGGCCGAGCAGGACAGGCAGGTTCTCGGCAATCGGCGCCTTGCGGAAATGATTGTCGATGGCATGTGCGCCATCGAGGAACTTGCCGAAATTTTCGGGGCCGACAGCGATCATCAGCGGCAGGCCGATTGCCGACCAGATCGAATACCGACCGCCGACCCAGTCCCAGAAACCGAAGACGCGTTCGCTTTCGATGCCGAAGGCGGAAACCTTCTCAAGCGCCGTCGAAACGGCGGCGAAGTGATGCTGAACGGCCGCCTCGCCGAGCGCGCCGGCGATGAACTTACGCGCCGTCTGCGCATTGGTCATCGTTTCGACGGTCGTGAAGGTCTTGGAGGCGACGATGAAGAGCGTCGTTTCCGGCTCAACCAGCTTCAGGATGTCGGCAATATGGGCGCCGTCGATGTTGGAGACGAAATGGGCGCGGGGGCCATCATGGAACGGTGCAAGCGCCAGCGTCGCCATGACAGGGCCGAGATCCGAACCGMCGATGCCGATATTGATGACATCGGTGATCTTCTTGCCGGTCGCACCCTTCAGCGCACCCGAGCGGACACCATCGGCAAACTTGCCCATGGCGGCGAGCACGGCGTTGACGTCAGGCATGACATCCTTGCCGTCCACCAGAACGGGTGTGTTGGAGCGGTTGCGCAGCGCCGTATGCAGCACGGCGCGATTTTCGGTAAAATTGATCGCCTTGCCGGAGAACATCTCATCGCGCTTCTCTGCAACACCGCCTTCTTCGGCGAGCTTCACCAGAAGCTTCAGGATCTCGTCGTTGACGGCCGTCTTGGAAAAATCCATCAGCAGGTCGTCAAGCGATGCGGAAAAGCGCGAGAAGCGCTGCGGATCATCAGCGAATGCGGCGCGCAGATCGGTGGCCTTGGTGGCTGCTGCGGTGCTCTTCAGTTGTTCGACGATGGCAGTCATGGGAGACTCCTTTGGAGGCGGAGAGGGTTGCGGAAACTATTCTCTTTCCGGCAGTCAAATCAAGTTCAGCCATCTGACGAAATATGAAAAAAGCCACCCGCGACAAGCGGATGGCCCTCAATTTCATGAGACCGTCAAATTCAGCCGCGCAGGTCCTTGCGCAGGATCTTGCCGACCGGGCTCTTCGGCAGCTCGGTGCGGAATTCGATGAAGCGCGGCCGCTTGTAATTGGTGAGATTGGCCGCGCAATGGGCCTTCACATCGGCTTCGGTGAGACCTGGGTCCTTGCGAACGATGAAGAGCTTCACCGCCTCGCCGGAATGCCCGTCCGGCACGCCGATCGCTGCCGCCTCCAGGATGCCGGGATGCATGGCGGCCACTTCCTCGATCTCGTTCGGATAGACGTTGAAGCCGGAGACGAGGATCATGTCCTTCTTGCGGTCGACGATCTTGGTGTAGCCGCGCTCGTCCATGAAGCCCATGTCGCCGCTGCGGAAATAGCCATCCGGCGTCATCACCCGCGCCGTCTCGTCGGGCTTGTTCCAGTAACCGGCCATGACCTGCGGGCCGCGGATGCAGATCTCGCCGATCTCGCCAAGCGGCAGCGAATTGCCGTCCTCGTCGCGGATGTCGAGTTCCGTCGAGGGAATGGGAAGGCCGATCGAGCCCGTGAATTCGGGGGAATCGAAACGGTTGGCGGTCGCCACCGGCGATGTCTCGGAGAGACCGTAACCTTCGGTAATATGCGAGCCCGTCACCTTCAGCCAGCGTTCCGCTACCGGCCGCTGCACGGCCATGCCGCCGCCGAGCGACATGACGAGCGAGGAGAAATCKAGCTTGGCGAAGTCGGCATTGTTGAGCAGCGCGTTGAACAGCGTATTCAGGCCGGGGAAAATGTGGATATCGGACTTCTGGAATTCCTGCACCAACCCCGGAATGTCGCGCGGATTGGCGATCAGCACATTACGGGCGCCGAGCGACATGCCCATCAGCGAATTCACCGTCAGCGCGAAGATATGGTAGAGCGGCAGCGCGCAGAGGAAGTTCAGGACTTCAGGCTGCTTCTTCTTGTCGAAGGCGGATTTCAGCCAGAGCTGCAGCTGCATCTTGTTGGCAAGCAGGTTCTGATGCGTCAGCACTGCCCCCTTGGCAATGCCGGTCGTCCCGCCCGTATATTGCAGGAAGGCGATGTCGCTGCCGGTGAGCGCAACAGGCGCGAGCGTCTTGCCCGCACCTTCGGACAGCACCTGCCGGAAGCTCTTATGCTGCGGAATGGACCAGGACGGGACCAGCTTCTTCACCCGGCGGACGATGAAGTTGACGATATGTCCCTTGGGGCCGAGCATTTCGCCGAGCGAGCTGACGACGACATGGCGCAGGTCGGTCTTGTTGATGACCTGTTCGACGGTGCGCGCGAAGTTTTCCAGAACGAAGATCGCCTTGGCACCGGAATCGTTGAGCTGGTGCTCGAGTTCGCGCGGCGTATAGAGCGGGTTGACGTTTACGACGACGAGACCGGCGCGCAGGATGCCATAGACCGCGACGGGGTTCTGCAGCACGTTCGGCATCATCACGGCGACCCGATCGCCCTTCTGCAGGCCGGCGCCCTGCAGCCAGGCGGCCACCTTGCGGGTCTGGCTTTCGAGCTCGCGATAACTCATCGACCTGCCCATGCTGGAAAAGGCTTTCCGGTCGGCAAAACGCGCGCAGCTCTTTTCCAGAAGATCCGGCAGCGATGTAAATTCCAGTGGGGGAATCTGGGCCGGAATGATGTCCGGATAGGTGGCAAGCCATGGTTTTTCCGATTTCGCACCACCAGGGTGGACGGAAATACTGTTCATTGTCTCTCTCTCCCATTCGGCTGCCAAAACCGGATGACACCGGTCGATCGGAAGATCCTCCATCCTCCGTCACGGCAGCTTATGCCATTGCTTGAGCGGTTCAAGCGGATTGAGGCTACAATAACCTTGACGTAAACGTCAATATCGCGAAGGCGGCATATGAACATGAGGCGATGGGGAACTTTGAAGCATAGGTCACGTTTTATTGGGGTGGATAAACCCACGACGAAACGATCAAAGGAGGTGCACAATGCTCAATCAGGATACTGACGCCACCCGCCGTGACCCGAATGTGAAGGATACGCCGACGTTGATCGCCAGCGACCGCGTTGAAGGCACCCGCGTCTATGGCGCCGATGGCAAGCACATCGGTTCCATCGAGCGCCTCATCCTCGGGAAGCAGGATGGCCGCGTGGCTTACGCGGTCCTGAGTTTCGGTGGCTTCCTCGGCATCGGCCACGAGCACTATCCGCTGCCATGGGCGAAGCTGAGCTACGACACCCAGTTGGACGGTTACCGCATTGATCTCACCAAGGAACAGATCGAAGGCGCGCCGAGCTACGCGGATGACGACGACACCTGGTACAACGATAATGGCCGCCGCGTTTACGATTATTATGGCGTGCCGCCCTACTGGATGTAACGTCGTCTGCGAGGACGAGCCGGATGGAGGCCCCGCGAGAGCGGGGCCTTTCAGTTTTTGCTCACGAGATCATTGGCGCAGCGCAGTATCGGTCCGACCGCGATGTCCTCGATCGACAGATGTTTCTCGGTCATGACGCGGAAGACATGGCTTTCACCGGGCATCAGCGTCACCAGCATCGAATCCACTACAGCCGCGGGATCGAGCCGATCCGCCATCAGGCAGAGATCCTTCAGAAAGCTCCGCGCAGTCACTGCGACATCCCAGCCATCGGCCGATCTCGTCAGGGATATGGCGAGTTCCGGTGAAGGAAGTTTCAGGTCGATATCCTCGACGAAATAATGGAAGGCGCGTTTATCCAGCATCTGGACGACGATGACTTCCTCATCCGCCGAACCTGATGTTGCGATATCCTCCGGCAGGGGAAATTCCTTCGCCTCGAAACGATCGCAGAGCAGCCGCCAGAATTCGAATTCCGCCAGCACCGTCCCATCAAGCCGCATCCGCTTGCCACTGATCTTCGAGCGCCAGAACAGCGTCTGCTCGTTGACAGCAATAGCCGAAAGGCCGCCGTCGCGCGGCTGGATCGTTAGCAGGCGTGGATGAAAAGCCTGCTGCATCGCATACCAGAGCGGCTTGCGCCGCCCGGCGGAATCGAGCGCTGCCCAGGAGGTGACCGGCCAGCAGTCATTGAACTGCCAGACGACAGCGCCCTTGCAGATGTCACGATGCGAACGCATGTGCTCGACCGCGAAGCGGATGGCGCGTGCCTGATTGAGCTGCGTTGCAAAATGCCAGTCGTCCATGCCCTGCGGCACAGGCAGATGCCCGGCAAGACCCTTGATCAGCTTGTCATTGCCCTGCGTCGCCTTCTGATGGTGGAAAACGCCGTGCGATTCCGGCGTCAGCGGTTCGTCATGCACACTTTCCTGAAGCGTCGCCCAGGCCGGCGGCGCCTGCCAGCCGAACTCGGAGCAGAAGCGCGGAATATAGTTGCGATAGACCTCGTAGCCGACGTCGTTCCAGACATCCCAGATATGCTTGCAGCCATGCCGGTCRTCATTCGGCTCGATCTCCATGGAACCGGAATAGGGGCTGMCCGGATAATAGGGCCGGTCAGGATCGAGTTCGGCACAAAGCGCCGGCAGCACATCGAGATAGTAGCCGAGGCCCCAGCTGACGCCGTCCTTGATGATCGGCCGCCAGCCCCATTCGTCGAAACCCCAGATATTCTCGTTGTTACCGTTCCAGATGATCAGAGATGCATGCGGCATCAGCCGCACGACATTGTCCCGCACCTCGGCGATCACCTCGCTGTGCAGCGGCTCTTCCTCCGGATAAGAGGCGCAGGCGAACAGGAAATCCTGCCAGACGAGCATGCCGGCCCGGTCGCAGGTCTCGTAGAATTCGTCCCGCTCGAAGATACCGCCGCCCCACACACGCAGCAGGTTGATATTGGCAGCCTTCGCCTCGTCGATGCGCGCTGCATAGCGCTCGGCCGTCACGCGCGAGGGAAAACAGTCATCCGGTATCCAATTGGCGCCGCAGGCAAAGATCGGCACCTCGTTGATAACGAAGGTGAAGGCCGAACCGTGTTCATCCGGGGATGTGTCGAGGCGCAGCGACCGGAAGCCGATCTGCTTCGAATAGCGATCGAGGATGTTCCCGCTCTCGTCCTGCAGCCGGATCTCMAGCGGATAAAGCGGCTGCGCACCGAGATGATGCGGCCACCAGAGCTGCGGCGAGGGGACGCGAACCTCGAAGGAAACCTCCTGCGCATCCGCTTCGACCGCGATCGTTTGCGTCACGCCGCCGATCTCGGCAACGAGCGTAGCGGGCGCCGTTTCGCCATGTTTCGCCAGCCGCGCATGCACCTTGACCAGACCATCGCCGCCCGCAAGCGTCGCCGAAACCCTTGTAGCGGCAAGCCGCACCCGATCCCAGCTCTCCAGCCGGACCGGCTTCCAGAGCCCTGCGGTCACCAGCGTCGGACCCCAGTCCCAGCCGAAGTTGCTGGCCATCTTCCGGACCAGGTTGCCCGGCCCGGGATAATTGTTCGGGCGGTAGCCGTAGTGCTGCTCCATCTCGGCGCCATAGGCATAGACGGAGCGGAAGGTGACGCTGAGTTCGTTTTCGCCCTTCCGCAACAGTGACGAAACATCGAAGCGGTAGGTGCGGTGCATGTTGAAGGTGCGGCCGATCTCCTCGCCGTTCAGGCGGATCGTCGCGATCGTGTCCATGCCCTCGAAGACGAGCTCCTGTATCCTGCCGTCATCGGGCGCGGCCTCGAAGCTTAGCCGATAGATCCAATCCGTCTTGCCGATCCAGTCGTTGGTGATCTCATTGATATCGAGGTAGGGATCGGGGATCAKCCTGGMGGCGAGAAGATCCAGGTGCACGCAGCCCGGCACGGTTGCAGGTATGGACGCTGGCAGATTATCTCTTCCTGTATCGTTACAGGAAAGCGTCCAGCCGTTATCGAAGTCTCTCTTCTCGATCATGTCAGCTCTTATGTCCTATTGAAAACGGCCGTGGCGCTGCAGCACTTCGATCTTGTAGCCGTCAGGATCGGTGATGAAGAAGAACAGCCCGAACAGCTTGCCGTCGCGGTTGAGTTCCACGAGCTTGCCGGGGTTGAGGCCGAGATCCGTCAGCCGCTTGTGCTCGACCTGCACTTCCTGGACGGAAATGGCGAGATGGCCGTAGCCGTCGCCGAGATTGTAGGGCTCGATGCGGCCCTTGTTAACCGTCAGTTCCAGCTCGAAGCCGGTCTCGTCATTGCTCATATAGATCAGCGTGAAAGTTTCGAAATCGACGCGGTCGGCGACCTCAAGCCCGAAGACCTTGCTATAGAAATCGACCGAGCGCGTCTCGTCCAGAACGCGGATCATGGAATGGATCATCTTGGCCAAGGCGGTCTCCCATCGCTCACTCTACCGCTGCCTTGGTAGCCGTCCTCTCAAGCCGGACGCAAGCCCATTCTGCGCGTGATCGCGCCTTCGAGCATTCCGACGACATCATAGATCAGCACCGCCATCAACCCGACGATCAACCCGCCCTGCAGGATGAAGGCGGTATTGTCGGAGATCAGGCCGGCGATGATGACCTCGCCGAGGCCCTTTGCCGCGACCGTCGAGCCGATCGTCGCCGTGCCGATATTGATGACCGTCGCGACCTTCAGCCCTTCGAGGATCAGCGGCAATGCGAGCGGCAGTTCGACCTGGAAGAGACGCTGCATCCCGTTCATGCCCATGCCATCGGCGGCGTCCAGCACCTGCGGCGACACCTGCTTCAGGCCTGCGACGGTATTTTCGAAGATCGGCAGCAGGCCATAGAGAAAGAGCGCAATCAGCGTCGGCGCAGCACCGAAACCGGTGGCGGGTACGGCAAGCGCCAGGACCGCAACGGGCGGAAATGTCTGGCCGGCATTGGCAATGGCGCGCGACAGCGGCAGGAAATCTGCGCCGCTCGGCCGCGTGACGAAGATGCCGCCGAGTACGGCCAGTACCGCGCTGCCGATGATGGAGATGAGAACGAGTTCCAGATGGCCGAGCGCCAGCGAAGCGAGGCTATTCTGTATATAGACCGGTGGGGCATTGTTGTTGGTGAGCGGCACCAGCATGAAGGAGAGCCACTCTGTCCTGAAGATCAGGATGAGTAGCAGCACCAATGCCAGCGCGCGAAAGAGATTGGCGATAATAAATTTCATGCCTTGCGGCCCAGTTCGATGAGCCGGTTCATCGAAATCGAACCCACCGCCGCCTTGTTCGCGTCCTGCACGGCAGCCTCGTCCACGCCCTGCCAGATCATTTCGGCCAGCGCATCGCGCAGATTGAGCGACTGTGCCAGCGAATAGGACAAGCCGGACTTGGCGGGCTCCATGCTGTCCTTCAGCGGCGTGAGCGACATCAGCTTCAGTGCCCGGTCGGAAGTGCCGGTCAATTGCTGCACGAAGGGATCGGCAGGCTCCGTCAGGATCTTTTCCGGCGTCGAGCATTGCAGCAGATTGCCCTCGCTCATGACGGCAATCTGATTGCCGAGATGGAAGGCCTCGTCCATGTCATGGGTCACGAGAACAACCGTCGTGCCGAACTGTTTCTGGATCGCCAGCAGATCGTCCTGCGCCTTGCCGCGGATGACGGGATCGAGCGCGCCGAAGGGCTCGTCCATCAACAGAAGTTCCGGCTCGGCCGCCAGTGCGCGGGCAACGCCGACACGTTGCTGCTGGCCGCCCGACAGTTGATGCGGATATTTCTCCGCGAATGTCGCCGGGTCGAGATTGAAGAGGCCAAGCAGTTCCGTCACTCGGCTGTCGGTGCGGGCTGCGTCCCAGCCGAGAAGCTGCGGCACAGTGGCAATGTTCTGAGCCACCGTCCGATGCGGAAAAAGCCCGTGCCCCTGAATGGCATAGCCGATCTTGCGGCGAAGCTCGGTCGCCGGCACGTCCATGATGTTCTGTCCGCCGACGAAGATCTGCCCTTCGGTGATCGGCACAAGCCGGTTGATCATCCGCATCAGCGTCGATTTGCCGGAGCCCGATGTGCCGACGACAACGGTAATCGAACCCTTCTCGACGCTCATGGAGACATTGTCGACGACCGTTGCCGAGCCGTAGCGCTTGGTGACGTTCCTGATCTCGATCTTGCTCATACGGCTGGCCCCTGGATGCTTTCGATGACCGCATCGAGGATGACGGCCGAGGAGAAGGCGAAGAAAACGGTCGGCACGGCGCCGAGCAGGACGAGGTCCATGGCCGTCTGGCCAAGCCCCTGGAAGATGAAGATGCCGAAGCCGCCCCCGCCGATCAGCGCGGCGATCGTCACCATGCCGATCGCCTGAACGAGCACGATGCGGATGCCGGTGAGGATGACCGGAAAGGCGAGCGGCAGGTCGATTCCAGCAAGGATCTGCCGGCGTGTCAGCCCCATGCCCGCGGCGGCATCACGCACCGAGGGATCGACGCCTTCAAGGCCGACAACCGTATTGGCGACGATCGGCAGCAGCGAATAAAGCACGAGCGCAATCAGCGCCGGCGCGGTGCCGATGCCGCGAATGCCGATATCGGCCGCGAGCGGCACGTTTGCGGCGAGATAGCCGAGCGGCAGCATCAAGAGGCCGAAAAGTGCCAGGCTCGGAATGGTCTGGATGAGGCTCAGGATCCGCAGCACGATGGCGCGCAGTTTCGGCACCCAGAAGCAGAGGATACCGAGCGGCAACCCGAGCACGATGGCGATGGCAAGTGAACCGAAAGCCAGCAGCAGGTGGGAGATTGCCTCGCTCCAGAACTGGTCGGCCCGTGTCGAAAACTCCCTCAGGATCGACAGGCTGTCGAGCAGGCCGGACGCGAGGCAGATCACGAGCAAAGCGGTGTAGGCGGCCAGTGACGCAACACGCATCCACGGTGTCAGCTTTATCTTCACCAACGCGTCGGAGATGATGAGGCCGATAACGCCGAGCAGCACCCAGAAGCTGCCGCCGGGCGTCATGCGCGCCACGGTGCTGCCTGACGGTGTCGAGGCGGTCGCCACCAGCCCGATAGCGGCAATTAGTGCGATAAGGCAGAGCGTGCCGAGAGCAAGCCGGATGAAGGCGCTTTTCAGAAAGAGCGTCGCCAAGGCAGTGGCAATCAGCAGGGCCAGCAGAATGACGACGGAAGGCTGGGGAAGAAGCTGTGTCAGCAGCATCGGCTTGCCGGCGGCGATACGGTTTGCCTTCACATAGATGAATGGCAGAAGCGCCGTCGCCACAATGCCGCCTGCCACCAGTACCACGCCGAGCCGGTCCAGCTTGCGGACCGCTAAGGTTTCTTCCATCGATCCTACCCTGTCCGGAAAGTGCCCCGCCCGAATGCCGGGCGGGGCAGCAGGCAATTACTTCAGGAAGCCTTTTTCCTTCAGATAGGCTTCGGCTACGGACTTCGCCGGCTCGCCGTCGACCTGGATCTTGGCATTGAGCTTGCGCAACTCGTCAGCTGTCAGGCTCTGGAAGATCGGAGTGAGGATTTCCTGGATCTTCGGGTTCGCCTGCAGCACGGCTTCGCGGATGATCGGGGTCGGTGCATAGACCTGCTGCACGCTCTTGTCGTCTTCGAGAACCGTCAGTTGGGCAGCTTCGATCGCGCCATCGGTGCCGTAGACCATGGCGGTGTTGACGCCGTTGGTCTGGTCAGCCGCAGCCTTGATCGTTGCCGCCGTATCGCCACCCGAAAGCACGACTTCCTGGTCCGGCTTCAGGGTGAAGCCGTAAGTCGTCTGGAAAACAGGCAGGGCGCCGGCAGAATTGACGAATTCGGCGGAGGCTGCGAGCTTGGCGGCACCGCCACCCGAAACCCACTTGCCGAAATCGGACATGGTCTTGAGGTTATTCGGACCGGCGACGTCGCTGCGCACGGCAAGCGCCCAGGTGTTGTTGGCAGGTGAAGGCGTCAGCCAGACAATCTTGTTGGCATCGTAATCGAGCTTCTTGGCCGCCTGGTAGCCCTGTTCGAGATTCTTCCAGGCTGCGTCATCGGCCTTGTTGAAGAAGAAGCCGGCATTGCCGGTATATTCCGGATAGATATCGATTTCGCCCGCAGTGATCGCCTTGCGCACGACCGGGGTTGCGCCAAGTGCGATGCGGTCCTTCGTCTTGATACCGTTGGCTTCCAGCGCGAGCACGATGACGTTGCCGAGCAGCGTGCCTTCGGTGTCGATCTTCGACGAAACGACGACGTCTGCGGCGTGCGCCGCGCCGGCCGCAAAGGCGGAAAGCGTGACGGCAAGTGCGAATTTCCTAAGCATGATTATCCCCTTGGTTGAACACCGTTAAACGTCGCGAAGGCCCCGAACGCGAAGCCTGCGCGCATAAAACCAGCCGGCATGGTCAGCTCGGGCCATCATGCCGGAAATACGTGCGTCATGGAAATAGTGTGCATGCCCGAAAAATCGATGCCCGAAAATCGAAGCAGCCCCCTCCAGTATTCGCTCTCGCGGCGCGATTATGGCGGCGAATGCAGACCGTTGCGCGGAATTGCATTCCCTTTTCCACGGCCGGCGCGATTTGTTTTTATCCCCTTGCGTGTTTCCACGGTGTTCCGGTGCTTTTGATCGGTTTTGCCGCCGCCCGGATTTCTTGATTGGTTGAACGATAGCCCGCACCTCTGTGGACAGGGATATCTTTTTTCACGAACACGTCATATCCTCCGCCTTTTCAGTAGCTTCCGGAGAAGTCCATGCATCTCGGCGCTCTATTCATCGCAAGCCAAGTCCTGTCGTCAGGCTCCATGCGCGAGACTGCCCGTCGCTTCAACCTCTCCGTCTCGACCGTATCGTCCGCCGTCGATAATCTGGAAACGGAGCTTGCCCTGAAACTCGTTGAACGTTCTTCGGGAGAACTGGTCATTCTGCTTGCCGGCGGCAGGGTTCAGGAGGGATTGGCGCCGATCCTCGATGCAACGGAAGAGCTCGGCGAAATGCTTGGCCACAATGACCCGGAGGCTTATGGACAATGGGCTGCCCGCATCCCCGTAAAGCCGGCTACGATGGAGCGCTACCTGGAGGTTGCGGATCAGGGTAGCATCAATCGCGCCGCACGCCGCCTTCGCCTTGGTCAGCCGCAGCTGTCATTGCAGATTGCCAATCTTGAGAAATTCTTTGGCTGCCGCCTCTTCGAGCGCCAGGCGCAGGGGTCGGCGCTTACGGAAGAAGGCAGACATGCCTACACGCTGTTTTCCACGATCAGTCTCGCCTGGAACGAACTGAAATCGTCTGCCGATGAGCGTTATCAGCGCACGGCCCGCTCGCTGCGCATCGGCTCCATCATTCCCACCGGATCGGAAAGCTGGGTTGCTCGCTGCCTCGGCGCACTCGTTGCGCAATGGAATGCCGGCCGCAACAAGAATGCCCTGTCGCTGGTCTCGATGACCGCCGATGATCTGCGTGAAGCGCTGAAATCCGGGCGCATCGATGTCGCGATCCTCGATTCCGTCTTCGGCCTCGAAAGCTTTCGTCATCGCGAATTGCTGCGCACGGATATGGTGGCCATCGCCCCGCCCGACAGCATGGAAGCGACGGCGGCCGACCTTGTCGCCAGTCATCCGATCTGCACGCCGAGCCCGCGCACCGGCATCGGCCATGCCGCCATGACCTTCGGCTACGACCGCACCCTGCATCGTCGTTTGCGCGACCGCGACATTACCGCTGCGGATTCACTGCCCGTCATCGTCGATCTCGTCGCCAATCACGGCTACGTCTCTTTTCTCGGCCGCGTCAGCGCCATGCCGATCGCCGACCGGGTGCGCATCGTCGAACTCGCCGAGCCGATGCCCATGTCCTACCATGTGGCCTTCAATCACCGGAGAGCCGCGGCTGATGCTTGCGACATGTTGATTACGACCGCGGCAAAAATTGTCCCGGCACCTGTCGCGCAAAGTAAAGCCTTCGCTTAAACAGGCTGCGGCGGGCCGGGAACGATGAAGATGGGCACTATGTCTACGCAGTAGCTACCTCAGCCCAGTAGCGAGACTTATGCCTTGGCGGCGTTCTGTGCGGTCTCGAATACTTCGCGTGCGGACGTCGTACCCGCTACGTGCTCCGTATCCTCGGCTCCGAGGTCCATCCATCCTGCGTTCACGGCCTCAAACATTTCTTCGGCGGGCCCGGTGTGGCCCTTCGGGATGCCGAACTGCTCGAACGCTTCCGCCCACCCTGCACGCGGAACCGCAAAGGCTTTCACGTCGAGATTCAGGACTTCACCCAATTGCTCTGCGACTTCATCCGCGCTGACCATCGAACCAAGCTCGATGACGCGATGCCCTGGCCAAGCTGGCCCGGTCAAAAGGGTTGCGACCTCCGCGCCGATGTCGCTCGTCGCGACCATGGTCGATTTCCGGTTTGTCGGATTGTAGTAGACCGGTAGCATTCCACCTTGGGCGACGTGCAAGCCGTAAAGAAAATTTTCGAAAAATCCGCCTGCGCGCACAAATGCGATTGGGGATATCAGATCGCGAAAACCTTGCTCCAGAAGCGACAAGGCCGTGATCATCCCGAGCCCGCTGGTCCTGTTCGCACCCATCGACGAAAGCGCAACCACTCGCGGCGGCGCTGCCTTGGTGAACGCCTCGACATAGTTTGCAATCACGCCCTTTGCTTCTTTGTAATCGGGCGAGGGCGCCCAGACAGCCGGCAACATGACAAACGCGCCCTCGACGCCGTTGAGCGCTTGCTCGATGGCTGCCGAATCATTCCAATCGCCGTCTACCAGTTCCACGCCCTGGTTCGCCCAGTTAGCCGCCTTCTCGCGATTGCGGACCAGCGCACGTACCTCCCTGCCGTGCGCCAACAGATGTTTTGCCGCTGCGCCGCCCACTTTTCCCGTGATTCCTATTACTAAAAACATGCATTTTCTCCTGATCTTGAAGGACAGAGCACTGTCCTGTTGGTTCAACGGATGAGCGGCAGAATGGCCCGGATATGGGGATCGCGCAGATAGAGGCCGCCCCATGTCATCGCGCCCAGAAGCAGGGAAATGAGTTCCGGCGGCGACCCCAACTCACCGATGCGGACATGGGCGCAGATGGCGCCTCCCAGAAAGCCCGTCACCAGGATCGCGCCGAGGACGGCGGTGGCCGGGATGGCGTAGAGGATGGCGCAGGCGAGTATGATCGGACCCACGACACGGGTCAGGTCCATCGCGAACCCAGTTTCCTGCAACATGCTCGCGATCTGTGCCGGCGCGAAAAGCTGAATAGTGCCGTCTGCCACCAGAGCGACAGCGACAATCGCGCTMATTGTCCGGCCGGCCCATAGGGCGCGATGCGAAGTCATAGTTTCAGGCACCTGATGTAAGTCCACAGTTTCGGACATTTGTCATTCTCCGATGGGGGGATCCAATATTCGGAAGTTACTGTGTCTCTCAGGTATGATAAACACGGAGGAAATAAACTCACTGTTCTCTCTGTAGCGAACAATACCAAGGCACGAAAATGCAGAATCTCGAACCCATCCTCATTTTCGTAACGGTAGCGGAAATGGGGAGCTTCACCCACGCAGCCGATAGCCTGGGCATTCAAAAGGGAAGGGCCTCAACGGCGGTCCGGAAGCTGGAAGAAGATGTCGGTGTCAGGCTCCTGCACCGGACGACGCGCAGCGTGCAGTTGACGGAGGACGGACGCGCATTTCATGCCCGTGCCCGCGATCTGCTTGCTGAAGTCGATGACCTTCACTCGATGTTCGCAGGCGATCGCGTGGCACTTCGCGGGCGTTTACGGGTCGATCTTCCGACCGAGGTGGCGCGCACAACGATCGTGCCGGCCTTGCCGGATTTCATGGCGACTCACCCCGAGTTGGAGTTGGAGGTGTCGAGTACGGATCGGCAAGTCGATCTGGTTCAAGAGGGGTTCGACTGTGTGTTGCGACTTGGACTCATAAGGGACGAAACGCTGATTGCCCGCCCACTGGGCCTGTTGCGCATGGTCAACGCTGCCAGTCCCGCCTATCTGGCGCGCTATGGCGTCCCTCGATCGCTAGAAGATCTCCAGAGTCAGGAACATCGGGCAATTCATTTTTCGACGATTCTGGGCGCAAAACCCTATGGATGGGAATATCCTGACGGCGACAGCTACGCGACGCTTCAGTTGCCAGGTGCGCTACACGTCAACAGCGCGCAGACCTACGATGCCGCTGCCCTCGCCGGCCTTGGCCTGATTCAGGCGCCACTCTTGGGGATTGGCCAATACTTAAAGAGTGGAGCGCTGGTGGAAATTCTCCCCGATTTTCGTCGCCGGGCGATCGCCGTGTCCCTCGTCGTAGCACATCGGCGCAATCTGTCGCGCCGAGTCCGCGCATTCATGACTTGGATCGAAGATGTGCTGATGCCGTATCTGGAATCGCGAGGCGAACATCTTCATCCGCCCTCGAAATCAACATTCTGAAGTTATGTCTGCCGGTCGGCGGCCCGGCGGTCCGACAGAATGCAACACTGAAACCGGCGACCTTTGAAGTCCGACATGAGATATCCTCAAACTTTTCCGCCTTCTGTCTCCCCAGCGCCGTGCCAATGCAACAGAACCATTCCGTATCAGGTTCGGACATATCCGGGGCCGCCCGTCGATCTCCGTAAGGCAGCAAATGGGTAATCGGAACAAATGGCCGCTTGCGGGACGGCACACTTTGCCCGGGAACGGCGAGGATGAGGCGCATTGCTGCCGAAACCGTCCGTCAGCAAGCGCATAGAGAACGCCGATTTTACGATCCAGCCACCCTCGGCACGCTATACTACGCTAGAATGGTGGCGGAACGAGAGGGATTCGGAATATGGCGGTTTTGCTGGAAGTATGCGTCGATAGCGCTCAGGGCCTTGCGGCTGCAATCGAGGGCGGCGCCCGCCGCATCGAGCTCTGCTCGGCGCTGGAGCTTGGCGGGCTGACGCCATTGCCGAGCCTGATGCGAATTGCCGCCGAAGCGCCGATCCCCGTCTATGCAATGATCCGCCCGCATGCCGGCCCCTTCATCTTCGACGCAACGGATGAAAAGGCGATGCTGGCCGATATCGATGCTGTCAGGGCCGCAGGTCTCGCGGGCGTCGTCATCGGCGCGAACCGGCCGGATGGTACGCTCGACATGCCGCTCATTCATCGTTTGAAGGTGCACGCTGCCGGCCTCGGCTCGACGCTGCACCGCGCCTTCGATCTCGTGCCCGATCCGGATGCGGCGCTCGAACAGGCAGTCGAACTCGGCTGCGAGCGCATCCTTACCTCCGGCTGCGTACCGAAGGCGATGGACGGGCTCGAAACGCTGAAACGCATTTCCGCCAGGGCCGCCGGCCGTATCTCCATCATGCCGGGCAGCGGCGTGCGCCCGGCCAATGTCGTCGAGATCCTGCGGGCAACGGGTGCGCACGAGGTTCATGGCTCCTGCAGCTCTGCCGTTGCCAGCGCCGATCCGCGTGCCGTCTCCTTCGGCTTCGATGTGCCGACCTCGAACCGGACGGATATCGATGTCGTCAGGCAGATGCGTGCGGCAATCGACGCCGCTTAGTCCGCAACCTTGATCACGGCCTTGATGAGGCCGCTCTTTTCATGCGCCCAGCGGGCAAGATCACGCGGCGCATCGGCAAGCGTCGTGCGGTGCGTGATCAATTTGTCGACCGGCACGAGCCCCTTGGCGATTGAATCGGCGACATGCTCGAAGTCGACGCGTGTTGCGTTGCGGCTGCCGATGACCATCATTTCGCGCTTGTGGAATTCCGGATCGGAAAAGAGGATATCGTCCTTCACGACGCTGACCAGCACCAGCGCCCCGCCGTGAGCGACGAAGCTGAAGGCTTTCTGCATCGACGGCCCGTAACCCGTCGCATCGAAGACGACATCGAAACCGTCGCCATCCGTCTTGGCCTTCACGGCATCGAGGGTGCCTTCACTGGCGACGATGCCGGATGTGAAACCGAAGCGCTCCGATGCCATCTGCAACCGTTCAGCGCTCGTATCGAGCAGCGTCACCTCATGACCGGCGATGCGCGAAAAGATTGCCGCGCCGAGGCCGATCGGGCCTGCGCCGATAACGAGCGAGCGGGAACCGGCTGATGCCATGGACCGGCGCACGGCATGCGCCCCGATCGCCAGGAATTCGGTGGTCGCCGCGGCCTCCAGACTGAGGCCCTTGGCGGCATAGAGATTACCCGCCGGAACCACGATCTCCTCGCAGAAGGCGCCGTCCGTATGCACGCCGAGAACCCTGATGTTGGTGCAGCAATTCGGTTTGCCCTGGCGGCACGCAACACAGCTTCCGCAAGAGAGGTAAGGGTTGACGATAACGGGCGTACCGACCGCCATCGCTACCCCATCGCCGGCCTCCAGCACGGTCGCGGATATTTCATGACCCATGACGCGCGGATATTCGAGAAAGGGGTGCTTGCCTTCGAAAATATGATAGTCCGTGCCGCAGATGCCGACATGGCTGACGGCAAGCCGTACCCAGCCGGTAACAGGCCTTTCGGGAGAGGGACGCTCGACGAGATCGAGGACGCCGGGTTCGCGGCAGAGCACTGCTTTCATGATGGTTCTCGCATGGCTGAAATGAACGAAGCCGGCCCTTGGGCCGGCTTCGTTTCTCGTTTCGCTCAGCCTGTCCGGCGCCGGCGAAGCTGGTCGAAGTAGACGATGACGATGATCAGCAGGCCGGTGATGATGCGCTGCCAGAACGAGTTGACGTTCAACAGGTTGGCGCCGTTGTTGATGGTCGCCAGAATGAACGCGCCGATCAGCGGACCATGCACTGAACCGACCGCACCGAAGAGCGAGGTGCCGCCGATGACCGAAGAGGCGATCRCCTGCAGTTCCCAGCCGTCGGCCTGCGTGGCGTTGCCGATCGCGATGCGCGAGGCGAGCAGCACGCCGACGAAGGCCGCAAACGAAGCCGACAGGATATAGGCCAGGTAAATCATCCCCTTGACGTTGACGCCGGAAAGGCGCGCGGCTTCCGCATTCGAACCGACCGCGAAGAGATAGCGGCCCCAGCGGCTCAGATGCAGGAAGACGAAGGAGGGGATCGCCACCAGGATGACCATCCAGAACAGGCTTGGCACGCCAAGGAAATCGGCGCGGGCGAAGTTGCTGAAGCCCTCGTCAGTGATGCTGATCGTCGAGCCGTTGGTGATCAGCAGGCCGATGCCGCGCAGCGACGTCAGGGTCGCCAGCGTGATGATGAAGGGCGGCAGGCCCATATGCACGATGCCGAAGCCATGGAAAGAGCCGATCGCGACGCCGATTGCCAGCGTCAGCAGGATCGCCGCCCAGAGCGGGACGCCCGCCTGTAAGAGCCAGGCGATGATAACAGTGCAGAAGCCGACGATTGCGCCGACAGAAAGGTCGATGCCGGCGGTGATGATGACGAAGGTCTGGCCGAGCGCCAGGATCGCCGTCATCGAGCCTTGGCGCAACAGGTTGGAGATGTTGAGCGGCGTCCAGAAGCTGGCCGTAGAGAAGCCGAGCACGACCCAGAGGAAGATCAGCAAGCCGATCAGCGTCAGGCCGAACAGGATGTTCATCTTCCGGCGCGGCGGCGGCGCGACGATTTCGGTGGGGGTGACAGTCATGAATTTTCTCCCTCTTATTCTTCTGGCTCAGACGCCGATCGCTTCGCTGAGCACTTCTTCATGCGTCGCCGCGTGGAAATCATGGCTTGCAACGAGCTTGCCGCTGCGGAAGACGTGCAGCCGGTCGGCCAGTTCGTAGACCTCGGGCAGGTAGGAAGAGATCAGGATGATGCCTGCCCCTTCCTTCAGAAGCTTGGCGAAGAGCCGGTAGATTTCCGCCTTGGTGCCGACGTCGACGCCGACGGTCGGCTCGTCGAAAATGAAAAGCCGGGCGCCGTGGCTCAGCCACTTGCCGATGACGATCTTCTGCTGGTTGCCGCCAGACATGCTCGAGGCCGGAACGCGCCGGCTCGGCGTCTTGATGCTGAGATCGCGGATCTGCTTGTCGGCATTCGTCGATTCGCGCGAGTGATTGATGACCGGGCCCTGGCTGAGGCGTCCGAACACTGGCAGGTTGATGTTGAGGCCGATCGGCAGGTTGAGGCAGAGCCCCTGGTCGCGCCGGCTTTCGGGCGCCAGCGCAATGCCGAGCTCCATCGCTGTGCGTTCGTTCCTGATATCGACGCGCTTGCCCATCCAGTGGATTTCGCCCGCACTTGTCGGCTGGCGCCCGTAGAGCCCGAGAGCAAATTCGCTGCGCCCGGCGCCGATCAGGCCATAGAGCCCGACGATCTGTCCTGCCTTGACGCTCAGCGACACGTCTTCGAAGCCCGGACCGGTAAGACCCCTGACGTCGAGGATCGTCTCGCCGATCGGAATCTCTTCCTTATGGTAGATCTGCTCGATCGAGCGATTGATCATCAGCGCGATCAGTTCGGCGTCATTGGTTTCGCCAATGAGGCGCGTGCCGACATGGGTGCCGTCGCGCAGCACCGAGACACGGTCGGCAAGCTCGAAGACTTCCTCCATGCGGTGGCTGATATAGACGATGGTGACGCCTTCGCCCTGCAGACGGCGGATCAGCTTGAAGAGCTGGGCGGATTCCTGGCGGGTGAGATAGGCGGTCGGCTCGTCGAAGATCAGGAACTGCGTGCCGCGCATGGCCGCCCGCGCCGTGGCGACGAGCTGCTGCTGACCGATCGTCAGCGAACTCAGCAGCGCACCGGCAGGCAGGCCGAAGCCGAGATCATCGAGAACGGCCTGCGCCATCTTCTCCATCTGCTTCTTGCGCATGATGCCGAAGCGGTTGACCTCGTCGCCGAGGAAGAGATTGGCCGCAACGCTCAGGTGCCGGCAGAGCACGACTTCCTGGTGAACTGCATTGATGCCGCGGGCGATTGCCTCGTTCGGCGTCGACAGCCCCACCGGATGGCCGCACCACAGCACTTCGCCGGCCGTGCGCGTGATGACGCCGGTGAGCAATTTGATGAGGGTGGATTTGCCGGCGCCGTTTTCGCCGACGATGGCGTGGATTTCGCCTGCAAGGAAGGTCAGCGTCGCAGGCTTCAGCGCCTGCACGTGACCGTAATTCTTCTGCAGGCCTTTCAGTTCGAGGATGGGCGATCCGGCGGGAATTCGATTGGCTTCTTTTAGCGTCGCGCTGTCATCGTGG
The DNA here is from genome assembly GCF_056397645.1 of Rhizobium sp. 05L429. Taxonomy (NCBI): domain Bacteria; kingdom Pseudomonadati; phylum Pseudomonadota; class Alphaproteobacteria; order Hyphomicrobiales; family Rhizobiaceae; genus Rhizobium; species Rhizobium sp. 05L429. Next base: position 12,304 of record NZ_JBFTNV010000029.1, on the reverse strand, counting down.
CGATGACTGATCTCTTCCAGTCCGACCATGGACCTCTCCTCCTCTTGTCACGTCTGTTCCATCCCCGGTGAACAATACCATGGAAGAAAAAGGCCGCGCCGGTTTTTGAAGCCGGCGCGGCCACCTGCCGTTTTACTTGATCTTCGGGTTCAGGAGCGCGTCGATCTTCGGATCGGCCATATTCGCCTTGGTGACGAGGTTTGCGCCGGTGTCGACGTTCTGCTCGACCTTCTCGCCCTTGGAGACGGCAAGAGCGGTCTTCACGCCGTCATAACCCATGCGATAGGGGTCCTGAACGACGAGGCCGGCGATCGCACCGTCCTTGAGGAAGCCGACCGTCTTGTCGTCGCTGTCGAAGCCGATGACCTTGATCTTGTCGCCGAGCTTGTTTTCGGCGATCGCCTGGCCCACGCCCTGCGCCATGATGAGGTTCGAGGCGAAGACGCCGACGAGCTTCGGGTTGGCCGTGATCAGGTCGGTCATCATGTTGAGGCCGGTCGTTGCCTGGCCGTCGCCGTACTTGTCGGCAATCACCTTCAGGCCGGGATGCTTGGTCTTCACCTGATCCAGGAAGCCTTCGCGGCGCTGTTCCAGCGAGCCGACGCCGGGAAGGTTGGTCAGGATGACGACTTCGCCCTCTTCCTTGCCGGTCGCTTCCTTGATGGCGGCGGCAAGACCGTCAGCAGCGATACGGCCGCCTTGGACGTTGTCGGTCGTCAGGAACGACTTGAATGCCTTGGAGTCGGCGCCGGAGTCGATGCCGATGATCGGAACCGACTTGGCGGCTTCATCGATCGGCTTGCCGAGCGCCTTGAACTCGGTCGGCGAGATGACGACGGCGGCCGGCTTGCCGGCAACGGCGTTCTCAAGAATGCTGATCTGGCCGTTGATGTCGGATTCGGCCTGAGCGCCGAGCTCCGGCACGTTGACGCCGAGATCCTTGCCGGCCTTGCGGGCGCCCGCCAGAACGATCTGCCAGTAGAAGGACGTCGTATCCTTCACGATGATCGGGATCGTCACGTCGGCAGCAAAGGACGTAGCCGGCATCGCCGTTGCAATGACGGCGGCGCCTGCCAGTGCCGTAAAGGCACGGCGAGACAAAAGGGATTTCACGATGCTCATAAGGGTTCTCCTCTCAGGGTGCGTTCTCCTCCAATGAAACCGGACCGCTGAACGCTGGCGGACGATTTTTATCGATAAAAAACATTTACGATGTGAAGCTAGCCGAGGCGAAAGCAAATTGCAAGCGTGCCGATTTTGCTTTTTTATCCGCTCAATTGCCCCCCAAGCAATTGTTTTCATTTCAAATACATAAGGACCTAAAATAAGGTCTTCAGTCGAATTGCACCTCGTGAGGATGCACTACGCCCTTCTTCAAAATCAGGTTGCCGTAGAGCCGGAACTCGGTGGTCGCGACGATATAGGCGGCCTTGCGTGCCATCTCGTAGAAGGCGAAGCGTTCGACAGAGGCGATGGAAAAATCGCCGGCGCGACGGGTGACGATCTCCTGGAATTCGGCGCAAACCTCCGGCACCGCCTTGGGGTCGCCAACCACCTCCATCCGCCATGCCGATTGCGGCACGAACGTATCGAGCGGCATATGCATGAGGATCGCCTCGGCCATGGCTGTCGCGCTGACGCCATCGGCCCGGATGACGTCGGGCCCCATGCTGCTCGATGGGAAATTGGCGTCGGCGATGACGATATCGTCGCCATGCCCCATGCTCTTCAGAGCATAGAGCAGATCGGGGCCAAGAAGCGGATGAATACCTTTAAGCATGGTGTCTCCTCAGACGCGGACAGCTTCTTCACCGAGCGGCGCAGCCACCAGCGTATGGGGCTCGAACTCGGGATAGATATCGTCGGGAAGCCGTGGTTCGAAATTTTCCATATTGCGCACGAGGCTCGAAGGCTTCGCCGTGCCGATCAGCACCGAGGAGACGACCGGATCGCGCAACGGGAACTGCAGGGCAGGGGCGGCAAGCGGCAGGCCGTGACGCTTGGCGACCTCTTCCATCGCGCCCACCTTGCCCAGCACCTCTTCGGATGCCGGCATGTAGTCGAAATGCGAGCCCGGCACCGGGCCGGTTGCGAGAATGCCGGAATTGAAGACACCGCCGACGACCAGCGACGTGCCCTTCTGCCKGCAAAGCGGGATGAGCTCGGCAACAGCAGAGCGGTCGAGCAGCGTGTAGCGGCCGGCCATCAGAATGGCGTCGATATCGGCGTTGCGCATCACGTCGAGGCAGACGGGCACTTCGTTGACGCCGAGGCCGAACGCCTTGATCGCGCCTGAGGACTTCAGCTCTTCCAGCGCCTTGATGCCGCTGTCGAGGAAACTCTTCAGATACACGGCATTCCTGGCGGCACCGTGCGTATAGGCGCCGATGTCGTGGACGTAGAGGATGTCGATGCGGTTGAGGCCAAGGCGCGCATAGCTGAAATCGACCGACCGCATGATGCCGTCATAGGAATAGTCGTAATCGGCATCGAAGGAGAGCGGATCGACATAGCTATAGTCGGGAACGGTGCCCGTCGGTACCGGGCGCAAGAGGCGACCGACCTTCGTCGACAGCACATAATCGTTTTCCGGCTTGCCGCGCAGAAAATCGCCGACATGCCGTTCGCCGAGGCCAAGGCCATACCATGGCGCCACGTCGTAATAGCGGATGCCATGGTTCCACGCCGTATCAAGCGTTTCCATCGCCTGCTCGCGCGGGCAGGCGCGATAAAGGCCGCCCAGCGCTGCCGCACCGAAACTGATTTCGGTGACCTCCAGCGCCGTCTTGCCGATCCTCCTCGTCTTCATCATTCCTCCTTGTGAAGACCCGAAATTTTTATAGGGATTATTTAGAGTGTGGCACCGAGATGCCACGGAACAAATTCGTTATCGCCATAACCGAAGATTTCACTTTTCGTCTTCTGGCCGGAGGCCGTGTCGACGATCAGATCGAAGATCTCGCGGCCCTTGCCACTGATCGTCGCATCGCCCGTAACGATCGTGCCGCAATCGATATCCATGTCCTCTTCCATCGAGGTGAAGAGCGCCGAATTGCTGGCGAGCTTCAGCGAAGGCGCGGGACGACAGCCGAAGCAGCTGCCGCGGCCGGTCGTGAATGCGATCATGTTCGCGCCGCCGGCAACCTGGCCGGTGGCAGACACAGGATCGTAGCCGGGCGTATCCATGAAGACGAGACCGGGTGCGGTGACGCGTTCGGCATAACCATAGACGGCGGTCAGCGGCGAGCGTCCGCCCTTGGCGACGGCGCCGAGCGACTTTTCGAGAATGGTCGTCAGGCCGCCGCGCTTGTTGCCGGGCGACGGGTTGTTGTCGAGCGAGGCGCCGTGCAGGGCGACATAGGCCTCCCACCAGGCGATCTTCTCATCGAGCTTCCTGGCGACATCGTCGCTGACGGCGCGGCTGCGCAGCAGGTGTTCCGCACCATAGATTTCGGAGGTTTCCGAAAGGATCGCCGTGCCGCCGGCTGCCGCCAAGAGGTCGGCTGCGACACCGAGCGCCGGATTGGCGGAAATCCCTGAAAAACCGTCGGAGCCGCCACACTGCAGGCCGATGATGATCTCACTGACCGACATCGGAACACGCTTTTCGCGGCCGACATCGGCGGCGATCTCGCGCAGCACGCCCATGGCGCGCTCGACCGCGCGGCGGGAGCCGCCGGCATCCTGAATGTTGAAATGCCGCTTGGAGGCGCCGGCACCGCTCTGGCCGTACAGCGTCAGCTGGTTGACCTCGCAGCCGAGGCCGATCATCAGCACGCCGCCGAAATTCACATGGCGCGTATAACCGGCAAGTGTGCGGTGCAGCACGTTCATGCCGTCGCCGGTCGAGCTCATGCCGCAGCCCTGGTCGTGAACGATCGGCACGAAGCCGTCGATGCCGTCATAATGCGGCAGGATGGTGCGGTTGGCCTCGTCGGCGATCGCCCGGCAGACCGTGGTGGAACAGTTCACGCTGGCAATGATGCCGATATAGTTGCGCGTTGCTGCCCGCCCGTCGGCGCGGCGATAGCCCATGAAGGTGCGCGCCTTGTCGTCAGCGCTCGCTTCTTCGGGAGCGGAGTTGGCCGTTGCGGCAAGACGGTCGTTTTCGAAATGCAGATTGTGGCTGTGAACGTGGTCGCCGGCTTTTACATCCGCCGTCGTGCGCCCGATCGCCTGGCCGTATTTCACGACCGGCATGCCCTGCGGAATGTCCGCTATGGCGACCTTGTGGCCGGGGTCGATCTTCTGCCGGGTTACCACACCCGCAACATCAGATCCCTCAGCGATTTGTGCCGTTGCGACCGCGACATTGTCACCGGTCGACAGGATGATCCAAGGCTGTCTGTCCAATCTCTTCTCCCTGACGAAACGCTCGCTACATCGGCGCCTGCTGCATCAACGAATGCGCATTGATTTTGTTTTTTATCTACAATAAACATTTTCAAGTCAACGGGAATTTGATCCTGTGGACGAGGGAGGCAAACAGCCGCAGGCGACCAAAAACTAAGATAAAGGTCGCTTGAAGGGGCTCCTGGTCCGGCTATGCCCGTTGTTGGCGGCGGGTATCATCGCCGTGTCGCTCGGGCGGAAAGCAGGGTCTGATGGCAAGGCAGAATACGGTCTTCAAGGAAGCGTATAATCGATATGCGGCAGCATTGCGCATGGATACGGCGTTGCCTTCCGAGCCGGAAATCGCTGCCCAGCTCGGCGTCAGCCGCAGCACGGCGCGCGCCATTCTGACCCGCCTCAGCGAGGAAGGCATCATCCGCTGGAACAAGCGCCAGAAGATCGTGCTGCGCCAGCCTGTTGACCGCGATTTTTTCCCGTCGGAAGAGACGGATTCGCTGCATGACATCATCGAACGAAGCTTCATGCAGCGCATTCTTTCGGATGAAGCCGCACCCGGCATGCAGATCAACGAACTGGAGCTTGCCCGCGAGATCGGCACAGGCACGACCAGCGTGCGTGAATTCCTCATCCGCTTCTCGCGCTTCGGGCTGATCGAGAAGCGGCCGAACAGCCACTGGACGCTGAAGGGCTTTACCCGCGAATTCGCGCTGGAACTTGCCGATGTGCGCGAAATGTTCGAGCTGCATTCGGCGGCCGAGTTTGGCAAGCTTCCCGCCGACCATCAGGCCTGGGCCGATCTTGCGGCGATCAAGGAGGAGCACGCTTTCGTACTCTCCGATATCAACAACCGCTTCAAGGAATTCTCGGCGCTTGACGAGCGCTTTCACCTGCTGATCCACCGCGCCTCGAAGAACCGCTTCATCGCCGATTTCTACGACGCGATCGCCATCATCTTCCATTATCACTATCAATGGAACAAGGCGGCCGCCCGTCAACGCAACGAGCGCGCGATCTACGAACATCTCGATTATATCGCAGCGCTTGAGGCGCGCGATCAGGGAAGGATCGATGCGACCTGCCGGATCCATCTTCGCTCGGCCCGCCAGACGCTGCTGCAGTCCATCCCGCAGAGCGTCACGGAAGGTGCCTGAGTTGTCATCATGAAGGGTGTGCCGTGTGGGGCCACACCCACCAACCCAACCGATCAGCTTATCTCTAGTGCGAGGCCGCTTCGCTCGCAGCACTCCCAGCACCACCCGTCTTCACGCCCCGCCCGATCGGAATAAGCCAGGTGGTCGCAAAGGTCAGCACTGCCACGACGACGACACCCCAGAAGCTCCAGTGCAGCGCCGCATCGAAGATGCCGCGCACAGCCGGATCACCGGMGAGTTCCGAAAGGCCGGTCGGTTCGTTCAGCACATTATGCAGGCCGGCCGCCGCGTCTCCCGTCGCATAGTGATTGATGCCGGCATTGAGGATTGCGCCGAGCACCGTGGCGCCCAGCGTATTGCCGAGGCTGCGGGCAAAGATGATCGAGGCCGTAGCACTGCCGCGCATCGACCATTCGACGCTGTCCTGCACCAGCGCGATGCTGGTCAGGTTGATGAGCCCCATGCCGAAGCCCATGAAGAACGAGCCCGCACCTGCGACAGCCGGATGGCTTTCAGGCGTGAGGAAAAGCAGGAAACAGGCGCCGAAGGGAAACATGAAGCTGCCGACCCGCAGCGTATTGCGGATGCCGAACGCCTTGAAGAGACGGCCTGATAGCATCACCGACATCGGCCAGCCGACCACCAGCATGGTGAGCGTGAAACCGGCAACGATCGGCGAGCGGCCGAGCACGCCCTGCACATACATCGGCAGGATCGTCGAAAGGCCGATCAGCGCCATGCCGGCCAGCAGCATGCAGGCATTGCTGGTCGCGACCAGCCGCCGGCTCCAGAGCGCGATGGAAATGATCGGCTCCGGCGTGCGCTTCTCCTGCATCACGAACAGGATGCCGGTCACGACGAAAACGGCGGCAAGCGAGAGAAGGACCCAGGCCGGCGCATTCGTTTCCGTCAGGATCGTCAGCAGTGCTGTGATGGAAATCGAAAACAGGATGGCGCCGAGATAGTCGATCTTGGCATCCTTGTGCGCCACGTCTTCCTTCAGGAAGATCGTGAAGGCGATGATCGAGAAGATGCCGATCGGCAGGTTGATCCAGAAGATCCAGGCCCAGGAGATCGTATCGACGATGATGCCGCCGGCAAGCGGCCCGACGACTGCCGAGGTCGCCCAGACGGTCGCCATCACGCCCTGCACCTTGCCGCGTTCCTCCAGCTTGAACAGGTCGCCGATGATGGTCATCGTCACCGGCTGGATCGCACCGGCGCCAAGGCCCTGCACCAGGCGAAAGACGATGAGCGAGGCCATCGACCAGGCAAGCCCGCAAAAGAGCGAACCGACGAGGAAAATGAGGATGCCGCCGATCAGCACCGGCTTGYGGCCGAAAATGTCGGAAAGCTTGCCGTAGATGACAGTCGTCGTCGACTGTGCCAGCAGGAAGGCGGAAAAGACCCAGCTGTAATAGGAAAAGCCGCCGAGCTGGCCGACGATGTGCGGCATGGCGGTCGCCACGATCGTGGCCTCGATCGCCACCATGAAGGTCGCGAGCATGATCGTCGCAACCACGAGCGTGCGTTTGGATTGCTTCGATGGTGCGGACATGATGAACCTTTCGGGACTTTCTCCGCGATACGGGAAAACCACTGTCGGCTGGTGGGGCCATTGTCGGTTGGTGGGGCAACGCGGGGTGTCGGCAGTCTTTTATGCTCCTGCTGATAGCAGGTAAAGCGCAAGTGATATGCTTTCTTCGATGTCGACGCTTAAACCGCTTCCGGCGCTCGCAAATTTAAAATACAAGGCACTTAGCGAAGGAAGTTCCGGTGGGTAGCCGCCGGAAAAGGAGATCCGKCAGGCTGCCGGGGCTCTTGGATGTCAGGATTGCATTTCCGCCAGGTTATTCCCAATTGTAACCTGATGCAGGCCTGTGAACCGCTCCATCGCGGATGCGAAGGGTTTCGGATCCGGGCACGGAAATGGCGAGATACGATGGCGCATGTTTTGGCTGCGAGCGGCGGCGTTAAACAGGTAATCTGCATCAATTGGGGTACGAGATACGGGCCGACTTTCATCAACCGCCTGTATGCGATGGTGGCGCGCAACATTACGCCGCCCTTTACCTTCACATGCTTCACCGACTGCCGCGACACTCTCCATCCCGCCATCCTGTGCGAGGATCTGCCGCCGCTGGATGTCGAAATGCCCGTCAATACGAGGGGCATCTGGCCGAAGGCAAGGCTCTGGGGACCGAGGCTCGGAAGCCTTGATGGGCCGGTCCTCTATCTGGACCTCGACCTTGTTATCGTCGCCTCCCTCGATGACTTTTTCGAGGTCGGAGGGCCTGACGACGTCGTCATGGCCCGCAACCAGACAACGCCTTTCGAAAGGCTCGGCCAGAGCTCGCTCTTTCGCTTTCCGGTCGGCAAGCTCCTGCCGCTGCAGGAAAAGTTCAGGGCCAACCCGCAGAAAGTGGCCGATGAATATCAGTACGAGCAGCGTTTCGTCACCCGCAATGCGCCCGGCGGCGTAAAGTTCTTCCCGCGCAGCTGGGTTTTGCATTTCCGGCAGGACTGCCACTGGGCCTTTCCGCTGAACTACTTCCTCGCCCCGCGCCTGCCATCCAGCGCCCGCGTCGTCCTCTTCCCGCGCGGCTTCCACCCGCAGAACGCCATCGAAGGGAAATTCGGCCCGAAAGGCCGCGCCGAAACGCGGCTCGAGCACATCAAGGGCGTCTTCGACGCCAGCAAACGCGGCGGCAAGCAACCCTTCCGCTACCTGCGCCACTATATCCTGCCGACACATTGGGTGGCCGATCATTGGCATGAATAAGAACGCAAGTTCAGGATTTAGCACGCGGAATAAGCATTTTGTTAACGCGCAAAATTCAAAGTTGTGACAAGTAATATCTCGTATCTGGGTTGCTCAGGCATGATGCCCCAAGCTCTTCCGTGCCGCGAATTCCGATGGAGGGAGTTCCGGTACCAGAGGAACGAAGATGACCGCTATCTCTTCAGCGAACAATGCGGCGCTGCTCATCCTGCAGCAGACGAACGCATCGTTGCTTCCCACCAAACAGCAAGCCGGGAAATCGGCTGCCGACACTATCGCAGCTATCGCTAACGGCATTTCCAGCCAAACGAGCGMCGTAAAGACCCAAGCCTMATCGACAATCGACAGCGCGCTGCTCGACGTCAAAGAGAGCAACGACGGGATTGTGTCGAGCGCGCTCGATTTCCTGGATTCGGACAATTTCAAAACCAGCGATGCCGGTGTTACCGACGTCATCAAGAAGCTCATCAATGACGATGGGGACAAATTTGCCTCGCTGGTCAAAGCCGAAAAGGCGAAGAATCCCGGCATCAGCGATGACAATGCGATGGCCAACGCCATTCAGCGCCTGATCCGGGACAACAGATCCAAGTTCGGCGACGGCGAATTTGTGATCGGCTTCAAGCTTGGAAACGGTGGCAAGATCATCTCGAACATCGAAGACAAGAATGGAAACAGCACCAGTAATACCCTTATGGCGGGATTGAAGACGGCCCAATCCTCACTGATCGAGGCGGGGATGATCATCAGCAGATCGGATGGTAGCAATACGGATGAGTTGAAAATGGCATCCGCAATGCTGAACAACAGCAATTTTGGCAAAGCCTCGAACGACTTTGCGGCTTGGAACGACAAGTGGCGGGATGMGTTTGGCTTTTGAGGCCGGCTACAATTCCTATACCTGCGAAGAGGCCAAGATCGAACCTCGATCTGGGCCGATTTCGTTCAGTTCYGTTTATGCAAAAAGCAGATCGGAGCCATCGATCGCGTCGAACTCCAGGAGTGCCGAGGCGCCGGAGTTGTAGAGGTTCACGAGCGTGACGGACGAGCCGACGACGATTTTGTCGATACCGTCGGCCCAGTCATAGACCGTGTCGATACCTTGGGTTGCCGATCACTGGCACGAGTGACTCTAACGGAACAATTTCCCACGCCGAATGTTGTCCGCCCAGGGAAACGTTGGGTGCTCTCATGCGTCCTCATCTGATCGCAACATTGCTCTCGCTTTCATGCCTGTCTGCCAACGCGAATGCGGCCGACACCGACTTTCTGAACTCGCTGGCAGGCGACTGGGATGGAGGCGGAATGGTCCTGACCAAGATCGGCGGCACGAAGGTCAATGTCTCCTGCAATCTGAAATCCAACGCGAGTGCTTCCGCAGTGTCCATGAATGGCAGCTGTCGCGCTCTCGCCATCGTCACGAGAACCTTTTCGGCAAATGTAAAGGCGGCCGGTCAACGCTACACCGGCAACTACACGGGGCCATCGGGCCAGCCTTCCATGCTTGTCGGCAGCCGGAAAGGCGATGCTCTCAACTTCAATGTCACCTGGGCTCACATCACCAATGGCGACCGAAAAGCAAACTTGATGATCGAAAAGGTCGGGCAGAACGGGCTTCGCCTGCAGACTGTCGATCGGGATCCCGCCTCAGGCCGATCCGTGGTGACCAGCCGCATCGATCTGCAGCGGCAATGACGGCCGGATCGTTTCCTCAAACAGTCGTTTCGATCCTGTAGTCTCGCATCCATCGGCGCGCATCGCATTGAAATGCATTGCGTTTATATAAACAACCGTCATCGCCCATACTGCCTCTAGCCTGAAAACGAGAGGAATGAGCATGACCGGCAGCGCAATCTCCTACACACTTTTAAGCACCAGCGACGTTTAGAAGATTGCCCCGGTTTCGAACGTGACGCTCTGGCGCTGGGTGAGAGATGGCAAGTTTCCCGCCCCCATACAGGTCGCGAAAAGCAATTTCTGGAGGTCTGACGAAGTCGCCGCCTGGATGGATGAAATGTCCTCCAGGCGCGCCGCGCCAGATCGGAAAGCCCTTTCGCAGAACCGCAGCTAGCCGCCGGCTTCCACATTTCATGCGGATATCAAATGGATAGAATATCGGAATACGCGCCGTCGTCGAGGACGGGCGTCTCTAGCGATGTCGAACGGCTGCGCCGCGATATGTCCCTGTCTTCGACAGCAGCGCAATACGGCTACAAGCTCACCCGCAACGGGCAGGAGTTCGCAACATGCTGCCCGTTCCACGCCGAAGACACCCCGTCATTCACGATCTTCATCGGGCAGGATGGCGTCGAGCGTTTCCATTGCTTCGGCTGCGCCCCCCTTCGCAAAATGTCTAGATTCAGGAAGAGAAAGCGTCCCTTATGCGTCCAAATGGGCGCTCTGTGCTCTCGGTGGAGGGGGCGAACGCCCAAATGGAGGGTGCTGGAGGGACCCGCACCCTCCGATTCAAATAATTGAAATATATAGGTATAAATGAATGGAGGGGGCGGAGGGAGCGAATTGCTCAAACATGCCGGAAGCCACTTATGCCGGCATTGATACAGGCGGTATGCACGACGCTTGCGGAGAGTCTTGGAAATGCTCCCTCCGCCCCCTCCGGCCCCCTCCGCGAGCCGGTCGCGCGGTTTTGACGATCCGAGCTGATGCTTCGCTCTAGCCGCCTAGCCGCGAGGAATGCGCGACTATCGACGCGGTAACCACTCCAGTTTTTGAGATAGCAAAGGGCATTCTTTCATCTCGCGTCGGCACACCGATGGGAAAAGAGGCCAAGCGATGGGCAACTGCATGGATGGAAAGCCGTTATTTCAGCAAGATGGCGAGCGCATGCAGAAGTTTCATTCTTACCGGCTCTGACGTTCGATAGTCTGTGGATGAAGGCGAGCGCCGCTAACGTCGGCGCCTACGAACTCACAGCACTAGTTTCCGAGGATAGCTCACCGCTCGGTCAGCTCGTCCGCCTTATGGCTTCCATGCTTCAACTCAACAAGGAGCAGGCATGATGGAAGCTCCTATTCATACCCCTGCCGCGCCTTCCATTGGGCCGGCACCACTCGTCCGCCTGACAGAATTGCGCCGCACCGCACTTGAGGCATTGATAGAGGAGCTGATTGCGTTGCTGGATCTGGCCGACGGCAACCCGGACCTTGAAGACAATGCCGATGACGAGCCATCGCTTGGCAACGCGGCCAGATGCAGCGGCAACGAATGCGTTGAAGATTTGGAGCTCGACGATTGCGACGACGAGGACGGCGGAGACGAGGAGCCGACCATGGGGTGGACCGGGTTGCCATCGAGCACATGCACTACCTCACATCCCAACCGGGAAAGCGAGTGAGATTCGACGTCGCGAACCGCGAGATGCAAAAACTTTAGAAAATTCGAAAATAAAAAACTATTCGTGCAATTTGATGATACTGTGGCGACTATTAGAATAATATTTTAGTAAGGGTAAAATCATGAAATCGTTTTTTCCTGAAATGTCTACGAGGCAGATAGTCGTTTTTATGATTGAGACATCCGTTCTCGTCGCATCGCTCGTTGCCATCCTCTCTGTAACGATACCTATGCTCTGATTTCGATGCCCTTGTGAGTTTAAGCGGGAGCGTTTTTGAAAACGGACGTTCCTCTGGCGAATAAAAAGGGGCTCGTCTTTGTATCGAGTGACGAGCCCCTTTTTATCCCGCCGAAGCGGGCAAGCTTTTCTGAGGAAAGGTGGGACCGCGCAGCCGAAGCGATTGAAGGGTCAAACGGGGCGTGCATCCCCCGCGTGGTCCACGCGACTGTAACTGCCACTGTGCTTAAAAGTGCCGGTAGACTTTGCCTCGAGCGGCAAACACCAGGACTTTCAACTGATCGAAGTTGTGGACGCCTTGACGCGATTACTTGGGTATTTGCGGAAATGAGGTCGCGTTCGTGCGCCGGCGCTTGGATTGAGCGCACTCTAATGGGTTGTATTTTTCTATCGTATTCTTCGAATCACGGTTGCGGAGGAGCGGAT
>NZ_JBFTNV010000028.1:0-99125 GCF_056397645.1 Rhizobium sp. 05L429 | reverse complement strand
TTGCGGCTGACGTCTCGCTGGTGCGCGCACGACAGCTGAATGTGCTGGAACCGCTCGCGTCGATGCTTCAAAAAAGACAATCCGCTGGCCGCCGAGTTCTTACTCGTTCGCAGGCTCATCATGGCCAGGTCCAATAGTGTCGCAGGATAAATCTGGTTTCATTKAAACAGCATTAAKAAAATTAGAAATGTGAGCGCAATTGCGCGCAATAGAGCAGGAGCGGCCTTTCACGATCGCGCGGTCAGGATTTTGAGCGAAGTCAATCTCTCGGCCGAGATTGCCCGGTCGGTCGCCGGCAAGACKACACGCAGGATTGCGATCGGTACCGTTTATCCGGCGATGATCGGGGTGCTGCAGGCGTTCCTGTCGCGCATTGCCCGCAAATATCCCGATATCCGCAACTGGAGCCGTCGTGAAAGCCCGCTTCACCTGGGCAAAAGCTGTGAGCATGACGCTGGACCTGCGTCTAGGGGCGGTGGGGGTTTCCTCTGGTTCGCACCGACTCCGAAAGCAGTGGATAACATCTGCAACTCGCTGCCACTGAGAGGGCATCGGGATAGATTGTCGTCTGGATTCTCGACCTGATGAGATTTCGTGACATCATTCAAGTTCATTCACGCGGCTGATCTCCACTTGGGAAGTCCTTTTCGCGGGCTCTCCGTCAAGGATGAGCAGCTTGCTGCGATTTTCGCGAAGGCCACCAGAGAGGCATTCTCGGTTCTGGTCAGTCGCGCGATCGAACTTTCGATCGACTTCATGATCATCGCGGGAGACATCTACGACGGGGACTGGAAGGACAACAAGATCGGCCTGTTCTTCAATCGTGAAATGGGCAGGCTCCAGCGGGCAGGTATTCCTGTCTTTCTGCTCCGCGGCAACCACGATGCAGCAAGCGTGATCACGAAGACGATCACGCTCCCGGCCAATGTGCATGAATTTTCGACAAGCAAGCCCGGCACATTCCGGATCGAGGAGAAGAAGGTCGCCCTTCATGGCCAGGGTTTCACAGACCGGGCGGCTTTCGATAATCTGGCAATCACCTATCCATCTCCCGTTGGTGGCTGGTTCAACATCGGGGTCCTGCACACCTCGATGACCGGAAGAAACGGCCATGAATCCTATGCGCCATGTTCGGTCGATGACCTGCGGTCCAGAGCCTACGACTACTGGGCGCTCGGCCACGTCCACGAATTCGAAATCGTCTCTAACGACCCGCTGATCGTCTATCCGGGAAACCTTCAGGGCAGGAGCATCCGCGAACAGGGAGCCAAAGGCGCCGTGCTTGTGGCGGTGAATGACGGTATCGCTTCAATCGAAAGGCTGGTCGTCGACAGTGCTCGTTTTTCCGCCATTGCGGTTGAGATTGGCGAGGAGGATTTGCCGATCGATGTCTTGCGCAAGGTCGAAGAGACAGCGCGGCGCCTGTCCGATGAATTCGACGAACGACCGGTCGCAGCACGCGTTCGATTTACGGGCACCTGTGCCTTTTACCTCGACATCGCCGGCAAACGGCTTCAGTGGCAGGACGAGGTTCTTGCGGCGTGCCAGCGAGCCTATGAAGATCTCTGGATCGAAAAACTCGAGCTGAAGCTTTCATTGCCAACCTCCGTCGAGGCCGGCGCTCCAGCCGCGGTTGAATTTTCCGCGATCGCCGACGGCGATGATGCGCCGGTGTTTGCAGAGATCAATGCCGTTGTTGCTGAGATCGCCATGAAATTGCCTGGTGGCTTGGCAACCCAAGATCTGCCGCTCGGGATATCGAACGTCGATTTGCTCAAGGAGGCGCGCGAGCTTCTTTTGGCTCGAATGACGTCTGCAGGTTAAGACATGCGCTTCGATAGACTGGATCTGCTGCGATACGGTTCTTTGTCCAACCGTTCTCTGTCGTTTCGACCAGGCGCCAAGCTTCATATCATCTACGGCCCGAACGAGGCCGGCAAGTCCACGGTTCTGCGCGCCCTGTCCGATTTACTGTTTGGGTTTGCCAATGAAGTCGCAGGTCTGCACCTGTTTGAGCCGTCGCTCTTAAGGGTAGGAGCAACGCTCACGAGGCGGGATGGTGCGTCCCTCAGCTTCCGGCGTCGTAAAGGCCGCAAGGCGACATTGGTGTCGGCCTCGGACGACGAGAAGGCTCTCGACGACGACATCCTGGCCCCCTTCCTCGGCTCGGTCAGCCGTAGGGTCTTCGAGCAGGCGTTTGGCATGGATTCGGCGCGGCTGCGGCAAGGCGGACTCGAGATGACTGCGGGTGACGGCGAAATCGGTCGCATGTTGTTCTCCGCAGCCTCCGGATTTACGGGGCTGACCGAGTTGCGTACGAAAATCGAGTCAGAGGCCGATGCCATATTTGGTTCGAGGAAATCAAAGGATCGAAGCTTCTATCAAGCGCTCGACCGCCATGAGGCGGCACGCCACTCCGAAAAAGGCAACGAACTTAGAGCGCCCGATTGGAAACGTCTGACCGATGAGTTTCGGCTGGTCGAGGGTCAACTCCTTGCACTCGACGGCGAACGCTTAGAAACCAAGACACGCCTCGATCGGTTGCAGCATCTGCGCACAGTCGAGCCGCTCGTGGCGGAGGTTGACATCGAACTCATTGCTCTGAGTCAATTCGATGAGATCAGCACCGTTTCCGATGAGGTCGAACGCCGCTTGGCGGAGTTGCTCGCAACTCTTGATACCATTGCCGCGCAAGAGGCAACGGCCAGAGACGCGTTCGAGCGCATCGAGACCGAACTCAATTCACTCAGTCCCGAACCGCTCTTCCTTGCGCAAGGCGATAGGATTCTTGCCCTTTTTGCTCAGAAAGGGGCGTATGCCCAAGCGAGGAGCGACATTGCCCGGGTGAAAGCGGAGGTGGCTGACTTTGATCTCGATCTCGCCGGTCTCGGCCGCCGGGCCGGGCATATTGGATCGATCGAAGCACTTGTCGATACCCAGCCTACGGACGCTCAGATCGCGCAGCTGAACACCCTCGTTCGCGAGGGAAATGAATTGCGGCGAGCGGCAGCTGATCTTCGACAACGTCTGGAGCACCAGGCAGCCGATCTACGTCGACTGGAGCGCGACGACGGCGCTGCCGAATTTCGTGATGTCCGAGCGCTTCAGGAACGGTTTGCTGCCCTTCAACCAGATATCCGGATCCTGCAAGGAGAAGATCAGGCGGATGTCGCAGCGGCTCGCATCCGCCTTGGTATTGCGGAGGCAAAGGGCCGGCTGATTCCGCCGGTAGTTGATCTCGAGATTCTCTTGTCCAGTCCGTTGCCGGATGAGGTGGAGCTGGAAAAACACCGACCGGCTCTTGTCGCTGCAGCTGACAAAGTGGCTCGCTCGCAAGAGAGATTGGTCGAGCGATGCCTTGAGCGCGATGAGGTCACAAGGCAGCTCCAGGAACTCGAAAGCGACGGACAACTCATCACGCGGGGGATGATCGAGGAGGCAAGGGCGGTGCGCGACGGGGCCTTGGTCGAGTTCCGACAAGGCGGACCGTGGGACGACGTGCTTTCCGGCACCATCGTTGAAGCAGACAAGCTCGCGGACGGGGCACTGTCCCAGGCGGAGCGAACGGCCCGGCATGCACAGCTTGCTCTCAGGCTCTCCCGATTGGAGAGCTCTGTCGCCTCGGGACAAATCGACGTGGATGCAGCGCAAGCTCATGCGGAGGCCATGAATAGAAATTTTGGGCTGCTGTTTGGGCACACAGGCGTGCAAGTCCTTGATATCGACCAGATGGCGAAATGGCTGCGAGCCCTGACCACAATTGCGGACAAACGCCGGCGCCTTCAGGAATACGAAGACGAATGTCAGCTTCTTTTGAGGCGCAAGGCGCCCGTTCTCTCCGAGCTGACGGCGATTGCGACGGAATTGGGACTCACCGATAAATTCCAGGGTCCTTTGGAGGCCGCCGTCAGGGTCCTAGCCGGAAAGCTCGATGATTTGAGGAAGGCGTGGGACGATAGCCGCCTGGCTCATGCCAAGCAAGAAAACCTCAGAGCTGACATCGATGACGGGGAGCAGAAACTCAACGCGGCCGCCCTGCGCATCGAAACGTGGCGAGGCCAATTCTTGGACGCCTGCCGTACATTTGGCCTGCATCAGGAACCGACGTTGGAGATGGCCGAGGCGGCCATACAGGTTTGGAAAGATATTCCGAGATCGCACGCGGAAAGGCAAAACAGGCAGCGGCGCGTCGATGGGATGGCGCGCGATATCGAGGCGTTTGAACGGAACGTCATGGCTGTTTGCGAGATCGTCGACCCGGCGATCGCCAGGAGCGCTCCGGAGACCGCCGTCGACCTTCTGCACCAGCGTGCGGTCTCTGCGAAATCTGCTAGCGAGCGCAGGGATCTCCTGATGCAGTCCCGCGATCGGGCCTTGGCGGATCGCGGGCGGACAGCGCAGGCCCATGATGATGTCGCACGAGATGTCGAGGAGATTCTAGCCCGGCTGGAAGTTAAAGCTGATAGCAGAACGTTGCTTGACCTTCTTCATCAGCGGAGCGCTGTCATCGGCCGGCTTGATGAGTGCCGGCGCAGGCTTTCCTTGCAGTCGAGGGGTTTGGCGGAGCCGGAGATACGCAATCAGCTTGCTCACTTCGACCGGTTTGCTGCAGGCTTGGAAATCGAGTCGCTAACGGCATCAGATTCCGAGCAATATGAGCAGTTCGGTCGGCTCAAGGGACGCCTGGCCGAACTCGGAGCGATCAGGGACAATCTCGAGTCAGGTCCAAGTGCCGAAGAGGCTGCCTTCGAAAAGCTTGCCGCCGAGCAGGACGCACAGGACCTCGCGAGGCAATGGGCGATTTTGAAAGTTGCGTCGAAGTTGCTTTCCTCATCGCTTGAACGCCATCGCGAGAGCCAGAGCGACCCTCTGCTTTTGCGCGCCGGCGAGCATTTCTCCGCTCTGACGAAAGGTTCGTTTACGCGCCTGGTCCAGGAATTCGGGGATGACGACAAGGTCCAGATTAAAGCACAACGAGCGAGCGGCGAACGGATCGGACCAAAGGCGCTCAGTGAGGGGGCGGCCGACCAGCTTTATCTCGCGCTGCGGCTGGCTTACCTCGAAGACTACAGCAGTCGAAACGAGGCCATCCCATTTGTGACAGATGACGTGTTCCAGACGTTCGATGACGAGCGCAAGGCGTCCGGACTGACGACATTGGCTTCAAGCGGGCACATGTTTCAGCCAATCCTGTTCACCCATGAGGGCAAGATCGTCGAGATTGCGCGAGACCTGCTCGGAAACGATGTCGATATCATTCCATTTGATCGCGTCGCTGGCCTCGAATCCGTTGCGTGACCGGAATCGTTTTCTGGTGCAAGCCGCCTGCCTTCGCTGCGGAGAGCAAGTGGTGCGCGGGAACGAAGTCGCTCCAAACGATGTGCTCCAAAGGTCTTGAGCGCCACACCACCATGTGAAGCATGGGCGCCAGCAGTTCTATTCCGGTCAAGAGCAACATATTGGCCTCGCATTCGGTTGATGCGTGGCGACATCAAGGCTGCTAGTCTCTGGCTTACGAAGGGCAGGTCGGGCGGTTATCACGTAGGTTTACCCTGCGATAATTGAAGCGACTCGATGGCTTTACGTGAAGACGAAGCATATCGTCAGAGTTTCGCCGCATGCCGTCTCAGTCTTCGTGAACGCGGAAGCGCGTTGCGACTGGCGATCGTTAAATTCGGCAAGCGCACTCATAATCAGTTTCTCGACGAAATCAGCACAAAGTCACTCCCGTCGGCTCCAACTTGGACTGGACAGCCATCAATAACATGACTAGAAAACTCATGTTATTGACCCTGCCACCTGCTGCGCTCCGAGCGCCAAGGGGCCGGAGTGCCAGTCAAAGGAGTGATCCATGTCCAGCCGTCTCAAGGCTTTTTCCGCCTTGGCAATGCCCCTCGCGCTTTTCCTGCCGGCAACGTTGCATGCCGAAAGTTCGTTTGTCGATCACCGCGGAAAGACCATCACTTTCGAGAAGCCCCCGGAACGGGTGGTCACGATCGTCCGCTCCGCGCCGATCATCTATCGCGCAGTGGACGAGAAGGCGGACAATATCGCCGGCATGAACAGGGATTCGCTGGTGCGTTATTTCACCAAGGGCATCTATGCCGAGATACTGCCCGAAATGGCGAAGATCAATGCCAGTGCCGCCCAGGACGGTTTTGTGCCGAATGTCGAGGCGATCCTCGCTGAGAAGCCTGACGCCGTAATTCAGTGGAACCATGATGAAAAGCTCATCGAGCYGCTGGAACGTGTCGGCCTGACCGTCGTCGGTTGGCGGTGCTGCACCGAACAGGATCGCCTCGACTATATCTCGCTGACCGGCGCCATGACCGGCCGCAACGACCGGGCCCAGGCGATCCTGAAGGCGCAGGCCGACACGTTGAAGGCACTCGGTGACAAGGTCGGCAAGCTCGACACGTCGGCCTTTCCCTCCATCCTGCACATCGACAAGGTGGCCGACCAAATCCAGGTCATCGCCAATGGTTCGCAGGACCTCTCGCTCAGCGGCGTGACCAATCCGGCAGCAGATAAATCAGGCGAATGGTGGCGCACTGTCGATTTCGAACAATTGCTGGTCTGGAACCCCGACATCATCGTCATTCCGGCCTATGCAAGCGACCTCAATCCTAAGGATTTCTTCGACAACCCGGTTCTTGCCAATCTCAAGGCGGTCAAGGAGAAACGCGTCTACAAGCAGCCGGTCTTTGCCCGCACGCCCGATGCGCCGGAGATCTTCCTGACGTCGGAATGGCTGGCGGCAGTCGCGCATGGCGCCGACTTTGCCCCGGATTTCCGAAAGCAGATCCGCAATGTCTACAAGCTGATCTACGGTGCCGCGCTGACGGACGATCAACTGAAGGCGATTCTCGAATCCGAAAGCAACGCGCCGGCGGACAAGTATGTCGAACTCTTCGGCTAGCCCTCGCGCAGGCGGTACTGCGCGGCATGCGAACGCCGCCGCGCCGGGCCGGACGGGGCGGAAACTGGCTTCGGTTTCCGTCCTTCCCGTTCTGATCGGCCTGCTGGTCGCAGCCATCCTCTATTCGGTAACGATTGGCCGCTACAACCTGTCGGTCCGGGATGTCGCCTATATCCTGATCGACAACGTCCACCCATTGGTCACGCCCTATTGGGATCCGGTGCAGGAAGTCGTGGTCGAGCAGGTCCGCCTGCCGCGCATCATGGCGGCTGTTATTGTCGGCTTCGGCCTGTCCATTTCGGGCGCGGCGCTGCAGGGGCTGTTTCGCAATCCGCTGGTCGATCCCGGTATTATCGGCGTGACGTCAGGGGCCGGTTTCGGCGGAACGCTGGCGATCCTCGTCGGCTTGCAGGGCTATTTTCTGCTGACCTTGGCCTTCCTCTTCGGCATCGGCAGCATCCTGCTCGTCAAGCTGCTGTCGACGGTGCGGGGGCGCACCAGCATGTTGACGCTGGTCCTGGCGGGCGTGGTCATATCGGCCTTCTTTTCGGCGGCGATATCCATTGCCAAGCTGCTGGCCGATCCCTTCCAGAAACTACCCGCCATCACCTACTGGCTGATGGGCAGCATCGCCTCCAGCAGCTATGCCGATGTGCTGTTGGTCGCCGTCGCGGTAGTGCCATCAAGTATTGCGATCTATCTCCTGCGCTTCCAGATCAACATCATGTCGCTCGGCGAGGAGAAAGCGAGGGCGCTCGGCACGAAGGTCGTGCTGGTGCAATGGATCATTCTGCTGGCGTCGGCGCTGGTTTCGGCGGGCGTGGTTGCGACATCGGGCATTATCGGCTGGGTCGGCCTCGTCATTCCGCATGTCGCCCGCGCGCTCGTCGGCGCCGACCATCAGCGGCTGCTGCCGGTCTCCGGCGTCATCGGCGCGATCTATCTGCTGATGGTCGACAATCTCGCGCGAACCGTGAGCACCGCGGAGATCCCGCTCGGCATCATCACCGCGCTGATCGGCGTTCCCGTTTTTGCGGTCATCCTGCGCCGTCTGCATGCGAGGGGAGGCTGGGCCGGTGATTGAGGCAAGCGATCTCACCGTCGAGCGGGGCGGCAAAACCATCCTCAGCAATTACAGCCTCCGCCTGGAGCGCGGGCGGATTCTCGCCGTGCTCGGCGCCAACGGCGTCGGCAAGACGACGCTGATCAATACGCTGATCGGTGTCATCAAGCCGAAGTCCGGTCGGCTTGCGGTCGCCGGCCAGGTCGGCTTCGTGCCGCAGCTGTTCGAAGTGCCCTTCGCCTATTCCGCGCTGGATATCGCCCTGATGGGAAGAGCGCGCCATCTCGGTCTGTTCGGTGCGCCGCGCAGGAAAGATTATGAGATCGCGCGGCACTATTTCCATATGCTCGATATCGAACATCTCGAACCGCAGGCCTTCAATTCGCTGAGCGGCGGCCAGCGCCAGCTTGTGATGATCGCCCAGGCGCTGGCATCGGAATGCGAGCTGCTGGTGCTCGACGAACCCTGCGCCGCCCTCGACTACAAGAACCAGGACAAGGTTCTCGGCCTGCTCGCGTATCTCCGCGAGGAGCACGGCATGACGATCGTCTTTTCCACGCACATGCCGCAGCACGCGGTGGAGATTGCAAGCGACGTGCTGCTGATGACCAGCGCCAGCCAATATGCCTGCGGGCCGACGGAGGAAGCGCTCAGCGCCGAAAACCTGACCGACCTCTACGACCTGCCGATCGCGCGCGCCGATTTCGACGGGCTTGCCAAGCACACCTATGCGCCCGTCTTCCGCCATGAAGGAGCCCGTCTCGATGACTGAATCCACCCGGTCAGGCAAAGGCATCGCCTATATCCATTGGGGCAATAGCTGGCAGCTGCGCAGCTTCCAGGATTTCCGCCACTATGTCGACGACCTCATCTACATCAACGACTTGCCCAAGGTCGATCTCAGCTCCTACGCCGCCGTGGTCATGCCGGATGCGATGGATGCGGCGGCACCGCTCCCGCATGCGCAGCAGCTGAACGCCTATCTCGCGGGCGGCGGCTTCCTCGTCGTCTGCCTGCAGGGCCATGCCGACTGGATCGACATTCCGGGGCTCGAATGGACGCCCGGAAATTGCCGCGACTGGCTGTGGTGGACGAAGGGCGAAAAGCTGGAGGTCCGGCTCACCGAGCCGCACCACCCGATCACCGAAAGCATGCCGCTCTCGCATATGAGCTGGCACTGGGGCGGCTCCTACAACGTGCCCGAAGGCGCGCGCTCGATCCTCGAAATCGACGACGGCAGCGGCAGCCTGTTTCTCGATTTTCCCGCTTTGCCCGCCGGCGGCGGCCGGCTGCTGCTGGYAACGCTCGACCCGCACTCGCACAACGGCCAGCGCTTCATGCCGGCCACCACCCTCTTCCTGCGCTCCTTCTATCCCTGGCTGAACCGCGAACTCGGCATCGTGCGGCCGGCGAGAAATCGCTTCACCTATCTGCAATGCTCGCATTTCCCCTCGGAATGGCATCCCGAATGGATTGAGGAGAGCCTGAAGCAAGCAGGCTTCGAACCGCTCTTCGCTCCGCTCTACGACCTCGGCCCCGAAATGCTCGCCGAGACAGATACGCTCTACATTCCAAGCAGCCATGACGAGTTCTTCCTGAAGAGTCGGGCGAACGATCTCCTCGCCTTTCTCGAACGCGGCGGAAACCTGATCATCGCGGCCGAACCCTGCCAACCCTGGCTGCCCTTCATGGCGCCGTTCCACGCCGTGCCGCCGCGTCCCTTCACCAACATCAAGGTCCGCATCCGCGACGACCGCTTCGCCATCTTCTCCGATCTCGGCGACGGCTTCGATGGGTGGAAGGGAATTTTCGGCCAGTATGCGCGCGGCTGGACCGATCCGCCGCCCGGAGCGATCTGGCTCACCGATGTCGGGTCTGAACATGATCCGAAACCGGCGGACTGGATATGGCAATATCCGACCCAGACCAGACGGGGCGGATATGTCTTCATGCACAATGGCGACAACATGACCCGCTATCCAGACCGTGGCCCGAAAAAGGAAGCGCTGCTTGCCAATATCGCCGTCGCGCTCCGCAAGCTCTCAATAGGCGAGTTGTTGTTCTAACGGGATACCCGCAGCAATTCTCCGGCGGCCAGAGGCAGCGTATCTGTGTCGCCCGTGCCCTCGCGTTGGAACCGAAAGTCATCGCTGCGGACGAGTCAGTCTCCGGACTGGACGTTTCCATCAAGGCTCAGGTGATCAACCTCCTCCTTGACCTCCAGGAGTCGCTTGGTCTCTTCTACCTGTTCATTTCGCACGACATGGCGGTTGTCGAACGCATGAGCCACAAAGTAGCAGTCATGTATCTCGGTGAGATCGTGGAGATGGGACCAGCGAGTTCGGTATTTTCCAACCCACAGCACCCATATACCAAACGCTTGATGGCTGCGGTGCCGATTACTGACCCGTCGCGACGGAACATGGTTTGGGGCACTGCCAGTATCGAACTAACGGTTCATATCTGTGCAGGATCCCTGTGTGAGAGCTGAACAAACTGGCCATTAGCTCGCCCTAGATATGTCTTGCAAATGGGCAAGTGCGGTGTGATGTCTGGATTTTGGGATGTGTGAGGGCTAAGTGTCGAACGACGGTCGGTCGCGTACCTTGTCGAAACAAACCGCCTACCAGTTTGGCGATTTCCGGCTGATGCCAGAGGCCCAAGCCCTCCTGTATAAGGGGCAGGCCGTCGGGCTCGGCGGGCGAGGTTTCGATATTCTCACCCTCCTCGTAGCGCGGGCTGGCGAGGTAGTCAGCAAAGCAGATCTGTTCGCGCACGTATGGCCAGACTATATCGTCCACGACCATAACTTGAAGGTCAATGTCGGCAACCTTAGACGCTCGCTGGCCGAACTCGATCCTGCCACGGAGTATATCGCAACCATCGCAGGCCGGGGCTACAAATTCGTCGTCGAGTTGGAAAGCGATCGCCCGGCGCCAGCACGACAGATTGCTTCAATCACAAGTCATCATACCGCTCCACCCCAGGTGAGGCAGCTCCTCGGCCGCGATGACGCGATCCGGCAAATCCGCGGCCAGCTCGACCAACCGGGTTATGTCACCATCGTCGGGCCAGGGGGGGCCGGAAAAACGTCTCTTGCGGTCACGGTTGCTCAGCAATCCTGCGGGGCAGGCGAGGCCATCGCCTTTGCTGATCTCTCGACGCTCAGCGATCCGCGATTTGTGGTGCCAGCGATCGCGTCCGCTCTCGGCGTCTCCCTCGGATTTGACGATCCGATCACAGGCGTGATCGATGTCCTTCGTAGCAACAAGCTGCTTCTGATCATCGACAATTGTGAGCACGTCATCGCGATGGCCGCGACGGTGGTCGAGCGGATATCATCAGAGGTTCCTGCTGCCCGTATCCTCGCGACCAGCCGCGAGCCGCTGAGGACGCGGCAAGAGCAGATCCATTTTCTCTCCGGGCTCGCTTATCCAGACCCGACAACGGCGCTCTCCACGAGCGATGCGGTGCAGTTTCCGGCCGTCCAGCTCTTCATCACCAAGGCGCGCGGCTCTGGCGTTGGGAAACCGACGGACGAATATGTTCGGAATGTCGTCTCGATCTGCACCCGGTTGGAAGGCCTGGCACTCGCTATCGAATTGGCCGCCGGCACGGCCAGTGTTCTTCCACCCTCGGCGCTCGATGACCTCTTCAAGGATGGCTTTGATTCGATGAGTCGGGGCGCAAGGGATACGCCCTTGCGCCACCAGACGCTGGAGGCCACGCTCGACTGGAGCTATCGGCTTCTTCCCGATCGCGAGGCTGTATTGCTCGGTCTGCTTTCGGTGTTTTCGGGACGTTTCAACACTGACGACGTGGAGGCTATGTATTCCGCTGGCGCTCTCGAGCCAATGATCGGACGCGACGCCCTATCGCAGCTTGTGGCAAAATCGCTCGTCGCCGCAGAATACGACGGTGGGACTGTGAACTACAGGCTGGCCGAGAGCACCGGCACCTATGCTGCACGGCGTCTTTTTGGTTCACGCTACAGGGAGAAAGCACGGCAACATTTTGCCATCCGGATAAGGGATAAGCTGCAGATCGCCGAACGGGAATGGTCATCACAGACGTCTCGCGAATGGCTCGGGAAATATCGGAGGCAGATCGACGATGTCCGCGCCGCGATCGCCTGGGCGTTCGAT
Source organism: Rhizobium sp. 05L429 (assembly GCF_056397645.1). Lineage (NCBI taxonomy): Bacteria > Pseudomonadati > Pseudomonadota > Alphaproteobacteria > Hyphomicrobiales > Rhizobiaceae > Rhizobium > Rhizobium sp. 05L429. The sequence goes on along the minus strand of NZ_JBFTNV010000028.1, from coordinate 86,998 downwards.
CCTGCAGGCGACGCTGMTTTGGGTGTCGAACTGGTGGTCGCTGCATTGCCGCTGTGGCAAGAGCTTTCAGCGTTCAGGGAAATGCTGGAGGCGATCGACCTTGCAAGCTCAAACAGCGCTGCATTGGTAGGGCTTGCGCCTATGGGACGAGCAAAGCTCTCCACCGCGCGGGCCTGGGCCATGACGCTGGCACGAAACATGCACCCGCAAACTGAAGATGCCTGGCGCGAAAGTATCTATCATGCGAACGGGTCTCGCGATGCCGAGTTTCAAGTGCGCTCGGCATGCGGACAAGCCGTTTTCCTTGCTTATTCCGGCCGGCCGCGCACGGCGTTACGCAGCATGAACGATTTTGCGGCAGCAAAGGGTTTGGACTGGGCATCAGCGCCCGACGGCAAGCGGCTGTTGGCGCATATCGAGATTTACGCTGGTGAGCTAAACTCAGCATCAGCGCATCTTGAGGCGCTGATGGGTGAATGGGGTCACCTTGAAGAGGGGCATGGACTGTCCCGGTTCCAGGTCGACTTACCCGTTGGCATTCGTCTGTCTCAGGCATTTTTGTTCTGGTTACAGGGTGACCCTGATCGCGCTTCCAGTCTGGCCAGTCGCGCCATTGATCGTGCCGCCGATATCGATCACATGATATCTTTGGGCAATGCCATCTCGCTGGCTGCTCTACCCATCGCTTTCGTTGAGGGTGATCTGGAAACCGCTTCGCAGCTTCAGCGGCAGTTGGCCGACGTCAGCAGGCGTGAAAGCGTCGGCATTTACGAGGGGGCAGCCACATTTTTCGACGGTGCTATCCAGTCGGCTCGAGGWGACGAAGCTGGTTTTACCTTGATGCAAGACAGCATTGCCAGATTGCTCCGGGGAAGCTGGCGTGCTCGCGTCCCTTTCTACCGCAGCCTATTGGCGGAGGCCTATATTGCTGTAGGCGAGATGCAACTTGCCGAGAATAGCCTGCGCGCCGTGCTTGGCGAAATCGGGATTCGTGAGGAACGTTGGTGGCATCCGGATCTTTGGCGCGTCGCGGGCATGATTGAGGCTGGAAGAGCCCGTCCACACCAAGCAATGCGCTATTTCCAGAAGTCGTTGAACAGCGCGCTTGCCATGGGTGCGGGCGCAGCGACCAAGCGGACCCAGCTTGCCATGGCTACAACAGACTTGCGCTGACCTGGCGCTTCAATTTGAGGTTCGATGATTGCCCCCTCAATCTTTTCGTCGCGAGCCGATGCGCTCCATGAGCGATGCATTTTCTCGCTCCAGCTGGGTAATCTTGTCCAGAAGGTGCGGTGAGGTCGCCAGAAATTCGGCTTCGGTCAACCGCGGCACGATATGTTGCGGACAATTCCAGTCGAGCGCCTCAAGCTTCAGCTCGAAAAGGCGTTCAGCCTTGGCTCCATATTCACGGCCTGTGATGCTCTCCGTGAGCACCGCGTCCGCGTTGAGTTCCAGCTTCTCATCTTCAGCCGGGTACGGGCTGGATRGTCCATCAGAAACAGGCATGTACGGTCGTTCTGCCAGATTTCCGGTGCTGATAATATAGGCGATTACCACGGTGATCGATGAAGGCGAGCGTTCTATCATCGAGGACCTTGAGAAAGCCCTGAGGCCCGCCGCGATGCTGGACATAGGGCCAGCCCGTTTCTGAAACCGACGCCGTATAGAAGCTGTCGCGCTGTGYGATGAACGCGATTTCTCTCATCGAGAACCGGTCGAATTTGCGGTGCCCCTTGAAGTCGGACCCAGAGACGATCCGCTCCCATTTCTGCTTGCGCCCTGCAAACTGCAGGCGTGATCGCGATATCCACGATACCATAAGTCATATCGTATCTCCCTAAGGTGTGGTCAGTTCGCAGGGCGGGGGATGCATACAGTGCTAGATTGCCTCTCTAGCGGCCTGCTGCGCTCGCGCATAGCTCTCGGCCACCGCAGCATAGTTGGGCGCGACCAGTCCGTAGAGCTTGCCGAGTTCGGCAGCCTCAGGCCGCGCCCAAGTGCGGTGAAGCTCGGACAGCAATGCGTTGGTCGATGTCGGCTTGACGCCGCCCTGCACGAACCGGGCAAGCGAAATCCGAGAGGCCATTTCGCTCGGATCCCCCGACGCATCGAGGACCGCATAGACGTCGTAACCGGCGGCGCGGGCGTCGAGCGCTGGAAACATCACGCAGACGCTGGTCCAGACGCCTGCCATGATGAGAGTATTGCGGCCGGCCGAGCGAACCTTTGCGACAAAATCATCATTGTCCCATGCGTTCACTTCCCCCTTACGCKGCACATAGACGGCGTGCGGAGCCAGTTCATGGATCTCGGGCATCAGCGGACCATTGGTGCCGGCAGGTTCCGAGGCGGTCGTAATCACCGGGATATCCAAAAGAGTGGCAAGCCTGGCGATCATCTCCACATTCCGGCGCAGATCAGACACCGAAATGTCCTTAACGGTCTGGAACAGCCCCGACTGGTGATCGAGAAGCAGGATCAGGGCGTCGGAGGGATCGATGAGGGCCGCGCCGCCACCGGTYGGAAGCACGCTCGGCTTGGATTTGCTATTGTACATGGTCATTGTCCCTTTTTAGGTTTCAGTTAGTGGGTCAGGTTTCGGGCGAGGAAGTCGCGCATTACTGGGATCATCTCGTCMGCCTTGTCTTCGAGGGCGAAATGTCCGGTATCGAAAAAATGAAGTTCGGCGTTGGGCAGGTCGTGGAGATAGGCTCGCGCTCCCTCGGGCCGAAAGATGGGATCATGCTCGCCCCATAGGACCAGCGTAGGCGGCTGGTGTTCGCGCAGATAAGCGTGAAACGCGGGGTAGAGCGCGACGTTGGTCCGATAGTCGTAGATAATATCCAGCTGGATTTCCGCGCTGCCCGGGCGGTCGAGCAAGAGCTGATCGTACAGCCACGCCGCGGGATCGATCCGCGCCTCGTCCTTCGTGCCGGCGAGATATTGGAAACGTGTGCCGTCGAGCGACAGGAAAGGCCGCATCGCGTCGCGGTTTACCGGGCCGTTGTCGGCCCAATAGGCGCGCGTCGGCGCCCAGAAATCTCCCATGCCATCCTCGTAGGCATTGCCGTTCTGGACGATCAGGGCGGTCACCCGGTCCGGATGCGCGAGCGCCACGCGAAACCCGGTTGGCGCGCCATAATCCATGACATAGAGAGCGTAGCGTTCAACACCCAGTTGCTTGAGAAGGCTAGCGATGACATTCGAGAAGGCGGCAAAGCCATATTCGAAGTCGCTCGAAGAAGGCATTCCCGACAGACCGAACCCCGGAAGGTCGGGCGCGATCACATGATAGCGGTCGGCGAGCGCTGGAATGAGGTTGCGGTACATGTGCGAAGAGCTCGGAAAACCGTGCAGCAACACCACGACAGGTGCGCCCTTCTCTCCGGCCTCGCGGTAGAAGACTTCCACTCCGGCAACGCTCGTGGTTCGGTGATAGGTGACGGGCCGGTTCATTGTCTGGTTCCCTGGGTCGGCGTTGAGGCCGAGGCGGCGACCGCAATGAATGCGGCGACTTCCTGCGGGTGCGACATCATCACGGCGTGACTGCAGTCTATTTCGGTGATCGCTGCCCCGGCACGGGCAGCCATCCGGCGTTGCGCACTTGGAGGCACCATCCTGTCGGCGGACGCAACGAGATAGAAGCTGGGTTTGGTCTTCCATGCTGCATGGGTGAGGGGCGCAATGACCGCCGCAAGGCCCCAGGGCAGCTGCGCCGCCGCCATGAACCGCGTGGTGGCATGGGCGACATCGGCTGCGAAGGCTTCCGGAAAGCGGGCCGGGTCGACAACAAGGTAGCCGTCCTGCGGGGGGAGCAGCGGCGCCTTTGCCTCGCCAGGCTCTTCAGGAGCTTCGTTCAGCGCCGCGACCGACTCTCCGACATCCGGTACGAATGCCGCGATATAGGCCAGCGACCGGACCTTGGGGTTGGCGCCGGCTTCAGTGATGACGGCTCCACCGTAGCTGTGGCCCACCAGAAGAACCGGGTGTCGGGCCGCAGCGATCAGACGCTCGGTGGTGGCAACGTCGCCTTCAAGCGAGATCGTCGGGTGTTGGGCGACAAGCACTTCAAATCCGCGGTCGACAAGTTCGCCATAAACCTGTCGCCAGCCTGAGCCGTCGACAAAAGCACCGTGCACGAGGACGATCGAAAGGGATGGCGCCCCAGTTGCCTGGGTACCCAAAACGGGATTGGTCATGATCTTTTCCTTTGAGGGGGCTGGCGGCGGGGCCGCTGGCCCCGCGAAATGGATTAGTTATCGATTAGTCGCAAACCTTGCGGTCGAGGAAATCGCGGATGAGCGGCGCCATCACGTCGAGTTTGTCCTCAAGGGCGAAATGACCACTGTCCAGAATGTGCATCTCGGCGTTCGGAAGATCGCGAAGATAGGGATGTGCGCCGGGTTCGGGGAAGATCTTGTCGTTMTTGCCCCAGACGATCAGCGTCGGCGGCTGGTGATCGCGGAAGAAGGCCTGGAACTGCGGGTAAAGCGGAACGTTGCTACCGTAGTCACCCAGCAGATCAAGTTGAATGTCTTTGTTACCAGGGCGATCAAGCAGGGCCTGATCGACAACCCAGTTGTCGGGGCTGATATGTGCGACATCACCCATGCCGTCGGTGTACTGGAACTTCGTCGTTTCGAGCGTCACCAGGCCGGCGAGTGCTTCCCTGCGCTCTGGCGTCTTCTCGGCCCAATAGGCCTTGATCGGATCCCAGAATGCGGCGAGGCCTTCGGTATAGGCATTGCCGTTCTGCACAATCAGGGTTTCGACCCGTTCTGGATGTTTCAGCGCCAGGCGGTATCCGATCGGCGCGCCGTAATCCATGACGTACATACTGTAGCGATCGGCTCCAACCTTTTCGGTCAGCTTGTCGACGATATTGGTGAGATTCGCAAATGTGTAGTCGAACTTGCTGTGATCGGGTGCGTCACTCTGGCCGTAGCCGGGATAGTCAGGTGCAATCACGCGGTAGCGATCCGCGAGCAGCGGAATGAGGTTGCGGAACATATGTGACGAGGTCGGAAATCCGTGCAGGAGCAGCAGGACCGGCGCGTCCTTTGGGCCGGCTTCGCGGTAGAAAACCTTGACACCGTCGATCGTCGTGTTTTTGTATTGAATTACGGGAACAGCCTTCGCGGCAATGACCGCACTATTCGGCAGGCAGCGGGCTTCGGCCGCAACGGGCGTAATCGCCATAAGAAGTGCGACAGTGGTAATAAGATGTTTTTTCATGATGCGTTCCTTTTCAAAAGTGGGTGCTGATCGAGCATCAGCGCCTCTGGAAAAAGGACTAGCACCAGCGGTCTTCGGGCCTGGGATAAATAAGGGTAAAAAGTTGAACAGTCAGTGGTGGTTGATCGCACAACCAGCAGCGTGAATCGCTCCATCCAAACAAAAGGCAATCTATTGCCGTTGATAGAGGGGCATTAATTATCACTGTCGCGATGTGCCTGGCGCTGTAAAAGCCGCAATCGTCGCCTCTGTCTGCCCCGCTTCGCTGAGCAGTCGTCGGGCAAGTTCTATCGCTGGCCCGCTCAGTCCACCTTCTGGACGAATCAAATGAAAGGAAACGTGATACTTGAGGGTCCGCTCGGAGACGGATACAAGGCTACCACCGGCGAGAGCCTCGTCCGAGAGCGGGGGTCGAGCTAATGCTATACCCACACCTTGAACGCAAGCGTCGATGACAAGATTGTAGTCTTCGAACCGGCGATCCTGGCCGCGAGGAAGATACTCAACACCTTCTGCCGCGAGCCACCGGCGCCATCCTTCAATCGTCGAATCATGAAGAAGAGGCATTGCCAGCAGCGACCGCGCATCCCGGTGTTCCCCAAGCTTTGAGAGAAGTGCAGGCGACATGATGGGAAAAGAGCTTTCGGCCCAGAGGGGAACAGCCCGTACGCCGGCCCAAGGCCCCTTGCCACAACGAATGGCAAGGTCCGTCCCTTCACTGAAATCCGCCAGACGATGCTCCAGCAGCAAATCAAGATGAAGGTCGTCACGTTCAAGATTTGGCAAGCGGGAAAACAGCCAAAGCGACGCGACCGACGGTGTCAGCGAAAGTCGGACGGTTGTCTTGTGGCGGCGGGGAACCCACCGCTCATCGCTGCCGGTCAGAAGTGTCAATGCCTCCTGGGCTCGGGCAAAGAAGCGCATACCTTCCGGGGTCAGGCTGACCCCTCGAGCCTGTCGGGCGAACAGCTGCACGCCCAACCAGCGCTCCAATCGCGATATCTGCCGCGAGACGGCACCATGGGTGATACCGGCTTCCTGCGCGGCGGCGGAAAAAGAGCCCAGCCGGGCGGCACGAGAGAAAGTCTCGAGCGTATCGAGCGGCGGAAGCGTTTGTGAGCTGTGAACCATAGGCACATGAGAGCATCGATTGCGATGCTTTTCAAGCCGAGACTCGGTGCCTAATTTAGGCAAAAGTTCAGGAGCGCCAATGACCGTCCTCGCAGACAATCCAACGAAAAACACCTTTGACGCGCCGGCTCTTGCCGCGATCGTCATAACGATCCTCTTTTGGGCATCATCTTTTGTTGTCATCCGAATCTGTCTTGGCCCCCTGACGCCCGTCCAGCTCGCGACTGCACGTTACGTCGCCGCCGGAGTGATCGCTCTCGGCTATCTCATGTTCCGTTGGACAAGGCCAAAAGGGCTTGACCTATTGCGCCTCTCGGTCGCTGCCTTTCTTTTTATCGCGGCGTACGCCGTCCTGCTAAATACCGGAGAACAAAGCGTTGCGGCGGGACCTGCCAGCTTCATTGTCAACACGATGCCTGTATTCACGGCCCTCATAGCGACATTTACTCTAGGAGAGCGTTTCGGCTTATGGGGATGGGTCGGTACGGCCGTGTCATTTTGTGGCGTGGCGCTCATTGCGGCCAGTGCCGACGGGGCTTTCGATTTCGATCCTAACGCCGGATTGATCCTCGCGGCGGCTTTGTGCGCGGCAGTCGCCAGTGTCTTGCAAAAGCCCATACTCAACCGGATGCCGGCACTGGCAGTTACAGCCTGGGTTTTGCTAATTGGTTGCTTACCGCTATTACCAGCTGTTCCGGCAACGATTGAAGCGGTTATYGCTGCCCCGGCCGCCGTCAACCTTGGCGTGGCTTACCTGGTAATTTTTCCGACGGCGATCGGTTATGTGACGTGGGCAATCGCCTTGAAGCGGCTGACGGCTGCGCGCGCCTCGAACTTCTTATATGGAGTACCGCCTACCGCAACGTTTATCGGCTTCATCTGGCTCGGAGAGATTCCCTCCCTTCTTGGGACGATCGGAGCGTTAACGGCAATATTTGGGGTGGTAATTGTTAACTTCATGCGTCAGAGATGACGCTTGTTCCCGAAAGTCGTTGAAAATCCAGGTTGAGCTTGGGTTTACACAATGCGCGCCTGTGCGGCCCTTTGCATCACGACCCCTCCAATCATTGTGCCCTTCTCGACGAGATATGCCTCCTGCGCGCTTGCACCTGGTACCACCGCACAGCCATGGTGGAACACGATCGGCGCGCGTCTTTCGGACCCCAGTGCTGCCGGAGAGGGAACAAATTTCACTTTGGCGATAAGGCAGCGCGCAACATCCATCCATCAGGCGCAGGGTCCTGCGCTGCGCTGGCCGCCGTTCGCAGCGAACCAATGAACGATGCCAGTCCCCTGCGGGTGCGCGCCGCCTCATCTCATGAGGTGAGGCCGGGTGCGTTCCTCGAATGGAAGTCGTGCCACATTCCTGAAGATGGGGAACGATCTTTTCGACGAATTCGTCGAAACCGCTGGCCGTCTGATTGTCAGTCACGAGGGGTCCGACGGCCTTGCACCACGCGGTCCAGCACGATCGCGCAGAGCAGGATCGCGACGCCGGCCAGCAGACCTTGTCCCTGGGCAGCATATTGCAGGGCATGCAAGACATCTTCTCCAAGGCCCTTGGCACCGATAAGAGCCGCAATCACTACCATGGACAGGCACATCAGGATGGTCTGGCTGACGCCCGCCATTATTGAGGGTGCAGCCGTCGGCAGGTCGATCTTGAAGAGAACGAATGAACGGGACGCACCGAAAGCGATGGCGGCCTCCCGGACCGATCCAGGCACCGAGGCGATGCCGAGCGCGGTCAATCGGACTACCGGCGGTATGCCGAAGATAATCGTGGCGATGATGCCCGACGGTTTACCGATCCCGAACAGGGCGATGACCGGTATCAGATAGACGAATGCCGGCATGGTCTGCATGAGGTCGAGCAGCGGGCGCAGCACCGCAGCCACTTTCTTGTTGTAGCCGCACAGAACTCCAAGGGGGATGCCGACCACGATCGAGAGCAGTGCGGCGGCGCCGAGGAGCGCAACCGTCTGCATACTCTTCTCCCAATATCCAAGGATCGCCAGATAGCTCACCGCCACCAGGGTCAGGAGAAAGATCCGAAATCCGGCAAGTTGCCAGGCGATTGCGAGGATCAGGCTCATGACGACCGGCCACGGCGTCTTGGTGAGGATCGCCTCCATGAGTCCTAGCATCGTTTCGATGCACGCCGTGAACGCTGATGCGACGGGAGCAATCGAATTGCTGAAGGAGGCAACGGCCGTGTCGAGCCAGGCTGCGACGCCGGAATTCCACGACGGGTCGCTCGGAAAGGCGCTGAACAATGTGCGCTCGTGGAAATGCAGAAATATGATTGGAACGAGGACGGCTAGCAGCACCGTGGCGCCAAATGCGTGCAAGAGACTAAATCCGCCTTTTGCTTCACCATGTTCGAGGCGCCACTGGCGGAACCGGCGTTCTGCGAGATGGTTGGCCAATCCTCCCAGCAGGATGCGCGAAAATACAAGAAGGCCCATGCCGGTCAGAACGATGAGAAAGGCGCCCGACTTTGCGTCATCTGCATGCCTGCGCGCATCCTTCGCGGCCTGGTCTAGGGCGCTGGCCGAACTTGTTAACGATTTTGCGATGGAGGATGTGGGATCTTTTTCGTTTGCTGTCTTCATTTCGGCGAGGCGCGTGACGAGGAGAGCTTCGAGGCGATCGGCGCGCGCKCCTTGATCAAGGCTCGCACCGCCGGCCAGCCCGAAGGCGATCAGGACGATCGCAAGCAGTTCAGCAATCAGAAAAGGCCAGAAGGCCGACCATAGATGGCGCCCGGCGAGCCAGATCGGGCCGAGGACAAGCGAAGCGATGTTGAGTGAGGGAACGTAGCCGCGCCGCTCGCCAATGCGTTGAAACGCATCGACGTAATAGGCTTTATTCGCGACGACGAACCGGCCGATAGCCTCATCTCGTGCCACGTGATTGCTCATGCGCTTGCCCGGTCTCTGTGGGAAGACAGATCGTCGGACGACGACAGCCGCGCATTGCGAACGAAACGCCGGACGTAGTCGTCGGCCGGGGTCCTCATCAGGTCGTTTGGAGTTCCCGACTGCACTATGCGGCCCGCCCGCATCAGCACGACGCGGTCAGCGATCCGGAACGCCTCATCGACGTCGTGCGTGACGAAGACCGTTGTCTTTCCGAGTTCGCGTGAGAGGCTCATGAACTGGGTCTGTAGGTCGTGTCGGATAAGCGGGTCGAGCGCGCTGAACGGCTCGTCCATGAGGAGGATATCCGGATCCGCCGCCAATGCCCGCGCAAGGCCAACACGCTGTTGCATCCCTCCGGAAAGTGCGCTTACGCGTCCATCTCCCAGACCTTCCAGACCGACGCGGATCAGGAGTTCGTCGGCTCGATCCTCTCGTCTGGTACGGGCTACACCTTGGATTTCGAGGGGCAGGCCGACATTGTCGCGGATCGACAGGTGGGCAACAAGAGCGTGGGACTGAAAAACCATGCCGATCCTGCGTGAGCGCAGTTCCCGAAGAGCCTTGTGCCCCAGCGAGCAAACATCCGTGCCATCGACACGCACCGTTCCGGCGCTCGGTTCGACGAGCCGGTTGATAAGGCGCAGCAACGTCGACTTGCCACTGCCTGAAAGCCCCATCAGGCAGACGAGTTCACCTTTCTCGACCAGAAGACTGGCGCCGCCGACGGCGATGGTGCCCTTATGGCGCTTGAGGACGGTCTCGTCCGGGGATGGACGACGCGCTTCGGCCAGAACCGAGCCTTCGTCCCTCCCGAAAACCTTCCACACATCCTCAAGCACAATCATGGATCAGTTCCCGATCCAACCGGCGACGAGATCGGGATTGGCGGCAAGCCATTCCTTTGCCGCTGCATCGGGCGTCTTTCCTTCAACCGCGATCGCGTATGYGASCTTGCTGACGGCCTCGGTGCTGAAGGTCACTTTTTCGAGTACGGCCGCGACGTCCGGAGCGCTTTCTGCCAGCGAGTTGGAATAGGCGATGTGGATCTCAGCGTCCTTGTAGGCCGACTTGATCGAAGACTTTTCCAGCCAGTTCGGATCGGACGGCTCTACGAACGTCCAGTTTGCTTCGTCGTGTGCCGGTTCTTCAAGCACTTCCAGCTCATAACGTGCGAAGTTCTGGTGCGGCCCATAGCAATAGCCGATCCAGCCGGTGCCGCCTTTTACAGCCGCATCGAGATCTGCCGTCGCGACCGCTTCGTCGGTCGTCTGCAAGTCGAAGAAATCGGCGAAACCGTAATCACGCGCACGAACGGTTTCGATATTGGTCGACAACCATCCGGCAGCGCCGATCCAGATCTTGCCTTTGCCCTTGCCGTCAGCGGAAAACGCCGCCGCCTTGGCGGGATCGGAGAGATCGAAGACAGAGTGAACGTTATACTTCTCAGCGGCCGCCTTGGTCGTGCAGTAGCCTTGCGTGCCGGCGTAAGAGTTGGCGGCGAGCTTCACCTTGCCGTCTTCGCTTGCATATTGATTGACAAGCGCCCTCTGGTTCGGAAGCCACACATCGGTCCAGATATCAATCTCGCCGCTATTGCGGTTCAGGGCTTCCCAGATAACCGGGACCGACGCAGCCTTGACGGCCTGAACTTCCTTCCCGAGTTGCTCTTCGAGAAGGGCTTTCACCACATAGGCCGTTCCTTGCGCGGTAGCATAACCGGGATCAGCGACGGTAATCGGATTGGCGAGCGCGAGCGCAGGCGTAAGTATTGCGGCTGCGAAGGAGACTGCGGTTATAGGCTTGGCGATCAGGGTCATAAGGGGTGTCCACATGGGTTTGAAGTGATCGGAGTTCAGCCGAGCTTGCGCGCCGGCTGAGCTTGTTCTTTCTGGATATCCGGTAGCCCGAGCCTCTGGCGCAGCGATCCCGTATGCGGGCCAGCGTTGAGAAGGCCGCGCTTTCTGAGCAGGGGGACGACGCCGGAGATGAAATCGTCCTGCCCCTGCGGAAATGTTGGCGGCATCAGCATGAAGCCGTCTGCGGCGCCGCCGGCATGCCAGTCCTCGATGTGCCCGGCAACGTCTTCTGCCGTACCAATGACCTCGACATGGCCACGCGCGCCGGCAATCCGTCGGGCGAGTGCGCCGACTGACAGTCCTTCCTTCCTGGCGAGTTCGGTAAGCAGTGCCTGGCGGCTGCGGATGGAGTTCGAGACGGGCAGGTCGGGCAGGGGGGCGTCAATATCGACATCAGAAAGATCGACATCACCGAGGTAGGTCTCGAGAAGCGACAGGGCGACGTCCGGTTGGATGAGATCCTGGAGTTCGGCGTACTTGTCTTCCGCTTCGGACTTGGTCTTGCCGATGACCGGAAAGATGCCCGGCAGGATGAGAACGTCGTCGGGATCGCTGCCGGCCAGTTCGCGCCGTTTCCTGATGTCGTCGCGGAAACCTCGCGCGGAGATGATATCGGTCTGCGCGGTGAAGACGACGTCTGCGGTTTTCGCGGCGAGCGCCTTCCCGGCATCGGAGGAGCCCGCCTGCACGAGCAGAGGTCGCCCCTGGCGCGATGGCAGGACGTTCAACGGACCCTTGCTGCGGAAGTAACGTCCCTGATGTCCTGCAGGCCCGACGGCATCATCCTGAAAGAAAACACCACTCTTCTTGTCGCGGACAAACCGTTCCGGGTTCCAGCTTCTCCAGAGAGAAATCACTGCCTCAACGAATTCGTCGGCACGTTCGTAACGTGCGCTATGATCGAAGTTCGGTCCTGGGTTGAAGTTGTCGCTTTCCTGTTCGAGCGAGGATGTGACGATGTTCCAGCCGATGCGACCGTTGCTGATGAGGTCGAGCGACGCGAGTTGGCGGGCGAGATTGTAAGGCTCGTTGAACGTCGTCGATGCCGTAGCTACCACACCGATCGTCTGTGTGGCCGTCGCCACTGCCGCCGCAAGCGTCAGCGCCTCGAACTGATGAGACCATTCATCGACACGCCGCAGCGCTTCCGGGCGCGCCTTCGGAACGCCTAGGCGATCCGATATGAAGGCGATGTCGAAACCGGCGGCCTCTGCCGATCTTGCAGCGGCGATGTAATGATTGACGTCGATATTCGCATCGACCTGCGTCGATGGGTGACGCCAGGCAGCGACATGGTGGCCGCTGGGGTAGAGCATTGTGGCGAGGACAATCTTGCTTAAAGGCATCGGAATGCTTTTTCGAATGAGGAATATTCCCTCAAAATACCGAAGACGCGCCCACCGAATAGGAATGCCTATTCAATTTATGGAAAAAGTGGAGAAAGTTTTGGCCGTCGTTTCCCTAACTCAGGATTGGTCGCGGCTTCTCTGCTTTGTCGTGGTCGTCAATGTCTTGCCGTCCAGATGCATTCCGCCGTACGCCTTTTTCGCTAGATCGGAAAGAGATGCTCTGGCGAGGAGTTCTTGGCGGAACCAGGTGCTGTCGTAGCCCTTATCGGCGATGAGGCAATCAGCTTTGGGCAACGCGTTGAGCACGATCCGAGCGCCCTTGTGGTCGCTCATCGGCCTTCAGATAGCAGCATGATGATCGGCCGGCCGTGATCATCGCAGACGGCATCGAGCGTCGAGTTCAGCCCGCCCTTGGTTCGCCCGATACGACGGGGAACATAGAAGGCTTGCGGCGGTGCGGTGGGCCTTCAGATGTGTCGCGTCGATCATGATGTGCTCAGGCAGGGGGCCTTCGCCGGCCAAGGCAGCGAAAACCCTGTCGCACACACCGAGCCGGCTCCAGCGAATGAAGCGGTTGTAGAGCGTCTCATGTGGCCCATACTGCGAAGGTGCATTCTTCCACTGCAGACCATTGCGGATCACATAGACGATGCCACTGACCACACGAGCCGTCCTCACGAGACCTYGAGCTTATTTCGGGCTTATAGTCGAACGATCAAGGCAAGCCAGGTTATGGCTTCGCTGTCTCGGCCGCCTAATCGACCTTTCGTCCGCAGCGGCTTCCAAACCGATCAGGTCGGATACTAAGGTATCGACAATACCTTGGTTCAATGGAGGGCCTGCATTCACCTAAGGTAACGTCCTTCCTATCGCGAAGCTGCCGCGGTGGTTGCAAACAAGGAACCGGATATGACCGCTACTGATACGAAAACCAGGATCGCTGAAACGTCCGATGCCAAGCCCGTCGCGATGAACCTTGAACTAATCGTCATTCCGGTGTCCGACGCCGAGAAATCGAAGCTGTTCTACACGAACCTGGGATGGCACCTCGACATCGACCATTCTACGGGCGACGACTACCGCATCGTCCAGTTCAGTCCACCAGGATCAGGCTGCGCCATTATGTTCGGACAAAACATAACAACTGCGGCGCCTGGATCGGTGAAAGGAATGCATCTTGTCGTCTCCGATATAATGGTAGCGCGCGCCGACTTGGTCCGCCGCGGGATCGCGGTCAGCGAGCCATTTCACGACGCCGGTGGCATCTTTCACCATTCCAACGGCAAGGGCATTATGCAGGGACCGAACCCTGATCGAAAGAGTTACGCGTCCTACGTCCGCTTCGAAGATCCGGATGGAAACGTTTGGACGTTGCAGGAGATTACGGCACGCCTGCCTGGCCAACCTGGAGACAAGACTTTCACAGGCCAGCTTTACGAAGCTGTTTGGGGCGTCTCTGTAAAGTGAGCTTCGGCTTCCGAAAGGCCGTTATAAAAAGAGGGTGCCGCAACACTCTCTCGCTCCAGCAATGGGTAGCCATTGCGCATCGATCGAGATCATCGAACTGGGCATCGGTGGCCAGGAATTGATGGACGATCTCTCCACCGTCGGCTGCAGAAAAACAGTTGACGTGGGGAGAAGGCGCACAGCTCATTGGGCAATTTGCTGGCGAGGATTTCGGTTTGCGAGGCCCCCATCCGTTTCTCCTCTTGGAGCGGCTGCCGGCCATTTACTGATGGTCCGGATCCCGCGATAAATTGATGCTTTAAATTCGCGGAGCACGAAATGGATCGCATCGACGCAATGAAGGTGTTCATCACCGCCGTGGACGAGGGTAGCCTGGCTCGCGCAGCCCGAAAGCTAAAGCGGTCGCCTACGGCAATCAGCCGCGCCCTGAACTCCTTGGAAGCGCACGTCGGCGTCGAACTTCTTCACCGGACGACAAGAAGGCTCAAGCTCAGCGACGCGGGCCAGCGGTATGCGGCCGCGTGCCGCCGCATCCTCACCGATCTCGAAGAGGCCGACATCATCGCGGGTGCGGAGCGGGCCGCGCCTATGGGCGTTCTTACGATCTCCGCCCCGCCTATCCTTGGTGAAGAAATTCTCCGACCGATCCTCGATGAATTTCTTCGCGCCCATCCGAGCGTCTCTGCAAGGTTCTTAATGCTCGATCGCTTCGTGGACCTCGTCGATGAGGGCGTCGACATCGCCCTGCGGATCGGAAATCTCCCGGACTCGTCGCATATCTCCACTCGGATCGGTGGAGAGGTCAGGCGCGTGGTCGTTGCTTCGCCCCGATACCTCGCTGAGAATTCGCCGATCGACGAGCCCTCCGATCTCGCGAAGCACCAGATCGTAGCGTTTACGAACTTCGGACTAGAATCTTGGAGTTTCGGCCCGGCAAAGGGATCATCGGTGCCGCGAACCGTGCACTTCACCCCTCGCTACGAGGTCAATAGCGTACGCGCGGCGTCCGCCTCTGCTGCCGCCGGCATCGGCCTTACAAGGCTTTACTCCTATCACGTTGCGGAGTTCATTCGAAATGGGCGCCTGAAGATCGTCCTTCCGGAGGCCGAGCCGCCGGCTCTTCCCGTGCATCTCTTGGCACCGCAGGGTCGGACCGCCGTTGCGAAGGTGCGCTCCTTCATCGATTACGCGGCTCCACGACTGAGGGCGGAGTTGAGTCGGATCGCGTCCGAAGCTGGCTTGTTAGAGAATTCTGCCGAAAAACGGTTGAGTGTCTCCCGGTAGGCAGCAATTCTCGCGGACAATGTGTGCATCTAAATCAATAGCACCGACGCCAAGGGCGGCGGGCGGCCCTGGTGAGGACCGCTGCAATGGAAAAGGATGCACATCATGAGCAATCAGCAAAAGGTCGCCATCATCACCGGCGCCTCGCAGGGTATTGGCGAAGGTCTTGTCCGCGCATATCGCGAGCGGAACTATCGCGTCGTCGCTACTTCTCGTTCGATAAAACAGGGTTCGGACGACGGAATCCACGCCGTCGCAGGCGACATCTCCAACTCCGAGACCGCAGACCGAGTTATTCGTCAAGCGCTCGAACGTTTCGGCCGCGTCGATACACTAGTGAACAACGCCGGCGTGTTTACCGCGAAGCCATTCGTGGATTTCACACAAGACGACTATGATTTGAACTTCGGCGTGAATGTTTCGGGCTTCTTCCACATCACCCAGCACGCGGCCCGGGAAATGCTCAAGCAGGGCTCCGGCCACATCGTCAGTATCACGACGAGTATCGTCAATCAGCCGATGGCCGGCGTTCCCGCCGCACTTGCCTCACTCACTAAGGGCGGACTGAACGCCGTGACGAKGGAATTGGCGATCGAATTTGCCAAAACGGGAGTTCGTGTGAACGCCGTATCTCCAGGCATCATCAAAACGCCAATGCACGCTCCTGAGACCCATGAGTTCCTGTCCGCCCTCCACCCCGTAGGCCACATGGGCGAGATCCGCGACATCGTTGACGCGGTCATTTACCTCGAAGGGGCAAGCTTCGTCACCGGAGAGATTCTCCACGTCGACGGTGGCCAAAACGCCGGTCGTTGGTAGGCGTCAGCGAGGGAGCAGGTGCATGGTGCAAAATGTGCCATGCACCGAATAGCAAGTGAAAGGAAAAGCAATGGAACTCATACTCGCCGCCGATCCGATGTGCTCATGGTGTTATGGATTCAGCAAGCAGATGGAGCTTCTACTCCAACGGCGTCCTGACGCCTCATTGAAAATTGTTCTAGGTGGACTGCGCGCGGGAGCGACGGACGTTCTCGACGACGCGGGAAAGCAGTTTAGACTGCATCATTGGGCAAAGGTCGAGGAAGCTAGCGGCGTTGAGTTCAACCGCGACGGTCTGCTCGCAAGGACTGGATTCGTCTACGACACCGAGCCCGTATGTCGCGCGGTCGTTACCGCCCGTATCCTCCGCCCCCAGGCCGACCTTCTGAAGGTCTTCCGGGCATTCCAGCACGCGTTCTATGTCGATGCCCTAGACACCACCAACGGGTTCGTGTTGGCGGAAGTCGGATCCCGCGCACTTGAGGAACTTGGTCATCCTGTCACTACCGAGGAGTTCTTCGATACCTTCAAGAAACGGAGCACCATCGAGGAAGCAGCGACGGACTTCGCGAMGTCTCGTGCCCTGGGCGTTTCGAGCTTCCCAACGCTGTTTATTAAGAAGGGCGGATCTCTTCGTCGGGTCGGCGCGGGTTATGCGCATGTCGACGAACTTGAGAAGCACCTTGCGGCAATGGCCGCCTAGCAGTCGATCCAGATACTGCTCCGGGGATTACGCAATGCCCGTTGGCGCCGTGCAGGTAACTTGCGAAGGCACGGCGCCTGATCACGCCTCGGCCAGAGGACTTCGAAACCAATACCAAGGTCTCCCCGATACCAATGTGCAAATGCGCATCTCGAAGTCGTGGCTCACAATCTCGGCGGCAGCACTCGCTGCTTAACCGAAGAGAGGAGCGAAAGATGAAGATCCTGATGGTGTTCACCTCGCACGACACACTTGGCAGTACGGGACGCAAGACCGGGTTCTGGCTCGAAGAGGGCGCCGCGCCGTATTACGTCTTTCACGACGCCGGGGTGGAACTGACACTGATTTCTCCGAAGGGAGGTCAGCCCCCAGTCGACCCAAAAAGCGACCTTCCCGAGAACCAAACACCAGCGATGACGCGATTCAAGGCTGATCAAGCAGCGCAGCAGGTGTTTGCGACGACCGGAAGGCTAAGCGACGCCCGCTCCGAAGATTTCGACGCGGTCTTCTACCCTGGCGGCCACGGTCCTATGTGGGATCTCGTCGATAATCCGGAGTCAATCAAACTTATTGAATCKTTCTACAGTTCCGGAAAACCTGTAGCCGCGGTTTGCCATGCGCCGGCCGTCTTGCACCGCGCTACTTACCAGGGCGTGCCGATCGTAGAGGGCAAGCGTGTGACTGGTTTCGCAAATAGCGAGGAGGAAGAAGTGAAACTCACAAAGGTTGTCCCATTCCTCGTCGAGGACGAACTCAAGCGTTTGGGTGGCTTATACGAAAAGAAGCCGAACTGGGAGAGCTTCGCGATTACCGATGGCAGGCTGATCACTGGACAAAATCCGGCGTCGTCCACCGCCGGTGCGCAGTCCCTTGTCAGGTTGCTCAAAGCTTAGTTCGACCGCCGACCCCCGAGCATGATCAACCCGAGTAGGGCCCTCCCTGCCGGGCGCGCGGTCCGAAATCAATGCGCGTCTGCCACCGCGTCCCACAAGTTATAGTATCGGCGCCACCCCCAAGGTCACGAGTTCGCAATAACTCATCCGCTAGCACTCTTTCGATTGCCTTCACGACCGCTGCCGCTGCTTCGGGACGGCCGAGATGCTCCAACATCATGGCGCCGGCCCATATCTGGCCGATCGGATTGGCGATACCCTGGCCCGCGATGTCCGGGGCTGACCCGTGCACGGGCTCAAACAGCGAAGGGAAGCGTCGTTCCGGGTTGATATTGCCGGATGGCGCGATGCCGATTGTGCCGGTGCAGGCGGGGCCAAGGTCGGAGAGGATGTCGCCGAAGAGGTTGGAGGCGACGACCACGTCGAAACGATCCGGGTTTAGCACGAAATGTGCGGTCAGAATGTCGATATGGTATCTGTCGCGGCGTATATCAGGAAAGTCGCCGGCGGCGCGGAAATCGAAAATAGCCGGGCGTTTCGGCCAGGAGCGAGGGGATGACGGCATCTTCGTTGTGACGCCTAAGGGTCGATCCGTCCTACCACCCATGGGTCGCGATAAACCTGGTCCTTTGAACGGGGTTTGGCCCCTTTCACCGACAGAAAGCGGCTCACTGCGTGGCCCTATTTTCCAAATTCTCACCGCTCTCGCGGGTATTTTCGGAATCATATCAAAAGCTTGGAACAAGCCTTCACGGATGGTGTTACCGAACATGGATAGTGAGCAACTCGACATGGTCCCGGAACCCATTGCACTCGTCGTGGATGACGAACCGTCGATACGCATGGATACCGCCGACCTCATGTCAGATGCCGGGTATCACGTCGTAGAGGCGGCCACGGCCGACGAAGCTTTCGCGTTCCTCGAAAAATACAGCTCGTTGGAGCTACTCTTTACGGATGTGCAGACAGGTGGGGACCTTGACGGTTTCATGCTGGCCAAGAAGGTCGCCGAGCGGTGGCCGAACATAGAGGTGGTCGTCACATCCGGAGCGAGAATGCCGAAAGAGGGGGACCTCCCGGGCAACGCGAGTTTTATTCAGAAGCCATTTTCTGCTGAAACCGTTCTTGAAGCATTGAAAGCTCACTTTCCGAACGGACCAAGCAAGCCCCGAGATATCAGCTGATATGCGGCACGGGCGCCCGCCGTTCATGGCATCCGCGCCGGCTGGACTAGGGGCATCGTCAACGTGAACCGGGTATCGGATTCGTCCGGTTGCACAGAGAGTTTTCCGCCGTGCACTCTGGCGATCTCGCTCTCTATATAGAGCCCCAAGACCCAGACCCTGCTGGCTGCTTCTGACTTCGCCTCCGAAGAAGGACCGAAACACGGCCGGCTTGACCTTTTCTGATATCGGCTCGCCACTGTTGGCAACCAGAGTTCCAGGTGGCCTCCAGTCGTCGTTGCCCCGATTTCGATCGGCTTTGTGCGGTCGCCATGTGTCACGGTATTGCCGATTAGGTTCGAAAGAAGCTGAGAAATGCGGGGATGGTCGCAACGGACGTCGCGATCGAATTCGAAATTGGAGACGATAGCCAGATTTGGATGCACCAACCGGATCTCTTCAACGACATTTTCCAGAACCGGGCGCAGGAAGGATTCTGCCAAAACGTCCAACTTCAATCCGTCGCCGAGGCGCGCATTTTCGAAATCGAGAACGTTGTCAACGAGATCGCGCATGCGGACGGCTCGACTGCATGAGACCAAGAACGTCACGATTGTCCGCGTCCATACACTCCGCGCGATTTAAGCGTCTCATGCCCGCCAATATGGAAGCGATTGGATTTCGCAAATCATGACCAAGCACCGCGACGAACTGCTCTCGAACGACCGCGAGCTCGCGCTCCTCGGCAAGGTCGATCTGCGCCTGAACGAGATCGGCATTGCCATCCAGATTCTTGGCAATCAGCTTGGAGAAGAGCTGGAACATGCCTATCGTCTCGGGATTGTCGACCTTGTGAGGTGTTGGGTCGATGGCACAGAGCGTTCCGAAAAAGCTGCCGTCGCGACGCGTGATCGAGACGGAGATATAGCTTCTCAAGCCATAGATCGCAGGTGTGTGATGGTCGCGGTACTGGAGGTTGTCATCGACATCGTAGATGACAACAAGATCGTGGTTTTGCCGGATCTCGTGGCAAATCGTCGACCCGACTTTGAGTTCTCCGCCCGCCCTTAGCCCGAAATCGACGTTGTCGAGAACGGCGCAGCAACCCAGCGGCGTCAGTGACTCGAGCGACAGCGGCAAACCCCATGCCGGCCGTCTTGCAGATCACTTCGAGGATTGTGGGAACCTCGGACATCCGGCCGATCGCCTGGATGTCATCGATGGTATCGCTTCTTCTGTACCTGTGATCTTACAGCTTCGAAGCGGGGAAGTCATTTCAATAAGACATGGGGCGGCATGACGCTGAGGTGAGGACGACAAACGAGAAATGTCTCCGTCGAGCGCCTCTGTCCTTAGTCGTATTTCAGGGTAGCCTTCAAATGCTTGAGATCGGCATCCTGCCGGGCTGCCGCCTGCTCGACACCATCTCGATAGGAAGAATTGGTCTCGGCGATAATCTTGTTGAGTTCCGTGATCTGGCTCTGCAGCTCATAGGGCATGCAGGCCGAGGTGATCGTGTTCCCGGAAGCCGTTGCGGCCCGTCTCATCACGGGTGCGCGGCCTTTCCATCTCTCGTTGAAGGCGTTTGACCAGGCCTCGGGCGTAACGTCCGAAAGCTGCAGGACCATTGTCGTGAGCGGCCCTACGGAGGCCCCGGATGCGCCCTCGTTCAACTCGACGATGCTGATATCCTGAAATTCGGTCATTGAAGCGTTCCTTCTTTTGGCTGTCCGAATTGCGTTGGCCGGTCACCGCGGCGGTAAGCGGTGACCGGAGGGCTGCGTCAGTGTCAGGCAGCCTTCTCGGCATTCTGATTGACGACCTTCGTCGCAATGGACGTCAGGGCGATGTCGGTTGCCTGCTCCTCGTCGAGCGTCGTCTGAAGGAGCTTGGCGGCATCCTTCATGCCCAACTCCAGCGCCCATGTGCGCAGGGTGCCATAGCGCGACATCTCGTAGTGTTCGACCGCCTGGGCTGCGGCAAGAAGGCCGGCGTCAAGGGCTGGTGCGCCGGCATACTCTTCCATGATCTCAGCACCTTCCTTGACGATGCCCATCATAGCGTCGCAGGTCTTCTGCTCGGGTTTCTTGCCGATGATCTTGAAGACATCTTCGAGACGGGTGACGTGCACCTTGGTCTCGGCGAGATGCTTCATGAAGGCGTCCTTGAGCTGCTTGCTCGTGGCCGCTTCATGCATCTTCGGGAGCGTCGCAACGATCTTGTGCTCGGCGAAATAGACATCCTTCAAGGTATCGTGGAACAGGACGTCGAGTGTTTTAATTTGCTTGGCCATGATTGGCTCCTTTGTTTTGGAATAATTTATGTATGGGATCGGATTTCCGCTCACGTTCACGGCTGCCGTGTATTGTGATCAGGCCGCCGGAGGGCGACGGTAGCGGTCACGTTCCTGTTCGATCTCCTCTGGCCCGTACGGGTCGAGTGTGTCGTCGAAACGTGTCCAGCCCTGCTCGTTGTAAACGGCCTTGCGTTCTGTAGGATCGACCCAGTTCGAACGCTTCAGGATTGCTTCGGCTTCGGGCGCGAGAGCATCGTCTACCTTGGCAGTGACCAGGGTGCCGCCGCGACGGACGCCTTCCGCGTAAAAATTGGCGTCGTCTTCCGAGACACCAGAGCCCGTTAACGCCCCGATCAATCCGCCGGCCGCCCCGCCCGCTACCGCACCTGTAACGGCGCCAACTGCGGTCGCCGCAAGCCAGCCGGCAGCAACCACGGGACCGACGCCTGGAATCGCCATGATACCGAGACCCGTCAAAAGACCGCCCGCGCCGCCGACAACGGCCCCGAGGCCCGCGCCGGATTCTGCTCCGGTCGCAGCTCCCGACTGCTTGTCGGAATGGCGCTCGTCCGAGTTGTTGGAAACGATGCTGATGTCATTCGATGGAACGCCGGTTGCCTCAAGCGCGCTGACGGCGGAGCTTGCATCGGTGTAGTCGTCGAAAAGTCCAGTAATGGTTTTCATGAAAGTATCCTTCGGATTTGAGGAGGGGCGTTACTTCGCGACGACGTTGCCCTGATAGTCGAGGGCGACCATGACGGCCTTGCCGTCCTTCATGCCGGCCGCCATCCAGATGCCGCTGTCATCCTTCTTGAGGTCCTTGACTTCGGTAAAGCCGGCCTCCTCGATGCGGTCCTTGGCCTGAGCCTCGGTGAAGCTGTTCGCGCCTGCGACGGGTGCAGCCGGGTTCTTCGTCTCTGGCGTCGCGACCGCCGGCGTCCCGGCATCGCTGGAGGGGGCGGGGGCCGTCTGTGCGGCAGCCGCCAGTGCCGACGCTCCAAGGAGCGCCGCGGCCAGGATTATATTCTTCATTGAGGTTCTTCTCTTTCTCAGACCGGGTTCACACGGCCGTGACCAGACAACCGGTTCAACCGGTTTAAGTTCCTTGGTGGACCTGGGTATCTCTCGCGTCAGGTGAGGGCCAGTCCCCGCCTTTCACGGCGTTTGCTGTCAACGAGCAGATATCGCGCGATGAACGTCGGTGTTCTCTCTCAACCGTTAGCGCGTGATGCGGAGCGTTTCGCCTGTAAAGCGAGAAACAAAATAAAGCTCTTGCTAATGCTGCCGGAAGGGCAGCTTGTGCATATTCATTGAGGAGATTGACATGATCGAATTCAAACAGGTCAACGGTAGCAAAGAGCGATCAGCGGAAATCGGTGAGCAGCTCAAGAAGCTCGATGCTGAGATGGCATCGCCCAATATTAAGGAAACGAAGCACGCCGAACTCAATGCGCTTCATCGCAAGTTGAGCGCCGAACGTGAGGCCTTATCCTCACAATAGTCACGGCAAGGTGCGGATATGGAGCTGAGAAGCCTCCGCAAGAACGATGACGGGAGCGGGCAGGTTAGGCTTTCTCACAAATCGATCGGCGAGAGGCTGTGGTTTAGTCCCCTGTGGGAAATGTTCACGGGTCAGCCCGTCGAAGACAGCGTGGGAATAGGATGGCGGGCGCTTGTCCGACGACCGGGACTCGGTAATAGACGGCATTGGAGGTCGCCGCGGCGAACGGCGGCCTCCAATGCGAGTACAGGATTCGTCGAGCTTCGGACGGCGAGTACGTCCGGCATCATAGCCGCTCTCTACCCCGAAACGGCGACGAGATGGAGTGGCTCGGGACCTGCACCGACGTGCAAGAGTTTAAGGAGTTGCGGAGCCGCCAGGACGTGATGCTTGCCGAGTTGCAGCACCGGACGAAACCTCATCGCCGTTATTCGCTCGGTCTCCGCCAAGACCCGGGATGCCAGCTCTTCACTCGACGAGTTCGCGGAGTCCTTCGGCAATCGGCTCGCGGCCACCGCTCGTGTCCAGGGGCTGCTGTCGCGGTTGGTAGAGACTGAGAGGGTATCTTTCGACGAACTTCTCAACGCCGAGCTCGCCGCGCATGTCGGGGATCGCTCGAAGGTTGTTGTACTTGTGTGGTGATCTTCTGCACACAATGCGACCTCAGTGCTGGACGCGAATGGTGCGAACAGGGGCCGATGAACGAGTCGCGGCACGGAATGCTGAAACTAATGTGAGCTGGCAGACCAACCGCGGGACTCTGCAGGCTCTGATCGGCCGGTCGCTGATGCGCAATTTTACGATCAACGAACATCGCGAGCGGTGAGCGTGAAATTATCTCCGCGTCGATTTGCATAGACTCTGGAGGCGGCTTCCCTGAATTGTAGAGCGTGCGGCGCAATGGCCTGGTGCTTTGACCGACCTAAACGCGACGCAATTCGGGAGTAATGATAATCGGTCGTCGTTTGGCCGCTATGGCTTTCCGCGGTGTCAGAGACCCTTGACCCGCCATCCTCCCGAATTCCGATAGCAACGCCCGGTGATACTGGCCGGATGAAGCGATCAACCCGCTTTCCGTCAGCCAGTAGTCAGATCGTTTTTGGAGATTATCGCCATGTCAACGCGCACAACGAATACCATCGTTCACTTTTCTCAACCGTTTGAACTGCCGGATATCGATGGAATCAATCCGGCAGGTGATTACAAGATTGTACAGGATGAGGAATTGATCGAAGGGCTTTCACAACTGGCCTATCAGCGTGTCGCAACATTCATTCATCTGCCGTCGATTTCTGCCGATAACCGGAGGCGGCAATTCGTCAAAATAGATCCTACTCTTCTCGAACATTTATTGAGTGCGGCGCCTTCCCATGGCGAGTCCGCACCATGAACGTACTGGAAAATCGGAAAAGAGCGTTGGAGGAAAAATACTTCCTGGACGCCGAGGTGGCGTTCACGGTGAACTCTCATCGAGACCGGCTTCTCGCCAAATGGGTGTCGGAAATGATCGGCATTACCGATATCGAAGCCTACGTCGCCGAAATCATCGACGTTCGCTTCACAGCAGCGGGAGACGAGGGCGTGGTGGCAAAAATCCTCGCGGATGCTCGATCTGCAGGTAAGGTTATGGACGAGAACGAGCTTCGAGACAGTATGGACAAGCTGATGGCGAGTGCAGAGGAGGCGATCGCCGTTCGCCCTTGAGATGCCTTGGTTCTTAAGGCCGGCTCATGCGCGCGTTCAAGCTGCGCGGCTTGCAATGGTGCGCGTTCCTCCTCCGCGCGGGCAACTTTGTGTCCCTGGGTGTGGCACGCCCTGCTTAAAATCCAATCGGCGCGCATTCTGAGTAATCGGCAGCATTTGAAGCGGGCGCTGCCGTAAAAGGCTGTGCCCTTCGCCCCAAACAAAGGAGGACGTGATGTCTTCCATAATCGACCATCATCGCGACTACGGCTACGACACGGCGATCAGACCTTTACTCGTTCTAAGCTTCGCCGTCGTTCTGTATGTGATCCTGKAGGGCTGGCTGTGGTGACGATTTCCTCCCTCGGAGAGCGCACCATAAACAGCGAACGCTCGACACTCCGGCGAGTTCTCAAGCGCGCCGACTACGCCACATCCGACATGCAAGCCGCAGAAGGGCCGGATCACCACGATCAAGTGGTGGTCATTCGCCGCATCGAAGCGAGTTCCATATCGTTGAAGGGCTACCCGGCCTCGATATCGCGCCAGAAGCGGGCAGATCCGGATGCCCTTGCATCCTGGAGAATGAAGGAGGAGCAACCGGTGCGGCTTGGGAAATTCCAAAAGGTAACGGAGATCCACAATGATTTGGCGCAGGGATCTTGTCCACAGGGATGAATTTCATAAAATCATCCAGTCCGGACCAAACGATGCGTCAAGCCTTGCCGAGTCTGCCATGAGAACAACAGCAACCGAGATTAAATTCGCGCGACCGTTCGTCCAGGGATCTCTGCTTGCGCCCCGTGCGGCCGGGACGTACCGGCTCAAGGTGAATGAAGAACCTGATCGATAGGATAAGTCTTGTCACCTAAAGAAAGGTCGCCGCTTATTTCGAACTACCATCAATCGAAACGCCTGTCCCTAGATGACAACAGTTGCAGGTCTCTCACGCAGCGTTTGACGCGGCGCTGCTGAATGACAAGAAGATCGCCTGATCGCTGAACTGCCCCAAAGTTCATGCCTGAGCACTTCTTGAAACTATATGGGTTCAGCAGAAGATGCGCGCACATTCCGTCACCGCACCCCTAGCTGCGTATTAGCATCTGCAGAAGATACAGTTTGCTTTGTCACCGACGAAGGCGCATGGTCCCGCCTCCAGCAGTAATCACTACGAGCGCTGCTGTTGAGGGCCTCCAGACCATAGCCCGACCAAGAGGAGGACCTCATTTCCTTAGGAATTTCGTTAGATATCTGACGAGACAAGACCTTACAATGGTGCCGCGGGTGCGGGAGTGATGTCGGCGACACCGGCGATACTCTTCTCGAACGGCGCCAAGCTACTAGCCTTGCGATCAAGTGATGGTCCGCCTCTTTCAAGAGGGAATGACGGATCCTGCCGACCTAACCGTCCAATTCGAGGGACATTTCGGCAAACCCAAGAGAGCCTGCAGCTTCACGCCTCAACCCGAGGTCTTCCAACAAGACTGCCGGGCTACAGTTCGCTGAGAATGYAGGCAAAGGCGCTAGATAAAGATGAAGCCACCAATTTATGATGTCGACGATAATCAACGCATCGGCGAGTGTCGACGCATTTTCGATAATTTGACCAAAGAAATCATACTTCGGGCGGTGGAGGCTGGCTGGCGCGAAAGCGAGGCCTCGATAGCTCTCGCAGATGCAGCGGAACGGTACGTCATCTACGTCGCTACCGCTCCGCGCGCAGTCCGTCAGGCTGCGAATGGCAACTTGATATCCGATGCCTGACGGTGGATTGATGTGATGGACGAAGTGATTGCGGGGGCGGCCAGGGCGCGTGGAGCAGTTGGAACTCGTGGCGGCGCTCAAGCGGCCGGAAAACATGACGGCCTACAAGTATTACCTCAGGGGTCTGGAGCACCGGCTTGTCGGCGTTTCCGACGATCATAGGCGTGGGCGCATGTGGAAACAGCAAGTCTCTTCCACCTAAACCAGCGGCATCTGATCCGGAAAAGGGACCGGTAGGTCGGGTAGGTTCAGCCTGATGCGTTGACCGGACGCCCAAGCGAGAGCTTGCGTTTCGGACGAAAACTCGCGCTCGATCATGACGCCGTGCTCAACAACGCGAACGCTCCATCGTTCAGGAGATACTAGGATAGAGACGAAGTTGTGAAAGGTCATGATATCCATGTCTTGCTCGGCGAAGGTGGGGGAAGCGACAGTCACAACCGCCGGATTCAACGTCTATCTTCCGGCATTTCTGAGGAGGTCTCTTTCATTGGCGATGGGGCCAAGTCGTTTCCGCAGTCGGTTCTCCTCGACCTGATCTAGCCGGAACCTTTTTGCGAATTCGCCGAAAAGCACGGTTTCGCCGCGGCTGATTGGACCGGCGGATCTGATTTGGTCGGATGATGCACGGTCGTATCCTTTCAGGGATGACGGTATCATCAACGAAAATGCCCAAGATCCAGCGTGATGGCGCTGCTTTTAGTACCTCTGTCTCCGGGCGATCACCCCTGCTGGCGTGTTCAGTTTGCCACTACCATCGGAAAGCTGATAGGAGATCTCGGCGTCATGGCCCTCGACATGCTGCCGTTGAGCAGCGGACTTTGCCGCAGCAAGAGCGGTAACATGGTCGGAGAAGGTCTCCGACCAGACATCGCCAAGGCGATACCCGTAGCCTCCGTTGTGCTTCCCGACATGATAGGTGATCGTCATCGTCAGGGTTTCCTTCCTTACATTTGTGTTCATACAGGGCGCGATGGCGATCTTCGACAGAAGGGCAGATGTTCGCTGGCTCTCGAGCGTTGCCCGCAACTGCCGGCGGAATGGGAGGCTTGGAGGCTAAAGGGCCCTTACCATCTCGAAACGCCTTGGAACACCGAAAGACAGTCGCGCGTTTCTGCGTTCCCGACACTCAGCAATCCCGCGAGCCTTCATGACAAAACCGAACCATAAGCCTACCGATGATACGACACCACTCGTTCACGGCGCGGCCACATTACCCTCGGTCGTCATCGACGACTACAACAACGAGGCACGAGACAGAAAAGGATTCATTGGCGACGGCGCCAACAAGTCATCTTTCCGTCACAAGCTAGATCATCAGAGGAAGCTGTTGCGAGAGCTCGGACGTGATCCTTTTGGCAAGATCCCGACGAAAGAGCTGAAGAAGAAGGATATAGACACGCTGCTTTCCGGAGAAGATGCCGAGGCAACAGCTATGGTGCTGGGCGCCATCGAGGAATTTTCCCGGAACTTTGCCGCAGTCATCAGGAAGTTTCTGAACGAAAAACCCTGGAAGAACACTGAACGGATTGCCGTCGGCGGCGGGTTCCGGCAGCGCAAAATCGGCGCGCTTGTCATTGCACGCACCATGATGCTTCTTCGAGATGACGGCGTCGAAATCGAGCTCGTCCCCATTTCGCATCATCCGGACGATGCCGGCCTGATCGGCTCGGTGCACCTGATGCCGGAATGGATGCTGAAAGGGCATGACGCGATCCTCGCCGTCGACATCGGCGGAACCAACGTCAGGGTAGGCATCGTCCGGTTCGGGAGAGACAATAAAAGCAAAATCGAAGATGCCTCTGTCGTGTCATCACTCATCTGGCGGCACGCGAGTGAAACTCCAAGCCGGACCGCGACCGTCGCGAGAGTTTCAGAAATGCTTGAGGAACTGATGGTGAAAGCGGCGGAAGCGAAGCTTCGCCTTGCGCCACTGATCGGGATCGGCTGTCCGGGTGTGATCGAGGCCGACGGTGCTATCGTTCGAGGTGGGCAGAACCTTCCAGGCGGGAACTGGGAGAGCGATCATTTCAATCTGCCGGCGGCTCTCGTGAAAAGCATTCCTCAAATCGACGACGCGGAAACGTTTGTGATCATGCACAATGACGGTGTCGTTCAGGGCCTTTCGCAGATCCCGCTGATGACCGATGTATCGAGTTGGGCGATCCTGACGATCGGCACTGGTCTCGGGAATGCCCATTTCACAAATCGCGTTCACGGGTAGGCGGAACATAAAGGCCAACCTTTGCGCTTCGCAAGGCTTGACAGTGGTAGTTTGAGTTCAGCTTTCGAGCGCGCCGCGCCTGCCCGTCTTAAGCACCCGGTTGAGGACCGACGCCGCAACGACGTGGTCATTGTCCGCGTGTTTCAATGCTGAGACCGCACGACCCGCGTCACCGGCCCGCAAATGACGGTGTCGAACTGGCACCAAATCATTGAAACCATTGCCTCAGATCGGCGTTTCACTGAGCGACCATTGATAAGGTGCCCCGTGTCTGAAGCCGCCAAGTCCGACATCCACGGCGACCGCCCCGCCGCCGCATCGAAGAAGGGCATGGCCGATCACAAGGAGCTGGCCACGTTCGCGTTTCAAAGAACGCGCATGCCCATCGTCGTTGCCGACGCCCGACAGCCGGACTACCCGATCGTTCTCGCCAACGTGGCGTTCCTCGACCTGACGGGCTACGACGCTGAAGAGCTGCTCGGCCKGAATTGCCGCATGCTCCAGGGCGAGGCGACCTCCAGAGCGGCGGTGGCCGAGATCCGGGCCATCATTGCGCAGGAGCGTGAGGGCACGGTCGAGGTCCTTAACTATCGGAAGGACGGCAGCACGTTCTGGAACCAGCTTCACCTCAGCCCCATTCAGGACGATGACGGACAACTCGCCTACTATTTCGCCTCACAGATCGACGTCACAGAATATCGGAAGGTCCAGATGCTGGAAGAGGCGGAACACCGTCTGCTTCTCGAAGTCGACCACAGGACGAAGAACGTCCTGGCGATTGTTGACAGTATCGTGCGCCTCAGCCGGTCCGACGATGCGGCACTCTATGCGGCCTCGGTGCAACAGCGCGTCCAGGCGCTGTCGAGGACACATATGCTTCTTGCCGAGAACGGATGGCAGGAGGCTTCTCTTCGCGACATCGTCTCCCTTCAGGTTGGCATTTATGGAGATCAGAACGTCAGAATCGGCGGTCCGGATGTGATGGTGCCGGCACCGTCAGTCCAGCCGATAGGCCTCGCTATCCACGAGCTCGCAGCCAATGCCGCAGTTCATGGCTCGCTGTCGCGTCGCGGCGGCAGCCTCACGATCGACTGGAAAAGGGAAGGCGAAGGTCTCATCCTGATTTGGCACGAACGCGGAGGAACTGGGTCGAAGGCGACCCGGGGCAAGGGGTTCGGCAACGTGTTGCTCAGCGCGGTTCTCGAAAAGCAGCTCGGTGGCAAGATCGCCCGCGACTGGCGGAACGACGGCCTGCGGCTCGTTGTCGAGCTGCCGTCCCTCGACCGCGTTGGCCGAGGTCTGAAGGCTAAACCGTGAACGTCGAGCATCCTCTGTGTGTTTAGCGACAGGACCCGAATGCCAAGCAGATCATCGCTCGTCATCTTTCTCCATGGGATCGGCGCCTCCGGTGCGCAGCTTATGCCGCTTGTAGCCTCTTGGCGGGCGAGCCTTACGAATACCCGCTTCGCGGCCCCGGACGCACCGATCCACCATTGGCGCGGTCATCAATGGTTCTCGACGGAGGGCGACCCGTTGGATCCGGCGCGCATCCGTTTAGCGCGTGAGGCATTCGACGCGTTGATGAAAGACGTCGTTCATCGCGAAGGATTCTCCGACGCCCACGACAGGATTGCCTTCGTCGGCGTTTCCCAGGGCGCCATCGTCGCACTTGATGCAGTGGCCTCTGGGCGCTGGAAGATCGGCGCTCTCGTATCCTTCGCTGGGCTCCTGCCGCCGCAACGGATCTCGTCGGCGAGCAAGGCTACGCCGGTCCTTCTCGTTCACGGTCAGAACGACACGACGATTCCTTACATGGCTTCGACGCTTGCGGCTGCTCAGCTCGGGACCGCCGGCTTCAACGTCGAACTCGACGTTGAAGCCGGCGTGGGTCACACGATCTCATCGTCGGGAGCGGAAAAARCTCTCGCCTTCCTCAGACGAACGCTTGCATAGTGCGCAGTCTCGACTGCTTCTGCCCCTTGCGTGGCCATGATCGACAAGCCGCCTCCGGGAGACGCTTTCTTTCGCCTTCGACCGGATGGCGGTCGCGCGAATTCGCGAGGCGAGGGACTGAGGATGGGTTTCTATTTGCAAGCGCTGCCGGATCTACGATCGTGGTTCGTACTCGGACACCGTTTCACGAACAGTCGTCATCGAGGTTCGGCGACCCTCGCGAGGTGGAACGGTGGCAAGGCGGAAGGAGCCGGCAAACGACATCGCCTCTTTCACGCCAACATCGCTGAGCGATCATGAGCGCAATGCGTAACGGGCGGCGGGTGGAAGGTTCTTCGGGGCGTGGATACTATCGCTGCGGAACGGGTAGGAATTCAGGATGCGAGTTGACCTCGGAGCCGGGTCGCATCCAAGGCGCGCGCACGAAATGTTACAGGCGGAGCGCCGATGATGCGCTTGAAGGCTCGGCTGAAGGATGCCTCCGATTCGTAACCGAGTCGTTCGGCAATGGCGGCGACACGCTGTCCTTCGCGCAGCCACTGATGTGCTTGATGCATGCGCATTCGGGCGACGTAGCGGGCAGGCGTCTCTCCAACTGCCCTGGCGAAACGTTCGGCAAAACCGGATCGAGATGCTCCCATCTTCCGCGCGAGCTCGTCGACCGTCCAGTCATGCGCAGGATCGAGATGGATGGCTGCCAGAACGCGCCCGACCTCGGGATTGCGAACCGCCGTCAACCAGCCGGATGAGTCACCGCACCCGTGCTCCACCCATGCTCGAATGAGCGTGGCGGTAAGGACGTCGGCGAGGCGGGCCAGAATACCGCCGGCGCCAACGCGATTCATATCCACCTCGCGCATCATTGCATCGAGGAGCGGAGGGATAGAAGGTTCGCTGGCTGCGAGGTCGGCTGTGCGCATCACATTGGGCATCAGTTGCAACAGCGGATGTTGCTTGTCGACATTGAACCGCATGACGGCAAAGAACAGCAGGTTGCTTGCGTCCGCACAGGGACACTCTAGGTCGACGATCCCGTCGCAGACGGGTCTGCGCGGCATGCGTTCCACCGGCGTCGGCGCGATCCCGGGCTCGCTTGCAAGCACATGTGCATCGCCTCGTGGCAGAAGGACCGCATCGCCCGGATGCATCTCCATCCATTCCCCGTCCGGCGTCTGCACAAAAGCCTTTCCGGCAGCCAGGAAATGAAACTGCGCTTCATCCTTCATCGGAAACGCCGTCGCCCACGGCGCAGAAGGCTGACAGCGGCCGTAGTCGACCCCGTCAAGACGAAGTCCCCGCATCATCTCGGTTAATGCATCGCTCACGGCCAGCTTTCACTTTTTGGACGAATAGTCATGTCTTATAGATTTTGCAGCATAGAAACACCAGGGCGACCCGTCTAGCCTTTCCGTAGCAACTTTTGGAGACGGCATATGAACATCAGCCCCGACGCCGACGGCTTCCACAAGGAGATCCGAACAATGGATCCCGCCTGGGCTGGCGTCGTCTCTCTTTCGCTTGGCGTCTTCGGTCTTGTCACGGCCGAATTCCTGCCGGCCAGTCTGCTCACGCCGATCTCTCATGATCTCAATGTCAGCATCGGCGCTGCGGGTCAGTCCGTAACAATGACAGCTGTCGTCGGTGCTTTTGCCGGACCCGCCGTGGTCATCGGCACGCGCCGGATCGACCGCCGCATTACGCTTCTCGCCCTGACGAGCCTGCTGATCGTGTCAAGCTTGCTTGCAGCCTTTGCCGACGGGCTTACCGCGCTTCTCATTGCTCGCGCGCTGCTTGGTATCGCCCTCGGTGGCTTCTGGGCCTTGTCGCTTGCGCTTGCCATGCGGCTCGTTCCGGAGCAGTTGATGCCGCGAGCGATGGCAATCATCATGACTGGCGTATCCGTCGCGACGGTTTGCGCTGCGCCCGTCGGCGCATGGGTTGGGGAGGCCTATGGGTGGCGTTCCGCTTTCCTGATTGCCGCCGGCGTCGGCGGCCTTGCACTCATCGTCCAGATCCTCACCTTGCCCGCCATGCCAGCCACGGGCTCTGCCGGATTAGCCACAATGGCCGCGGTGCTGCGCCGTCCCTCGATCCGGCTTGGCCTGCTCACGGTGCTGCTGGTCGTGGCCGGTCATTTTGCAGGTTTCACATTCATACGGCCATTCCTGGAGACAGTTCCGCATCTAGGGGTCGAAGGCATCTCGGGCGTACTCTTGGCCTTCGGCATCGGCGGCTTTCTCGGCAATCTGTTCGGTGGCTTTGTCTCCGAACGCAGCACCCGCCTGTCAATCGTTATCGCAGCCGGCGGGATCGCCGCAACCACCTTGCTTCTCGCGCTCGCTGGCGTCCTCCCGGTCGTAGCTTTGATTGCCACTGCTCTTTGGGGTTTCGCGTTCGGGGCCCTGCCGGTGAGCGTTCAGAGTTTCGTGACGCAAGCGGCATCCGACGAGGCAGAAAGTGCTGGCGCTCTGATGCTGACGACTTTCCAGGTTGCTATTTCCAGCGGTGCTGCAATCGGCGGCCTGATCGTCGAGGCCCAAGGGCTTGAAGGGGTATTCGGCTTCGCTGCCGTGTCCGCACTCTGCGGAGCAGTCGTAATCGGTCTCCGCAGCCGAGGAACCGTGGAGACGGCATAAACTCCCGCGACCAGTTCCGCTGTCAAACGGATTGAGCCTTGTCCGCGTCTGCAAGGACGCGAATGGGTGCTGGCCACCAATGCAGGCAGCCGGGTCGCAAATTTTGCCTCGGGCTGCGAAAACTAGGACCTTCAGCTGATCGAAATTGCGGACACCCTGTCGGTAAAGTTCGATAGTGATTGCCGCGCTCCTTGATGTTTCTTCGTCACCGATCAGCAGGTCGCCGAGACGTCGCGGCCGATTGCCGTTGCGTCTGAACCGACAAAGAACGAACAAATCCGCGCCGCGCTTCTCAAGCGGCGGCCCACTCGTTGACATAACTGCACGCGCTTCGCAGTTCCCCTTGCGTGGATCGTCATATGCCGAGCAGGCACGAACGGACTTACGGTGAGCGGGGAACAGATGGCCGGYACTGGCGGAGATCTCCCAATTGCCAACGCCCTGGCATCGAAGTGACAGTGATTCCACGCGTCGTGTTCCCGCCGTCGAAGCCACTTTCCATTTGGCCAGGCGGCGCGAATGTGCGCATTCGTGACCGGATCACATGTTGAAGTTGGGGAGGGTGTTACTGTTTGCCCTGAACAGAATGGAATGGAATTCCGTTAGAAGTGAGGCCATCCAGCGTTTTGCCGATGCGCGCAACTGACGTCAGGCACTAGAAGACGATGATCTTGTTCCTCGCAACCCATCAATAAAAAGTAGCAGAAAATTAACCATTTACGCGTGGTAGCATGGAACATTCGATCTTGCTAATAAGTTGATGATCCGCAGATCCTCAACCTCTAGTCCCGCACTGGGCGGATGCGGATCGCAGGAGAGCGCGCGCCTCCTTCATTGTCATGTCGCCGGAACGTGTTCCRGCCAATTGGTCTTGGAGGACTTCAATGTTGTCTTATAAATTGGGCGTCGCCGTGACTGCCCTTGCGTGCGCAACCATTGGCATGTCGAATGCGGSAGTTGCACTCGATATCGGTGGACAGAACGGCATCAGTGTCGGCAGTAATGGCAGCGGCGGCCTCGGCGTATCCGTCGGGGGCCGCACTGGCGTTAACGGCAGTGTTGGAAGCAGACCGAGCGGCGCGCTCGGGGTCGACGCTTCCGTCGGCGGCTCGAGCGGCCTCAACAGCAACACCTCGGTCGGCGGCAGTAAGGGCGGGCTCGGCGTCGGGACGCGGGCAGGCATCGGTGGGTCGAACAATGTCCGTGCCACTGTGAACGCCACTMTCGGTGGATCGAGCCTCGCAACGACGAGAACCGATGCCACGGTCAATGGTTCTCGGGGCGTGGCGGCCGACGTTGACGCGACGGTCGGGGGAACAAGGCTTGGGAGCGCGCGTGCAACGGCCGGTTCCACTGGCACCACGCTTGCAGATATCCTGCTCGGCTCTCGCGACGCGAATGGCGGCAATGACACGGGCGAATCCGGCATTGCAAGCTCCAGCGGTTCGCGGATAGGCAATCCCGCAACGGAGCGTCAGGTCAGGGCGATCAGAGACATGTCTTCCCTTGAGCGCGCCAAGGCAAAGGTCCGATGCAAGGATGTGCTGCGTTCCGGTGGCTATGATGCGGGTCTGACAAGCCTCTGCAAGATAGTCGTCTCGATGCGGTGAGAGGCACGGCGAGCGCTGCGCTGCGGGTATGCCCGACCCTTGATCTCGAATGATAAGATGGGAGGTCCTTCGGACCTCCCTTTCCGTTGGGAAATGTGGACAGACCGTTGCCCCATTGGTGCTCGTGGGGGCATACATAGAGATAATCCTGTGAAAAGCGCATCGCCGAAAGGCGTCCCAGGGCCGGCGCTATAACGTCTCTCAATGGGCTGAATGAAGGCATGGCAGCGAATAGATATTCGCCCTTTGCGCCGATCGAGCTCACATTCCATAACAATCGGCCGACAATGATCATCCGCACTCAGACGCGGCGCGCGTCCTCATTCAGATATGGCCTCTGGACGATGGCGAGGAATTATCACCGCCGGCAAGGCCCGCGCCAATGCCCTCATTGGCGGGCCAGCCCTGAGGTGCTTCGACGGGTGATCCTGCGCGCCGCGAACGAAGCCGGGATCTCTGCTCTGTTGCTCGTCCATGACGCCCATCGCGAGAAGCCTCAGCCGACCCGCGTCCGTCGTTGTGTGGGCAATGACGGCGCAATCATCATAAAGTTCTGCCCAGCGCCTTTATCACGTCTTTAATGCTGCCACATGCCGGCCTGCTGAACAAATAGAGAACTTCAGCAAGGAGGGGCCCGCGATGCACGTGCGGACGGACCACGATGCCCTAACTGAATTTATGCCTGATACCAAATAACGTCGTTTGTGTGTGGTTTTGAAGAACTGTATCGAAGCTCGTCAGACCATGCCTGATGCCGTTCGGAGGCGTCGGTCATTCCAGCCAAGCATGAGATCAGGTCGCAGGTTCCGGTGCGTGCATCCGCGCGCCAGGGCATCCGTATCATGGCCAGGTCTCGTTGCTTGCAGGGGCAGCGGGAGTCCGGAACGTGCTAAGATTATTCACCTCGCTCTTGAATGTGCTCACCAATCTMGTGCTTGCCGCGGCCATCGTGGCATTCGTGCTGTTGCAGGGCGCGACGGCAAATTTGCCGGATTACCGGGCGCTTGCCGAATGGCAGCCGGCGCTGACCTCGCGGCTCTATGCGAGCGACGGCTCGGCACTTGCCGAGTTTGCCAGGGAAAAGCGGTTGTTCCAGCCGATCGGCTCCGTGCCGTTGCGAGTGAGGGGTGCATTTCTTTCCGCCGAGGACAAGAATTTCTACCAGCACGGCGGCATCGATGTCGAAAGCATTGCGCGCGCTTTGATGTCCAACATCGCCAAATCGGTCTCCGGCGACCGGCTCGTCGGCGCTTCCACCATTACCCAGCAGGTGGCGAAGAACTTTCTGCTGACATCTGATCGCACGGTGGAACGCAAGCTGAAGGAGGCGCTACTGGCGATCCGCCTCAACCAGAGTTTCAGCAAGGACCAGGTGCTCGAGCTTTATCTCAACGATATCTATTTCGGCTCGGGCGCCTATGGCCTGGCGCAGGCGGCGCTCACGTATTTCGGCAAGAGCGTCGGCGAACTCGATATAGCCGAAGCCGCCTATCTGGCAGCGCTTCCCAAGGGGCCGAACAATTACAATCCCATCCACTCCTATGAGAAGGCGCTGGCCCGGCGCAACTGGGTGATCGGCCAGATGCG
The DNA here is from genome assembly GCF_056397645.1 of Rhizobium sp. 05L429. NCBI lineage: Bacteria > Pseudomonadati > Pseudomonadota > Alphaproteobacteria > Hyphomicrobiales > Rhizobiaceae > Rhizobium > Rhizobium sp. 05L429. The sequence continues at coordinate 50,920 of NZ_JBFTNV010000028.1, read as the reverse complement.
CGAGAACGGCTTCATCAGTGCGGCGGAGGCCGGCAAGGCTGTCGATGAACCGCTGAAGGTGGTGCTGAAAGAGCGGCGGGTACAGATTGCCGAGAGCGAATTCTTCACGGAGGAGATCAGGCGTTTCCTTCTGGCCAGATATGGCGAGGAAGGACTCTACCCGGCTGGCCTGACGGTGCGCACCAGCCTCCATCCCGCCCTGCAGCGGGCTGCAATGAAGGCGCTGCGGCGCGGGCTTGTCGAATACGATCAGGCGAGGGGATATCGCGGGCCGGTGGCACAACTTGCTCTAGGCGAGAGTGCCGAACAGGTTTTCCAGAGGGTGCAGGGGCTTGCCGACGTTCCAGAGTGGCGGCCAGCGTTGGTGACAGGTGTGACGGCCGATGGGCTGGAGCTTCGGATCGATGGGCAAGCCGGTAAGTCGCTGCGCATGGATAAGGCGAATAGCTGGACGCTTTGCAAGATCTCCGAGGCCGGTCGGCGCTGCTTCAAGACGCCGGGCGAGGTGTTTGCCTCGGGCGATATCGTCTATGTCGAGGAGACGCCTGCGGGCCTCCGCCTGCGCCAACCGCCTGATGTCCAGGGCGCGCTGGTTTCGATGGAGCCGCGTACGGGCCGGGTCGTGGCGATCGCGGGCGGCTTTTCCTTTGCGCAGTCGCAGTTCAACCGGGCGACGCAGGCCTTCCGGCAGCCGGGCTCGGCCTTCAAACCATTTGTCTATGCGGCAGCGCTCGATACCGGCTATACGCCCTCGACACTGGTGCTCGATGAGCCGCTCGCCATTCCCGATGGCGCCGGCCATATCTGGAGCCCGAAGAACTACGATGGCAAATCCGACGGTCCGTCGACCTTGCGCGTCGGGCTTGAAAACAGCCGCAATCAGATGACCGTGCGGTTGGCGCGCGCGGTCGGCATGGAGGTCGTTGCCGATTACGGCGAGCGTTTTGGCCTTTACGACCAGCTGACACCTTATCTGCCGATGGCGCTCGGGGCGGGTGAGACCACGCTGATGCGGMTGGTGGCCGGCTATTCGGTCATCGCCAATGGCGGGCGGGAGGTGCGGCCCTCGATGATCGACCGGATCCAGGACCGGACGGGCCATACGGTTTTCCGGCAGGATGACCGGGGGTGCCCGGATTGCCGCGCCGCAAATTGGCAGGGCCAGGCCGAGCCGGGTGTCATCGACGACAAGGATTACGTTCTCGACCCGATGACTGCCTACCAGATTACCTCCATGTTGCAGGGCGTGGTTGAGCGGGGCACGGCGCACGGCGTCAGCGTGCTTGGCGTGCCTATTGCCGGCAAGACGGGCACAACGAATGACGAGAAGGACGTCTGGTTCGTCGGCTATACGCCCGATCTCGTGACCGGTGTGTTCATCGGCTACGATACGCCACGGCACCTCGGCTCGGGTGAGACGGGCGGCGGGCTTGCTGCGCCCATTTTCATCGATTTCATGAAGGTGGCGCTCGCCGGGCGTCCTGCTTCGAAGTTCATTCCGCCTAACGGTTTGATCTTCCACAGGGTCGACCGGAAAAGCGGGCAGGAGGTGGCCGATGGGGCCGGGATCTCCGAGGCCTTCAAGCCGGGCACGGCGCCCTGCAGGGGCGCCTGCGCGTTCATCGGCGATGAGGAGCAGGTAAATATTGCCAGCGATCCCGGCGGTCTCGACGATACGACGCGGGCCGAACTTCTGCGCAATACAGGCGGCCTCTACTGATGCGGCAGGCCTCCTTCCACGCGTCCAGGCGCACTGCCTCTGCGAGCTCTCGTATCCTCATCCTGATGATCGGCTTTTCCGTCGCTTTCTTCATCGTGGTGGGCCGGCTCTTCTATCTCGGCTTACAGGTGTTCCAAGAAGCGCAATGGATGCCGAAGGGCAATATCAACGGCCGGCCGGCCATTCTCGACCGTAACGGCGAGGCGCTGGCGATGGATATTCCGATTACCAGCGTTTATGCCTCGCCGAAACTGATCGTCGATGTGGACGAGGCGGTCGAGCGCATCACCGCCATTCTGCCAGAGCTTGACCGGCGTCAGCTCTATCAGCGGCTTTCTTCCGGCGCGCAGTTTGCCTGGATCAAGCGCCATATCAGGCCGCGCGAAGAGCAGGCGTTGTGGAATGCCGGCATTCCGGGCCTGAACTTCCAGAAGGAGAAGAAACGCTTCTATCCGAAGGGGACGCTGGCAGCGCATGTGCTCGGCGCCGTCAACATCGACAATATTGGCATTTCAGGCCTGGAAAAATGGATCGAGACCGATGGTCTGGCAAACCTGCGCCAGAGCGGCATGGAGCTTGCGAGCGAAGATCTCAGCCCCGTCGTGACGACGCTCGATATCAGGGTGCAACACGCGCTCGAAGACGAGATCGCCAAGGCGATCATTAAACATGATGCCAAGGCCGGGGCCGGCCTCGTGCTTGATGTCGAAAACGGCGAGGTTCTGGCGCTGGCATCGCTGCCGACATTCGATCCGAACGAGCCAGCCGATGCGCTGGAGCCCGACAGAATCAACCGTATCGTGGCGGCCGATTTCGAGATGGGATCGACCTTCAAGGCGCTGACGACGGCGATGGCGCTCGATTCCGGAATGTTTTCTATCCACTCGGTCATCGATGCCAGTAAGCCGCTCGCCTTCGGGCGGATGCGCATCCATGATTTCGAAGGCAAGTACCGGCCTCTCTCAGTGCCCGAGGCCTTCATTTACTCCTCGAATATCTCGATGGCGAAAATGGCGATCGCCGTCGGCAAGGAGCGCCAGCAGCAGTTTCTGCGTCAGTTCGGGCAGATGGACGCGCTTCGCACCGAACTGCCGGAGACAGCGATGCCGATCCTGCCGAGACGCTGGAACGAAGTCGAAACGGCGACCGTGTCCTTCGGGCATGGCATTGCCGTCACGCCACTGCAGGCGAGCATGGGCGTTGCCGCGCTTGTCAATGGCGGGCGGCTGATCCGGCCGACATTCGTGAAAGACACGCCGGTCGAGGCCCGCACATTTGCCGCCGGCCTGGTCGCGGCGCGGACGAGCCAGGCGATACGCTATCTGATGTCGCTGAATGCCACGGCAGGTTCGGCCAAAAAGGCCAGGGTCCCCGGCTATTTCATCGGCGGCAAGACCGGCTCGGCCGAAAAGGTGGTAGCCGGGCGCTATTCGAAGGAGCTGAACATCACTTCCTTTATGGGCATCGTGCCGGCCGACAATCCGCAATACCTACTGCTGACGCTGCTCGACGAGCCCAAGGGACTGCCGGAAACATACGGGTTTCGCACGTCGGGCTGGAATGCCGCGCCGCTCGGCGGGGCGGTGTTCAAGCGCGCGTTGCCGATGCTGGGTGAGCTCCCGTCTTTCGAGGCGCAGACCGACCCGTTTTCGGGTGTCCGCTGAAGCCCACGTGTCAGCGAAAGATCTTGCAAGGAAGCCTGAATGCCGATCGCATGCCAGGTCGTCAGAAAAGGCGTGAACCGTGCCGAGAGCGACGCCGCCTTCCTCACGATTTCGATGCCGCTTCATCATAAAACCGACATATGGTGCCGCCCGGTAGTCCGCAAACCCCGCCTTTACGCCTGACTTGAGCGCGAGAGAGTGGCCGTGATCGGGAAACATGTTCGTTTCCAGCGGGCGATCAGTCCGTCGATGTCGCCTGGCTGCCCGGTTGCGGACATCGACGGTTCGTCAACATCGAGAAGGCCTTGCTTCTCAAGGCGGCCGAAATGACGGATCGGTCCACAGACGGCAAAGGCATCAGTACGAGGGTCGCGGGCTGAATTTACGCGTGTGAACGGCTTTTCCTCGCCTTCCGCCAGCGTATAAAGGCCTGGAGAAACAGCGAGTGTTCGACATGACAGGTACACCAGGAGGCGCTTTGCGCAGTGCCGCTATCACCGCGAGGCTGTTGACGCTTGCTAAATGCGACACGCGGGCTGCGCCGCAGTGGCAACACCAGCCTCCTGTCATCTCTGCGTTCGTCGCCCGCAAACGTGAAACGATAACGCAGCTTGCCATGTCGACGACCGGTCTTGTCATCATCCTTGAGGGAGCAAAGGAGCTCACCTCCGGTGCAGAACGCCGGGTCTACAGGAGCGGCGACATCTTCGTTCTTTCGGCCAACGAACATTTCGACGTTGTCAATGAACCAGATGACAAGACGGGTTACTATCGGGCCTTGTTCATTCGCTTCGACCGCGCACTCATCATTGAGGCGGCCCGGCTGTGGCCGCAGTTCGTAAACCAGGAGACACGTTCGACGGAGCCTCGGATCACCGATGATCTGTGTTCAGCGATCCTTCATGCTGCGCAAGCATTAGCCCATCGCTTCCCGGTGTCGCGTCGGGTGGTCGAGCACCGCCTTCTCGAGGTGGTATTGGTGCTGGCCGAACAGGGAGTGCTTTCGCTCGCGCCCAAATACATTGAGGATTCGGTTGTGGCGGCGGTGCGTCTCCTGGTGCGGCATCGTCTTCATCTGAATTGGACCACGGCAGCGGTGGCTTCCGAATTCTCCATGTCTGAAGCAACACTGCGCCGGCGGCTTCGAGCGGAGGGCCATACGTTCCAAGGTCTACTGCTCGATGAGCGGATGAAGGCGGCCTTCATCATCCTGAAGGATCGTGACGCGGATGTCGCCGACGCGCTGGCGGCAACGGGATATCATTCGCGCTCGCACTTTTCGAGACAGTTCCAGGTGCGCTTTGGAGCAACGCCCAACGAGGTCCGTCTCGGTAGAGGAGCGCCGTCGAGCTCTTGATTGGAGTCGGCTCAAACCTGATCGGTATCGGATCATCTGCAGACATGATCGTCGCTATCCTCACCTCATCAACCGAGAAGGATAAATCGACATGCATCGATATTTACCGAGAGTGGGTACGGTTTGCGCCCTGGTATTTGCAACAACGGCGGCTGGATCCGACATCAAGAGTTTGAAGGTCGAGATCGAAGGAGTTGAGCAAGGCGGACGCCTGCCGGACAAGGCCGCCTTCTGTCCGCCATCCGCTACCACACAGAGAAACATTAGCCCTGCCATCACCTGGTCGTCAGGACCGCAAGGCACGAGATCTTATGCTCTGTTGATGACGGATCCAGATGTCCCCCGGGATTTCAGCCGGATCAACAAGGCAGCTGTAATGATCCGGCGCGACGACCCGCGAGTTTCGGTCTACCACTGGGTACTTGCCGACATTCCGCCTGACACGAAATCGCTCGCGGAAGGTGTTGAAAGCGAAGGGCTGGTTCCCCACGGAAAGCCTGTTGGCGAGACGGCACACGGACGCCGGGGGACGAATGTCTACTCAAGCTTCCTGGCATCTGATCCGGAAATGGCCGGGACCTATGGTGGCTATGATGGTCCTTGCCCTCCGACAAACGACGAGCGCCCGCACCGGTACGTTGTTCAGGTCTATGCGTTGGACGTCCCGTCACTCGGTCTGAACAGCACCTTCGACGGTTCGTCACTGGAGAACGCAATGCGGGGTCATGTTCTCTCGCAAGGGAACGCCATAGCCACTTATTCCCTCAATCCGAGTGTCACCAAACAGCTCGGCCAATGACAACAATCGCTCCGAGGAACTMTGAGATGACCACAAATGAAACTGCTGCATCCGTACTTTTTACCCGCGATGCTCGAGGTTACGACGATCTGCGCCGCCGCCTGATTCCCTCTTTCGATGAGTTCTACGGCACCGCCGTGAAGCTCATCCAGGAATGGCAATCGGGCGCAAATCTTGAGGTGCTGGATGTCGGCGCCGGGACCGGCCTCTTTTCGGCGATGGTTTTGGAAGCATGTCCGGTCGAGCGCCTCTGCCTGCTAGATGGATCCTCGGCGATGTTGGAGCAGGCCTGCGCACGTGTTGGGCCAAAAGTGGAGGTGGAGCTTCATCATGCTGACATGGCGGTTGCGGATTTGGRTGGGCCGTGGGATCTCATTGTATCGGCGCTGGCGATCCATCATCTTTCCGACGAAGGTAAGCGCTTACTCTATGGCCGCATCCGCCATGCCCTGAAGCCCGGCGGGCTGTTCGTCAACGCCGAACAGGTAGCCGGACCTGGAGCGGCCGCAGATCAACGCTACCAGAAGATATGGCTCGAAGGAATTCGCCGGCTCGGAGTTTCGGATCATGAGATCGATAAGGTTGCTGAGCGCATGCTACACGACAAATGCGCCTCCGTTGAAGATCAACTTCGCTGGCTCCGCGATGTGGGCTTTTCGGACGTCGACTGCAGCTTCAAAGCCTGGCGGTTCGCTGTAATCAGTGGCAGGGCATAGGAAAGCGCGAGGCTGGCAGCTGCGGTTGTTGTGCGCCATGAGGCTCAAGCATGGGCGACGCAACGGCATGGCGCGGTGTTTACGTCCCAAAATCTGTTGCGGCGACGTCCACTCTGACGAAGTATCTCGCGCGCTTCGATCTCCGGTTCGAAGACGTCAAGAAGAGATATCCGAGACGGAAGTAAGYGGGTCGGCGGTCTAAACCCACTCAACAGCTTTAAGATCGGTGCCTTTCGGGCGGCCGAAGGGGTGGAAGGCACACGTCCCACATTCCACCTACCATCCTCAAACCCTGCACGCAGGCCGGTCGCCTCCCATAGACGCAGGCACGCACCTCACCTCATCCACCCGCCAGCAACGCCCTTGCGCTCTCCTCGTCCGTAATCAGTGCGGTTGCGAGTCCGGCGCGTACGGTGGCGGTGAGGATGGCGTGTTTGTGGATGCCGCCCGAGGCGACGATGCGGCAGGGGATCTTGCGATAGTCGGTGAGGTCGGGGGCTAGCACCTGTGCGTTCAGCGGGTGGGCGACGGGGCGGCCCCCGGCATCGATATAGCGGCCGAGCAGGTCGCCGACGGCGCCGACGGCGATGAGGTCACCGACGTCGGTTCCGGCCGGCAGGCCGTAGCGCACCTGCAGGGATTGCCTGGTCACGTCGCCGACGCTCAGGTAGGAAATATCCACTTCGCAGGTCTGGCGGAAGATGCGCTCGAAGACCGATTGCGTGATGATCGCCTCGCGCGATTGCGGGCTCTCGGCATAGATCGGTGCCGCGAAATAGTGGCATTGCGCCTTCAAGACCTGCGCGAAGGCGCGCACGATCTCGAACGTGTTGATCTCCGAGCCGCGTGTCAGCCCGCCCATCATCGAGCGCAGCTCCATCCCGGGCTCGCTTGCCGGCGTCATGTTGGTGACGGTCTCGCGCAGCGTCGCGCCCCAGCCGACCCCGATGGAGCGGGGCTTGCGGGCCTGGATCAGCCGGTCGAGATAGGCGGCTGCGCCACGGCCGAGCGCCTGGTGCAGGAGCTGCGGATCGGCAGGGGTGGGCACGACGACTGCCGCCTCCAGGCCGAAACGTTCCTGCAGGCGCGATTCCAGCTCCATGCCGGCGGCAAGCGGCGAGGCGAAGCTCACCCTGACGATGCCTTCCTCAAGGGCTGCGGCCAGGAACTCGTTCACCCGGCGACGGGTGAGGTACATGCGCTCGGCGATCTGCGCCTGCGTCAGCCCCTCCACGTGATAGAGCCAGGCCGCCCGGATTTTCAGTTCATGCGATTCCATCAATCCCCATCCCCAACGTACCCTAAGTGCCTTGGCGTTACATATTTCACATTGGTGTAACATATGTAACGTAATGCCGTCTGCATGACGATAGAACTTCTGATCTTTGATTGTGACGGCGTATTGATCGACAGCGAGCCGGTGGCGAGCGGCACGCTGGCGCAGGCCCTGCAGCGCGCCGGCATTGCCTTGAGCCAGGCTGAGGTCCACCGTCGCTTCACCGGCCTTTCGGGGGAGGCGGCCGGCCGCCTCTGTCGCGAGGAACTCGGCCTTGCCGATCCGGACCGTGTCTTCGCCGATGCCAAAAGCGCGCTCTACGCGGAATTTTCCCGTTCGCTGCGGCCGATGGCCGGCATGGAAGAGCTGGTGCGGAATGTGAAGCAGCGCAAATGCGTCGCGTCCAACAGCGACATGGAGAGGCTGCGCCGCAGTCTCGGTCTTCTGGATTTGTGGGCTGAATTTGCCCCGCATATCTACAGTGCCGAGATGGTGGCGAGGCCCAAGCCTGCGCCTGACCTTTTCCGTCTCTGCTCCGAAAATCTCGGCGTGGCGCCGCATCGCTGCCTTGTCGTCGACGACAGCGCGCTCGGGATTACCGGTGCCGTGGCGGCCGGCATGGCGGCGATCGGCTTCGTCGACCCGGCCGATCCGCGCAGCGGACGGCACGAGGCGCTGAAGGCGGCAGGGGCTCTGCAAACGGTGGAGGGAGCGGGCGAACTGGCGCGGGCGCTCGACGCGTTTTCGGCGGGAACCGCCGCTTCTTCTGCAGGCAAACCGGCGGTTCAAGCCGCCGGCTGATCTCGTCGCACGGGGCCTTTCCTCGCGTGCTGGAACTGCTCTTCGCGGCATCCGCGACGGGCGCCTTTATTGAAAAATTCATGAAGCCGTCAATGCGGCGACATCTCGCTGATTTTAACAACACAGACCACGAGCGGGGGCTCGTCGGTCAAGACACAAGGAGTTTCCGATGATTTCGATCAATCGACGCGGCGCGCTCGGCCTTATCGGTGCCACCGCCGGCACGCTCGTTCTGCCACGCCTCGCTTTCAGCCAAGGCAAGCGCCCGTCTATCACCATCGCGGTGCAGAAGATCACCAACAACAACTCGCTCGACGTCTATCACGAGCAGTCCAACGTCGGCGAGCGCATCTTCTACCCCAACCTGTGGGAAGGTCTCATCCTGCGCGACTGGATGGGTAATCAGGGCCCGGTTCCGGGTCTTGCCACCGAGTGGAAGCGCATCGACGACAAGACGCTCGAGCTCAAGCTCCGCCAGGGCGTCAAGTTCCACAACGGCGATGAAATGACCGCCGAGGACGTCGCCTTCTCCTTCTCCAAGGAGCGCGTGTTCGGCAATACGGAACCGGCCGGTGGCAAGACCATCTTCGAATCCGATCACAAGCCTGCGACCGCCAAGGAACTGCCGGCAACCGTTCCCGGCGTCGGACGTCGCCTGTGGCCCGCACTCGCCGGCATCGAGATCGTCGACAAGTACACCGTGCGCCTGCACAACACGACGCCCGACGTGACGTTGGAAGGGCGCCTCTATTCCGGCGGCAGCCAGATCACCAACCGCCGCGCCTGGGATGAGGCCGCAAGCTTCACCGAATGGTCGCGAAAGCCGATCACGACCGGCCCCTACATGGTCGGCGAGTACAAGCCGGACGTTTCGCTGACCCTCGTTGCCTTCGACGAATATTGGGGCGGCCGCCCGCCGTTGGAGCAGATCCGCTTCGTGGAAGTTCCGGAAGTCGCCTCGCGCGTCAACGGCCTCTTGTCAGGCGAATATGACTTCGCCTGCGACCTGCCGCCGGATCAGATCGCCGCCGTTCAGGCCGCTCCGGGCTACGAGATCCAGAACTCGACGATCTGGAACCACCGCATTTCGGTCTTCAACACCCAGAACGAGATCCTCGCCAACCCGCTGGTTCGCCGTGCCATGACCCATGCCATCGACCGCCAGGCGATCGTCGATGCGCTCTGGGCCGGCAAGACGGTCATCCCGGCCGGCCTGCAGTTCGAATCCTTCCGCAACAGCGACATGTTCATCGATGGCTGGGCGCCCCCGGCCTACGATCCCAATCTCGCCAAGGACCTTCTGAAGCAGGCCAATTACAAGGGCGATGCGATCCCCTACCGCCTGCTCAACAACTACTACACGAACCAGACGGCCAACGGCCAGATCATGGTCGAGATGTGGAAGCAGGTCGGCCTCAACGTCGAGATCGAGATGAAGGAGAACTGGGCGCAGATCCACGATCCCCAGGGCATCAAGGGCGTGCGCGACTGGTCGGCTGGCAACTCGATCAATGACCCGATCACGCCGATGGTCGTGCAGTTCGGCCCGAATGGCGAAGTGCAGCAGAAGAAGGACTGGACGAACGCGGAGATGAACAAGCTCGCCGTCGTCATGGAAACCTCCACCGACCGGGCGCAGCGCAAAAAGGCGATTGCCCGCATGCTGGAAATCGCCGAGCGCGAAGACCCGGTCTATCAGGTCCTGCACCAGAATGCCGTCTTCACCGGCATGAAGTCGTCGCTGAAGTGGAAGGCCGCTCCGGCCTTCGCCATGGACTTCCGCGCCACCAACTGGTCGATCTGATCGGCTCCTCGGTCTCCGGCGGCTGAAGGGCTGCCGGAGATCCTGTTTTTGATGCAACAAAGAGCGGGGATGAAAGATGGGCACGACCGGCTCCAATCTCGTGGAACTGCGTGACCTGACGGTCGCCTTCGACGGCGTGCAGGTTCTCCACGGCATCGATCTCGATGTCGCCAAAGGCGAGGCGCTCGGCCTCGTCGGCGAATCCGGCTGCGGCAAGTCGGTCACGTGGCTTGCAGCCCTCGGTCTGCTGCCCGGCAAGGCGAGCGTTTCCGGCTCGGTGCAAATCGAAGGTCGCGAACTCATCGGTGGATCGCGCGCGGTGCTCGAAAGTGTGCGCGGCAACCGCATCGCCATGATCTTCCAGGACCCGTCCAGCTCGCTCAATCCGGTGCTGCGCATCGGCCGGCAGATTACCGAGGCGCTGTCGGTCCATCGCGGCCTGCGCGGCGAGGCGGCAAAGGCCGAGGCGCTGCGGCTGATCGATATGGTCGGCATTCCCGATTCGCGCCGCCGCTTCGATCTCTACCCGCACGAGTTTTCCGGCGGCCAGTGCCAGCGCCTGATGATCGCCATGGCGCTCGCCGGTCAGCCCGATCTTCTGATTGCCGACGAACCGACCACCGCGCTCGATGCAACGATCCAGGCGCAGATCCTCGATCTCTTGATCCGCCTGCGTGCCGAAACCGGCATGGCGACCGTTTTCATCAGCCATGATCTCGGCGCGGTCAGCCAAGTCTGCGAGCGCGTCTGCGTCATGTATGCCGGACGCATAGTGGAGGAGGGCAGTGTCGAACAGCTCTTCTCCGAGCCGCGCCACCCCTATACGCGCGGCCTGTTCGATGCCATTCCGCGCCTCGACGCCGGCCGTGAACGGCTGATCCCCATTCCCGGCACCGTTCCCAATCCGAAACATCTGCCGGAGGGCTGTTCCTTTTCGCCGCGCTGTCCGCGCGCCGTCGAGGCCTGTCGCAGCGAGCGCCCGCCGCTCGTTTCCCTCGATGGCGTCCGCAAGCTCGCCTGCACGCGCCCGGTGCCCGTCGCGGGTGCCATCGAGACCCGGTCGTCCCGTATCGCCGAAGGCCTGCTGCAATGACGCCGCTCATCGAAGTCCATGATCTCGTCCGCATTTATCAGATCCGTCGCGGTCTCTTCGGCCGCCCGACACCGGTGCGCGCCGTCGACGGCGTTTCGCTCTCGGTCATGCCGGGCGAAACACTCGGCATCGTCGGCGAATCCGGCTCCGGCAAATCGACGCTTGGGCGCATGCTGCTCGGCATAGATGACGCGGACCAAGGAAGCGTGCGCTTCCAGGGGCAGCCGATGCCGGCGCGCCATACCGCGGAATGGCGGGCACTGCGCGCCAAGATGCAACTCGTCTTCCAGGACCCGCTCGCAGCGCTCGACCGCCGCGTAACGATTGCGAAGCAGATCGCCGAGCCGCTTGATATCCACAAGCTCATTCCCAGGGAGCATCAGGGGTCGCGCGTGATGGAACTGATGCGGGCCGTCGGCCTGCGAGATGACCAGGCCGACCGCTATCCCCACGAACTTTCGGGCGGCCAGCGCCAGCGCACCGTGATCGCCCGGGCTCTGGCTTCGCGGCCAAAACTGCTCGTCTGCGACGAGCCGGTTTCCGCGCTCGACGTCTCCATCCAGGCGCAGGTCGTCAACATGATGCGCGACCTGCAGGAAAAGAACGGCATCGCCATGGTCTTCATCAGCCACGACCTGAAGGTGGTGCGCAACATCGCCGACCGTGTCGCGGTCATGTATCTCGGCCGCATCGTCGAGGAGGCTTCTTCCGACGTCATCTTCCGCGCCCCGCAGCATCCCTACACGAAGGCGCTGGTATCCAGCGTGCCCATTCCCGGCAAGCCGMTCGAAGGCCGCGTCATCCTGCAGGGCGAGCCGCCGAACCCGGCCAAGCGCCCTTCTGGCTGMGCCTTCCATCCGCGCTGTCCGCTGGTCCGCGACATCTGCCGTTCCGTAGTCCCGGAGCTCCAAGGGATCGACGAGTACCGCAGCGCCGCCTGCCATGTCGTGGCAGGCGAGACCACGCCGGTGGCGGCATAGGGGAGGGTTCCATGATCCGTTTTGTTCTCGTCCGCCTGTTCCGTGCGATGCTGACCATCATGGCGGTTGTCACCTTCGCCTTCGTGGTCCTGCGCATGTCGGGCGATCCCGCCATGGTGATGCTCGGGCCTGACGTGCCGCAGGAGTCGGTCGATGCCTTCCGCAAGGCATGGGGCCTCGACCAGCCGCTCTGGATCCAATATCTCGCGTATATCAAGTCGATCTTCACCGGTGATTTCGGCGTCTCGATGCGTGACAAGGCATCCGCAATCCAGCTGGTGCTGGAACGTGTGCCGGCGACACTGCAGCTGACGGTGCCGGCCCTCATCCTTAAGCTCGTTTTCGGCATTCCTGCCGGCGTCTACGCGGCGCTGCACCGGCAAAGCTTCTCCGATCGCGGCGTCATCCTGCTAGCCGTCCTCGGCTTCACCATTCCCTCCTTCGTCATGGGACTGCTGCTCGTGCTGCTCTTCTCGGTCATCCTCGGCTGGCTGCCATCGGGCGGGCAGGATACGTGGGTGCACGGCATTCTGCCGACGCTGACCATGAGCATCGGCGGCATCGGCATCCTCGCCCGCTTTTCGCGCAGTGCCATGATCGAGGTGATGGGCCAGCCCTATATCCGCACCGCCTCGGCCAAGGGGCTGACATGGCGCGACGTGGTCTGGAACCACGCGTTGCCCAATGCGGCAGTGCCGATCGTCACGATCGTCGGCTTCATGGTCGGCTCGCTGATTGCAGGCGCGGTCGTGGTGGAATCGATCTTTTCCTGGCCCGGCATCGGCCGCCTGCTGGTGGTCTCCGTCAGCAATCGCGACCTCGCCGTCGTTCAATGCATCCTGCTGATCATCGCCGCCGTCATGGTCGTATCGAACCTCGTCGTCGACCTGCTCTACGGCTGGCTCGATCCGCGCCTTCGCTCACACGCGGCCGGACATTGAGGAGAAAGCCAATGGCAACTGTCGATCTCGCTGGGACATCGGCTTCCGGAAAGCCGAACCGCCTCGCCTCGTTTCTGCGCCGCAACGTGCCGCTCTCGGTGGCATTCGGCATGCTGTGGCTCGCGGCAATGGTGCTGACCGCCATTTTCGCCGACTATATCCGCCCGTTCAACATCACGGCCATGGATCTCGGCAGCCGGCTTTCAGCGCCGGGCGGCCTCAAGCATCTGCTCGGCACGGACGAACTCGGCCGCGACGTGCTTTCGCGTCTCATCCAGTCGATCCGCGTCTCGCTCGTCATCGCCTTCGGTGCGACGATCCTGTCGGCACTCTTCGGCACGCTGCTCGGGTTCCTCGCGGCGCAGTTACGCGGTTTCGTGGAGCATCTTGTCCTGATGCTCGCCGATTTCCAGGCGGCACTTCCCTTTCTCATCATGTCGCTMGCGGTGCTCGCCTTCTTCGGTTCCTMCATGCTGTTGCTCGTCTGCCTCATGGGTTTTTACGGCTGGGAGCGCTATGCGCGCATCGCCCGGGGCCTTGCCATTGCCGCCGGCGCTCAGGGCTATGCTGCCGCGGTGGTGCAGCTTGGTGCCACACCTTCGCGCGTCTACCTGCATCATATCCTGCCGAACGTCGCCTCGACGCTGATCGTTTCCATGACCCTCACTTTCCCGGAAATCATCCTGATGGAAAGCGGGCTCTCCTTCCTTGGCCTCGGCGTGCAGCCGCCAGAAACCAGCCTCGGCAACATGGTGGGCTTCGGGCGCGAATATCTGACGCGCGCGCCCTGGATCATGCTGGCGCCCGCCGCCGTCATCATGCTGACGACGCTTTCGATCTCGCTCGTCGGCGACTGGCTGCGCGACAAGCTCGACCCGACGATCCGCTAATACTGTCAAATCGATTTACTGAAGGATATTCCATGACGCTGATCACCGGCCACCGCGGCGCCCGCAACCTCTGGCCCGAAAACTCGCTCGCCGGCTTCCGCAATGCGATCACGCTCGGCGTCGACGCCATCGAATTCGATGTGCACCTGACGCGCTCGGGCGAACTCGTCGTCATCCACGACGCGACGCTGGAACGCACCGCCGAAGGTGTCGGCCCGGTGCAGGACCTGTCGGTGGAAGCCCGCAGGTCCGTCAGGTTGAAAGGCACGGACGAGGCCATTCCGACGCTCGCCGATGTGCTCGATGTGCTTGCGGTCAACAAGGGCATCGACCTACATGTCGAGATCAAGATCGACGAGACGGGTACGCCCTATCCTGACATTGCCGCGCGCGTCGCAGCCGAGCTTTTTCGCTTTGGTGTCGACGAACGCTCCTACCTGACCTCCTTCGATACGTCGGTGCTGGAGGAGTGCCGCCTTCACGCGCCAGATGTTTCCCGCCTCGTCTCCGTCAACGCCGCCTGGGCCGAGAAGCAGGGTGGGCTCGCCGCCTTCATTGACCGCCTGGACGGGCTGGTGGAGATCGTTGCCATTCATCACGAGCTGATGGAAGCCGAATGGGACTTGATCCGCAGCCGGCTGCCGCTCGACCGCCTCTGTGTCTGGACCCTCAACGACGAGCCCGGCATCCGCCACTGGCTGGAGCGCGGTATCGGCAGCCTGACCTCGGACAGCCCGGATCTGGCGCTGAAACTTCGCGCCGGTATTGCTGCGTGAGCTATGGATTTGCCTCTGCGCCCTAGCGGGGGAACGGCCCGTTAAGCCTGTGCCATTGGATCAGTGGCGCGGTCATGGCGCTGTGATTTCTGCTGGTCGGCTTGGACACCATGCGAAATGGTCGACGGCCAGCTTTCGTCCTCATATCGAAAGCGGTACCACCGATGACATCATCAGCGCGCTTGCTGCGCCAATGGCCACCGCGTCATCAGCGGCACGGCCGGCGATATCGCCGACGATCTGGCGGCTTGGTTTACGGCGGGTGCCGCCGATGGTTTCGTGCTGATCCCCGCATGGTTCCCAGGCGGCCTGGAAGACTTCATCGACGCAGTGGTACCGGAATTGCAAAAGCGCGGACTGTTCCGCACTGCCTATGAGGGGCAAAACCTGCGCGAGAACCTCGGCCTTCGCGGCCGGCCCTCGACAGGGCATCATGCGGTCAGCTGCGTTCGTCTCGTAATATAAGGCAGGCGGCGGGCGAACGGCGCGGCGCGTCAGCCAGTTGCAGGACGGACGCGGTGTCCGCCGCGATCGGCTTGAGGATCTCGGTCCGCGGTCGTTACATGCTCATCGCCAGCGAAACCGGCGCTCCAGGGCAGAAATCTCGTCGCCGACTTCACGAAGGCTTGTCCGCATGTCCGCCTGCGCGGTTGCTTCGTCGAAATCATCGAGAAACAGACTTCGAAACTCGTTGATGACAAGAGCCCTTTCGAGCTCGTTATGGCGTGCGGACAATCGAAGCATGCGTCGCAGTCGGCCCATCGGACATGTCCCTGTCAGGCTGCCCGTCCCGGCAGCTTCATGCCGGGTGCCATCAAAGCGTGGATGGCACGCAGAACATCCGGCGCGGATGCAAAGCGCTGTTCGTCGAGATCATAGACCTCGTATTTGACGGCAACGAACCGCACACCGGCTCCGTCCGTGACAATGATGCCGACCTGTATTCCGGCATATTCGATAACCTGCTTGGCCATGGCTGCCTCCGATGAGCATCGATAGTTCCGAGCGGGACAAGGTTCATACTCGAGCCGCCGATATCGATAATAGTCTATTAATTTAGTAGATTATATCGTCGATAAGGTGGGAAAGAAATTCCTGCCTGTGCTAGAATTTCCTTCTGAGGTGATAAATCCTTCTAATGTGGGAGGCCGGTTCGACGATCGGGCGTGGGCTATAAGAACCGGCTTCCGTCGGTGCGCTGTGGTCGCACCGTTGGGATGGCCCGGCTGGAAAAGTCGGCGCTTTGCGACTGTTCGATAGGTGACAAGAAGGGAGATCGATATGGCGACCGGAAAACGAATAGTTCTTGCAAGCAGACCGCAGGGGGCTCCGACTTTGGACAATTTTCGCGTCGAGACTTTCGATCTGCCGGAGATCAAGGAAGGCGAGGTCGGTCTGCGCGTGATCTATCTATCGCTTGACCCCTATATGCGCGGCCGCATGAGCGACGCCAAATCTTATGCTGCACCGGTCCCGGTCGATGGGACAATGGAAGGCGAGACCATAGGCGAGGTGACGCATTCGCGGCATTCGGATTTCAAGCCCGGCGACATGGTCCGTGGACGCACCGGTTGGTGCACCGATGCCGTCATCAAGGGTGATGCCATTCGCCACTTTGACACGCATGGCGCCCCCCTCACGTCAGCCCTTGGCGCCCTTGGGATGCCGGGCTTTACCGCCTATGCCGGCATGAAGGTGATCGGTCAGCCCCAGGAGGGCAACACGGTCGTCGTTGCGGCTGCCTCCGGACCGGTCGGCTCGATGGTTGGCCAGCTCGCGAGACTGGCTGGCGCAAGGGCTGTCGGCATTGCCGGCGGGGCGGACAAATGCGCCTATGTCCGCGACGAGCTTGGCTTCGACGCCGTCGTCGATCATCGTTCCGGAACCTTCGCCGACGATCTCAGGCTGGCCTGCCCCGACGGTATCGACGTTTATTTCGAAAATGTCGGGGGCCATGTTTGGGACGCGGTGCTTCCGCTCCTCAATCCGTATGCGCGCGTTCCAGTCTGTGGCCTCGTCGCGACCTATAATGGCGAAAATGCTGCCGGCCATGACCGGCTCGCCGGCACGATGTCGGCGATCCTCCGCCGGAGCCTCAGGGTGCGTGGCTTCATCCAATCCGAGTTCGTGGGCGAACACTACGCTGACTTCCAGACTAAAATCGGCCCCCTCGTCGCATCAGGCAAGATCCGCTACCGCGAGGATATTGTCGACGGCCTGGACAATGCGCCGGAGGCCTTCATCGGCATGCTGAAGGGCCGCAATTTCGGCAAGCTTTTGGTGCGGGTTAAGGAGCTGTGACCGGTCTGATGGTTGCGACCCGACGACTATATGGGCCAGTCGGCCCATATTTCTGGTGTCGTCGGTAGTTCGAGCCTATCTAAACGCCGTCATGGACTGCGCGGGCCTTGGTCTCAGGCTACATTGCTCAATTCCTGCGAATTAAAATCGACAAGCAGGATGGCGATTTCATAGCCGCGCCGTTGCAGCCAATGGGCGACGATGCGCGCGCGTGCGCCAAGAAGATCATCGATGAGGACGATGCGTGCCCCTCTGACCGCGATCGTGCGATAGGCGACGCCGAGCAACTGGCCGCCCTCCGAAGACAGGCTATCCTTGAGATGGCCGCTTTCGAATTCTTCCGGTGTGCGCACGTCGAGCAGGTAGGTGGTGCGGTCGGGGTCGGCAGCCCATGTCCTTGCCGTTTCGATGTCGATCTCGGGGAACCGGTCGGCACTGCCCAAGACCTCGATCTGCCGACGGGCAAATTCGACGGCCGTTTGGCTGACCTCGCCATAGGTGCGCGTCTTGCCGGTCTCCAGGCTGAGGCCGGCCGCAGTCCATGCCTTCGTGCCGTCGTGGAGATAGGAGACCTTGTTGGGAACCTTGGCGTCGATCAGTGTCTGCGCCCCAAGGATGGCGCGTGGCAAACCGGCGCAGGAGACGACGACCCGCGTCTTTTCGGAGGGCACCACATCCTTGAAACGCAGCACCAGTTCTGCACCGGGAACGCTGATGGCGCCTGGCACGTGTTCGCGCGCAAATTCAGGCACGGTGCGGGTATCGATGACGATAAGATCCTCCCCTTCATCGCGAAGCCGCTTCAACTCTTCGGCCGACGTCACCGGCGTGCCCTTCTCGTCCTTGACCGCGAGAGTGAAATCGACCCCGGGCGTATCGAATGTCGGCAGGGCGATGCCGTCGCCGCCCGCCGTCCAGGCCGGAATGCCGCCCTCGAGCGCAAAGACGTTCGGCCAGCCGGCATCGGCAAGGTCTGCCGCAAGGCGCTCGGCAGCACCGTCGCCACCATCGGCAAGCACGGTGCGTACGACCTTGCGGGGTACGAAGCGCGACAGGTCGCCTGTAACCTTCTCGGCCGGCAGGTTGGTGGCAAAGAGCGGCGAGGCGTAACCGACGACGTCGGGGGCTCTAATGTCGAGAACGGCGAGTTCGCTTCCGTCTGCAAGCCACTCCTTGAACGTGTCGCGGGAAATCGTCTTCTGGCTCATCGTCAGTCTCCTTGTTCACGGTGGGTCATGGCGCAAGACTAGCGGCAGGACGAGGTGCTTTCGAAGTCGCTCGATGCGGTGAGGGCCCCGGATCGGGAAAAGCAATTCCATTATCTATAAAATCTATAGAGATTATTTTCTTATCTCTGTTTCTGCGCTCTCGTAGGCTTCCTGCCGTCATTGAAGGACGCCACGTCAATCTACGCGGGGCCAGGCCGCTCGGCCAGGAGGGAAGAAATTATGAAGTTCAGCAGCATTACCGGGCTCATTCATCGCGCCGGCATCGGCATTGCCCTTGCGGGCTTGTTCGCGACAGTATCACTGGCGCAAAGCGGCCCTGATCTTTCGAACCTCACGCTGACGGTCGGCACGCCCAACAAGACCGGGCTGCATCGGCAGCTGATTGCCGCAAACGAGATCGAAAACCTTCCCTACAAGATCAAATGGGCCGATTTCGATTCCACCCCGCCTCTCGTCGAGGCGCTGCGTGCCGGTCACGTCGATATCGCCGCCGGAGGGGACACCGGCGTGCTTGCGGCGATCGCCAACGGGGTCAAGGTGACGATCCTTGCCGCCACCCTTGAGCGCAAGGAGAGTGGCAGCGCCATACTGGTGCGCGGCGATTCAACGCTGCAAAGCGTCGCTGATCTCAAGGGGCACAAGGTCGCCTTGCCGTATTTCACCAAGCAGCACTATCAGTTCGCCAAGGCGCTCGAAGCGGCCGGTATCGCCTTTGACGGCAAGCTGATCTTGAACCTCAACACGACGGACGGACTGTCGGCGCTGGTCAACAGCCAGGTCGACGCCTTCGTCGTCTGGGATCCGAACACGGCCATCGCCCAGCAGCAGCACGGCGCGCGCATCCTGCAATCTCTCAGCAAGGTGATCGACACGGCAGGCGTGCTCTATGCGCCGACGTCCTCCGTCGAGGACCCGGCCCGCAAGGCAGCGCTCCAGGACCTGACACGCCGCATTATCAGGGCCCAGGCCTGGGTAAATGCCCATCCGGCCGAGTGGGCCGAACAGGTCGCCAAGCTGTCGCAGATCTCGCCGGACGCAGCCAAGCTGCAGGCGAGCCGCTCGCGGGTGGAATATGTTGCCGCGACCGATAGCGACGTGCTCGCCGGCTGGCAGAAGGAGGTCGCCTATTTTCATGGGACCGGCCAGTTCAAGCGCGAATTCAAGGTCGACGACTATGTCGTCAAGGACTTCGGCGACCTGATCGGCGACGAGAACAAGAAGCTGGCAAAGACGAACTGATGGCGACGGTCACGCGGTTTTCAAACGCGCATCCGGTCGTTCCCGCAAGGGGAGCGGCTCCACCGCAGCCGCTCCTTTTCGGCCTGGAGCGCATCGTCCCGGCGGGGAGGAGCAGGGCCGGCAGGAAAAAGAGTAGCAGTGTCCCGCGCGGTCTTGGCAAGTGCCTCGGCCCCGCGGCGCTCATTGTCCTCTGGTGGCTCAGCATCCGCTACGGCCTGGTTTCCGAGGACCTGCTTCCAGGTCCGGCGACACTCTTTGCGACATTGCTCGAGATGATTTCAAGCGGCGAACTTGCAGAAGCGCTTCTCCTGTCGCTCCAGCGCGTCGTGATCGGCTTCGGCATCGGCTTCGTTACCGGCGTCGGTCTTGCCATCATCTCCGGTCTGTTGCGCCTTGGTGAGGATATGATCGACGCGCCGATGCAGATGGCGCGAACGCTTCCCTGGGCCGGCCTCGTGCCGCTGCTGATCATCTGGCTCGGGATAGACGAGACGCCCAAGGTCACGCTCGTCGCCTTTGCCGTCACGTTTCCCCTCTACATCAACACCTTCGCGGGCATCCGCAATGTCGACAAGACCCTGGTCGAGGCTGCGCGCACGCTATCCTTCGGCCGTGCAGCGCTGATCCTAGAGGTCATCCTGCCGGGTGCCTTGCCCAACCTGCTTGTGGGGCTGCGCTATTCACTCGGATCGGCCTGGCTGGCGCTCGTCTTTGCCGAGACCGTCAACGCTCAGGGCGGCCTCGGCTACCTGATCACCCATGCGCGCGAGGTCTATCGCGTCGACATCATCATTCTTTGCCTTGCCATCTACGCGCTTCTCGGCCTCGGCGCGGACCTCGTCGTCCGGCTCCTGGAACGTTTCCTGCTCAGCTKGCGCCAGAGTTTCGACGGAGCATGAACATGTCGCTTCCCGCTTCGACCCCGACGGGGCTTTCGGTCAGTGTGCGCGGGCTGGTGCGCCGTTTCGGAAAGCGCAACGTCATCGATCGTCTCGATCTCGATATCCGTCGGGGAGAATTCGTTGCCCTGCTCGGGGCAAGCGGCTGCGGCAAGAGCACACTTTTGCGGATCCTCGCCGATCTTGACCACGACATCGAGGGTGACGTCTTCGTTTCACCGCGTCGCGGCGTGGCCTTCCAGTCGCCTCGGCTGTTTCCCTGGAAACGGGTCTGGAGCAATGTCGTTGCCGGACTCCCACGCGGCGCTGACCGGGCAAGTGCAAATGCGGCGCTCGAGGAGGTCGGACTGACCCACCGCGGCGATGCCTGGCCGAAGGATCTTTCGGGCGGGGAAGCGCAGCGGGCGTCGCTGGCGCGCGCACTCGTGCGCAACCCGGATCTCCTGCTGCTCGACGAGCCGTTCGGAGCGCTCGACGCCCTGACCCGCCTCAAGGCCCAGGCGCTTGTCGCCGATCTCTGGCAGAAACATCGCCAGGCCGTGCTGCTCGTTACCCACGATGTCGACGAGGCGCTTCTGCTTGCAGACAGGGTTCTCGTGATGCGTGACGGCGTGCTGGCCCATGAGGTCGTTGTCGACCTGTCGCGGCCACGCTCGCCCGGCGATGCGAACGTCAACCGCCTGCGCGTGCAACTGCTGGACTGGCTCGGCGTGATCGAGCCGGCTGTAAAATCAACATCAGAGCAATCGATGACAGTGAGAAAGTAGACCCATGACCAGGATCGATGAAGGCTGGGGTCGCGGCCCTTCGGCGCGCTACGAGGAGATCGCGGGGCCGTTCCGTCCCATCTTCCGTGAGATAGGGCAGGCTGCGATCGAGAGGGATCAGCAACGGCGCCTGCCTTTCGAGGAGGTCCGGTGGCTGCGGGATGCCGGCTTCGGCGCCCTGCGGATACCGTCGACCCATGGTGGCTTCGAACTCACCTTGCCGGAGCTTTTCGGCCTGCTGATCGAACTTTCCGCCGCCGATCCGAACATCACCAACATCTTCCGCAGCCAGCTCGGCTTTACCGAAGACCTGCTCAATGCGCCGAAGGGTGATTGGCGCGACGAATGGCTGACCCGCCTCGGTCGCGGCGAGATGATCGGCAGCGGATTTTCCGAGCTTTCCACCGTCAAGGTCGGCGATCATTCGACGACGATCCTGAATGATGGAAACGGTTATCGCCTGAACGGCCAGAAATTCTATACGACCGGTTCGATCTACGCGGACTGGATCAATCTCGCCGCCGTCGACGGATCAGGTTCTCCCATCGCCGCTCTCGTGCCGACCCGGGCGCCAGGCGTCGATATCCTCGACGATTGGGACGGTTTTGGACAGGCTATGAGTGGCAGCGGCACGGCGCGGTTCAAGGATGTCAGGCTGGAGCCCGACCATATCAAGCCGGACGCAGCCCGCTTTCCCTATACGCCGGCCTTCTTCCAGCTCGTGCATCTGGCAAGCCTTGCCGGGATCGSCCGGGCCGCCGCCGGCGAGCTTGCCCAGCATGTCGGCGCCCGGGCACGCATCTATCCGCGCGGCAACGGCGCGACCAGCGCCGACGACCCACAGGTGCTCGAAGTGGTCGGGCGCGTCAGGGGGCGAGCCTATTCGGCCGGCGCGATCGTGCTGAACGTCGCCGAGGCTTTGCAGCGCTCCTTCGAAGCCAATGTTTCGGGCATCGACCCGGAGCAGACGAATCTTCATCTCCTCGCAGACATCGAAACGAGCCAGTCCGTCACGGTCGTCTCGACACTGATCCTCGAGGCGACGACGATCCTTTTTGACGCCCTCGGGGCCTCCGCCGCCAAACGTGCCACCGCGCTCGATCGCCATTGGCGCAACGCCCGCACGATCACCTCGCATAATCCGCGCATCTATCACGACCGTGTGGTCGGTGAATACGCGGTTTCCGGAAAGAAGCCGGCGGCCGTCGGCTACCGCAAGATCATCACGCCTTTCGGCACCACGAGCGAGGTTGCCTGAGCCATGACGTCCATCAACCGCAAACTCAATCTGAATGTCGGCATCAACACGACCGGTTATCTCGCCAATGCCTGGAAATACAGAAGCGGCAGCCGCCATGACATCAACGATCCGGACTATTATCGCCGGCTGACCGAGCTCGCACATAGGGGACGTTTCGATGCAGTGTTCTTTTCAGACCATCCTGCACTGATGACCGATCCGGCGAGCCGGCCCTTCCACACGATCGATCCTCTGATCCTCTGTACCGCGCTTTCGGCACAGGTTCCCGATATCGGTTTCGTTGTCACCATGTCCTCGACCTACAATTCGCCGTATAATTTCGCACGGCGCGTGCAATCGACCGATATCATCTCGGGAGGCCGGTTGATCGTTAACGTCGTGTCTTCCTTCAACCCGAATGTCGCCGCCAATTTCGGCTCCGAGCCGTTGCCGCCACGAGCCGAACGCTACGCCAAGGCCTCCGAGTTTCTCGATGTCGCCAAGGAGCTCTGGGCGAGCTGGGATCCGGCGCGCGACGGAGAGGTGCCGGAAAACCGCTTCTGGAATGCAGCAAGCGCCCACCCGATTGAACATCAGGGTGCCTACTTCTCCGTCAGAGGGCCGCTCAATGTGCCAAAAGGACCGCAGGGCCACCCGGTCATTGCACAGGCCGGCGCATCCGAGGGGGGCATCGAGCTTGCCGCACGCCACGGCGAAATCATCTACTGCAACATCCTTTCACGCGGTGCCGGCCGGGTCTTCGGCGCGAAGGTGAGGGATCGCGCGGCCGCGGTCGGCCGCGATCCCTCCGGCATCCGCATCGTCCCTGGTCTTGTTGTGATCCTCGGCGAAAGCCGGGAGGAAGCGTTGCGCAAGCACGAGCTTTATAGCGGCGCCGGCTCGGAAGACGGATTGCTTGCACGCTTCGCCAAAGAGCATGGCATCGATCCGGAGGGGTTCGATCCGGACGCTGTGCTGGATGCCGAACGCTTCATTCCAGATCCCAATCGCCTCCAGGCTGTCGGTATGGGGCTTGGCCTTTCCGATCTGCTGACACATGAGAAGCTCACCGCAAGACAGGCGGTACGCCGGTCGGAAGGGCACCATCGCTTGCTGCTTGGGACTCCGGAACAGGTGGCCGACGATATCATCGATCTCTGGGCGGATGGGACCGTGGATGGCTATACGCTCCAGCCACCCCGCGCGCCCGACGATATCGAGGAATTTGTCGAGAAGGTCGTTCCGATCCTGCAGGATCGCGGCGTCTATCGCCGGGAATATGACGGCAAGACGGTTCGCGATCGATACGGACTGCCTTATCCAGTCGAAACGTTCGAGGGGATTGCCGAACGTCAGGTGCAAGCAGGCTAAGACTGCGGATGATGGTGGCGCATGAGGCTTGGTGCATGGGTTCCCGCCGCGTCCGTGGCCTGTTCGGTGTTGGCGGTCGAGTTTTAACGCAGCAAAGTTTTTTCCGCATGCCTGCGATTGCGAACCGTCATTCCTTTAGTCCACTAAATTTATAGACAATACTGCCTCAGATGAAAGGAAGACCCATGGCCGTTCCCAGACTTGTTGGTATTGCAGGCAGCTTCAACCGTCCGTCCAAGACCCTGGCCCTCGTCAGCCACATCGCCCGCATTGCGAGCGATAGACACGGCTTCGCCACCAAGGTCTACGATATGCTCGATGTCGGCCCTTCGCTCGGTGAAGCCACATGGCGCAAGGATCTGAATGAACAGGCCGAAACCGTCGTTTCCGAGATCGTCAATGCGGATCTGCTGATCATCGGCTCGCCCACCTATAAGGGCTCCTATCCAGGGCTCTTCAAACACCTGATCGATCTGATCGAACCGCATGAACTGCGGGCCAAGCCGATCATCATCACCGCAACGGGCGGCGGTGACCGACACGCGCTAATGGTCGAACATCAATTGCGCCCCCTGTTCGGGTTCTTCATGTCCCACACCCTGCCAACTGCAATCTATGCGTCGGATCGGGATTTTGCCGACTACACCGTTTCCTCCGAGCAGCTTTCACGACGCGTCGACGAAGTCATCGGCGAGATCGACGCATTTTTCCCGCACTCCCGGCCGGCGCTCAGCGCGGCAGAATAGAGCGGCCATGTATCAGAGCTTGCAGGAAAAGACTGAAGCCAAGCCGGTGGGCGAGGAATTCTGGAACGTCTCTGACTTCGCGCGGCGCTATCGCCTAGCAAAGTCCGAGGAKAACCGTCTGCTGACCCTGTTTGGAACGACGGCATCGCCTCGCGACCTGTTGTTGAGCGCCAGGCGAGCGGAACTGTTTTCCTAGCGCAGATAATCAAAGAGGCTCGCCATGAAACGACGCATGCTTCGGCTTTTGGCCACAGGACTTAGCCGATTTCGCAACGGGCGAGGGATTAGGCAGATGATCGCGCCGGGCGTTCTTGCGGGCGACGACCGCCAGACGGCTCTCGACTACGAACTGTCCTTTTGGCGAGCAGCAGCTCCGATCTGGTACTAGTGGAGGCGACAATGGCAATTGCCAACGATCATCAGCGTTTCCTGCCCCGACATCATGGCAGTTGGCTTACTCCCCTCTGTCTGCGCCTGCATCAGGCCGCGGCAGCCGGTTCGTTTGCCTTCATTCTGGCACTTGTCCTCGGACTGGTTTGATCGACGGCGATGAAGCGGCGGGCCATGATGGATGGGGACTTGGAAGACACGGTCCTGGACGCGGCGGGCGATCCGCCTGCAGGTCAGGTGCGTCGCCGCGAAATCATCGGCGAGATTGTGAGAACGCTCGGCGCTCTTGCCGAGGGGCTGGAAGGCCAAAACGAGGTGTCCCGGGACTCGGTCGGACGCCTGATCGGAATTCTCCAGACCATGTCGGGCAGTATCGCATCGGCCGACGATGCGACCTTCACCGCAATCATGCGTGAGGCGGGCTTGCTCATCCGGGCAGTGCGTGAGCGACAAACCTATTTCAGCCAGTTCACGGTCCATTAGGATGCAGGTGCTCTTGTCGACGGTCTCATCGATCCAGGAGGCGGGCTCGGAAGAAAAGGGCCATCCTGCGGGCTTACGGACGATGGCGCTGACGGCCGATCTCGTTTCACTCAGCTTGAGGCTGGAAGCCGACCCCGGACCGGATCCCCATCGTGTTCCGCTGAGCGACGAGGAACTTCAGACGCTCTCGGAGCGACTGTTTCATGAAGCGGCGGGCGAGCCACTGTGGGTCTTTGCCTATGGCTCGCTGATCTGGAAGCCGGACTTCGACGCGGTGGAATGGTGCCGCGCCCGAGCCCACGGGTGGCACAGGTCCTTTTGTCTGCAGATGACGCGATGGCGGGCAACCGATGCCGTACCGGGCCTGATGATGGCGCTTGAGAAGGGTGGACAATGCAACGGCGTCGCCTACAGGCTCTCGGAGGAGGACCGCATGGGGCAGATCCGTCGCATGATCCGCAGGGAGATCGGCACGATCACCGACTCGTCCTTCATCCGCTGGGTAGTGATCGAAACTCCACAGGGGCCTTTGCGCGCCCTGGCGTTCTGGGCCGGGCCGAGAGGCAAGCGTGTGCTGCGCAGGCTACCGCTCGAAAGCGTCGCGCAGGTCCTGGCAAGGGCTTGCGGACATATGGGATCGTGCGCCGAATATCTCTATCTCACCGTCAAGCATCTCGAAGAGAAGGGTATCCGCGATCGCAATCTCTGGCGGCTCCAGGCCCTGGTCGCCGAGGAGATCAGGCGTATCCACGGGCTTGAGGCCGCTTAGAAGCATGGGGCCTGCTCATCGCCCGCAAGTTCTTCAGCCTCGTCTTTGAGATCCATCATCGCACGAGGCTCCCAAGAGCCCGAGGCCGGAACACAATCTACCACTGAGAATCGTTATTCAAGGAGAGCGGCAGCATATGAGCAATGAACTGGATATCGTCGACATTCATACACATCTCTGGCCCGCAGAATGGGGTGCTGATGGCAGCAGGCGTATATCCGCCGGGCTTGCAGATACCGTGTTGAAGAAGATTGTCGATCCGGCCTCCCTAATCGACGAGTTTTCCTCGGCCGGTGTCTCGCTAGCCGTTCTGAGCACGACCATCGAAAGTCTGTTCGGGATGGAGGGCGCTGCCGATCCGCATGTGATCGCCGAGGTCAACGACTGGCTTGCCGGACTGGTCAAGGCCCATCCCGATCGCTTGGCCGCGCTGGCGACGATCGATCCCTTTTCCGGTGAGGCAGGCGCGCGCGAGGCGGAGAGGGCGCTTGGCGAGCTCGGATTGGCGGGCCTCGTCGTCGATTCCTACCGGGACGGCAAGTTCATCGGAGATCCGGTTGCCCGACCCGCGCTCGCGGTTGCTGCCCGTCTCGGAAAGCCGGTATTCGTGCATCCCGTCAATGCGCCGCAAGCCGACATTCTCATTGCCGGCGCCGGCAAGCTCGGCAATTCCCTCGGCCGCGGGCTGATGAATGGCGTGGCGTTTCTGTCGGTTCTGGAAAACGGTCTGCTGGACGAATTTCCGGATCTGAACTTCGTCTTCGCAACCCTTGGCCTCGGGGCGGTCGTGCAGGCTGCGCGCGGCGGCCATTACTCACGGCAAAACCGCGCAGCTGGGCACCGTCCGAACGTCTATTTCGATACGATGGGCGACGATCCGTCGATCATCGCCATACTTGTGGAGTTCTTCGGCGCGGAGCGCATTCTTGCCGGAACGGACTGGCCGATCCTATCCGCCCTTTCGCAGCAGGCTCTGGCCCAGAATCTCGCGGCCGCCGGTCTGGACGCTCCGGCGCGGTCCCTTGTCGCCKGCGGCAACGCGCGCCGGCTTTTAGGTCACCTCGGTCGATAGACCTCTTATTTCAGCAATCACTGTCGTCGCGCACGTCCGCTGTCACTTGCAGCGGACGCAATTGACGTTCGAACTTGACGCTCCTCCGTGACAAGCTTTGCTTCTCCGCGCGGATAGAAAATCTGCCTTTGCTTCAGCGGGTCGCAAAGGGATCATTCTGGCAGCGGGGCATGGGGCTCCGTGCACGCTTTTTCGAGCGTCACCGCCTTAGGAGCCTTCAATGTCGATCAATCGCCGCCAGTTCAATCGATTCCTCCTTGCGGGTTCAGCCGGGCTTGCATTGGGAGGCGTTCCCCAGTTTGCCGCTGCCGCAGCAACCGAGACGCCAGTCAGAGGCGGTACGCTCAACTGGGCCTACTATCCCGATCCAAGCGCCCTGATCGCCATMAATACGTCCTCGGGCACGGGGCAGGCGATCGGACCGAAGATCAACGAAGGCCTCTTCGACTTCGACTATGATCTCAATCCCATCCCGCTTCTCGCAACGGAGTGGTCCGTCAGCGACGATCAATTGCGTTATACGTTCAAGTTGCGCGAGGGTGTCAAATGGCATGACGGCGCCGACTTCACATCGGCGGATGTCGCCTTCACCATTTTCCGACTGAAGGAAGCTCATCCGCGCGGCCGGATCACCTATCAGAATGTGACGGCCGTCGAGACGCCCGATCCGCGTACCGCAATCGTGGTTCTCACCAAGCCYGCTCCCTACCTCATCACGGCGCTCTCCAGCTCGGAATCGCCGATCGTGCCAAAACATGTCTACGAAACCTTCAAGCCGCAGGAGCAGCCCAAGCTTGCCCAGACGATCGGAACAGGCCCCTTTCTTCTGAAGGAATGGGTTCCGGGCAGCCATCTGATCTTCGAGCGCAACCCGAATTACTGGGACACAGGAAAGCCCTATCTGGATCGTGTCATCCTGCGTGTCATCCTCGATCCGTCCGCTCGCGCTGCAGCACTCGAGACCGGCGAGATCGACATCGGGGCCAATCCGGTTCCATTGGCCGACATCGAGCGCCTCAAGGCCAATCCCAATCTGGTGGTGGACACGACGACCTATGCCTATTCCGGGCCTCAGCAGCAGCTGTTCTTCAACTACGAAAACGAAATTCTCACCAAGCGCAATGTCCGCCTGGCGATCGCGCATGCCATCGACCTGCAGAAGCTCGTCGATATCGCGCTCTTCGGCTATGCGAATGTCTCACCGAGCCCGATCAGCACGGCATTGCCGAAATGGTATGATCCGAGCATCAAGGCGCGCGAGYCGGACGCCAAGCTTTCCGAAAAGCTGCTCGATGAGGCGGGTTACCCACGCGGGGCAGACGGCGTGCGCTTCAAGCTGCGCCTTGCCTATAATTCCTTTCTGCAGCCCTCCTATGCCGATTTCATCCGCCAGTCGCTGGCGGCCGTCGGCATCGACGCGGAGATCCTCAAATTCGACCTCGCGACCTTCCTGAAGACTGTTTACACGGATCGCGCCTTCGATCTGGTGATTGAATCGCTGTCCAATACCTTCGATCCGACGCTCGGCGTGCAGCGCGCCTACTGGTCGAAGAACTTCAAGATCGGCCTCGTGTTTTCAAACGCCAGCCACTATGCCAACCCGGAGGTCGACAGGCTGCTCGAAGCCGCCGCCGTCGAGCCCGACGAGGCCAAGCGGCGCGATTTCTGGTACCAGTTCCAGCGCATCATTCACGAGGATGTCGTGTCGGTCGATCTCGTAGCCGCCGGGGCGCAGATCGTCGCCAGCAAGAAGGTCAGGAATTTCGCGCCCGGAGCGCAGGGTATCAACAACAGTTTCGGCCAGATCTGGCTGAGCCCGGATGCCTGATTTTTCCGGATGCCCGGCCAGTTCAGTGCGCTGGCCGGGCGCTCCCGTCTCGTGTTGAGTTTCAGATACGCCCCGCCTCCAGACGGGCGAGGGCGTTTTTCGCAGCGATCGCCCGGACCATGTGGTTCTGTGGTGCATGCGAGCGGCCGGTGATGGCATCGCGATGCTGGCGCTCCAGCCCGAAATCCCTGTTGAGCCCGGGATTGCCGGCAAGATCGAGCGCCAGACTGGTGACGGCCACCGCATTGTCGATCACCACATGGCGCACGGCCATGGCGTCGACGCCGACGGGCCTGCCGGCATCGACATCGTCGCCGAGCGAGCGCAACAACCTGGCGTTCGTCGACAGGCGGACCTCGATCTCGCCAAGACCATCCTGGATGCGGGGCACGGTCGCAATCGGCGCCCCGAGGCTTGCCGGTGCATGGTGTGCCGAAAAGGCGAGCACCTTGTCGCGGGCCGATAGCGCCACCCCATGGTAGACGGCGCCGATCAGCGAGAAGAAGAAGGCCGTCGCATGCTCCTCGCGCCGGATCGGCTCTGAAGCGGGTTGCGCTTCGATCAGGTCTTCGAAGGGGATGGTGACGTCCTCAAGAATAATGTCGTCGCTGGCGGTCGCGTGCATCCCGGTGGCGTTCCAGGTCTTCTCGATCGTCAAGCCGGGGCTGTCGGTCGGCACGAGGAAGGAGGCAAGCCGTGGCTCGGCTTCATCGGTCAACGCCAGAAGCGACACCCATTTGAGGATCGGAATGCCGGTCACATAGGTCTTGCGACCGGTGATACGCCAACTGTTGCCCGCGCGCCTTGCAATCGTCTCGGGCAAGGCGCCGTGGGCGGGAGAGCCGATACGCGGCTCGGCCTGAGCGGCATTGATCAGGGCTGGCCCCTGCCGGTTGGCGAGAAGCACCCGTTCGGCAAGGTGGGCCGGCCATTTTCCGAACCGTCGCAGCGTATAGTGGCTGTTATAGTGCATGGCGAGTACCAGCGCCGTCGATGGCTCGCMGCGGGCGATCTCGCTGATCACTGCCTGCGCATCCGCAAGGCCGCCGCCATGACCGCCATGCTCGGATGCCGTCACCAATCCGAGCAGGCCGGCCTCGTAGAGCCTGGTGAAATTCTCGAAGGGAAATTCGCCGCTTGCATCGAAATGGTCGGCGCGTTCGGAAAAATCCTTGGCAAGTCTTCGTGCCCTGTCGAGGGGATCAATCTTTTCCTGCAGCATGATTGCACCTCCTATCAGGCGACGGCGCGGGCATCGAAGCCGTCGATATGACGGCGGTCGACCCAACTGGCGATGTCGAAATCGGCCGCGAGGAAGCCGAAGTCGCGCAGGAAGTCCTTGTAGTGGCCGACCGCTTCGACCAGTTCGGGCTCCAGGCCGAGGCCAAGATGGCGGTGGATCTCAAGCCCGTTTGCCGCCAGCACCTGCTCCTCGGTTGCGCCGGCCTCGCGTGCAACGAAGCGGCGCGTTTCGTCCGGATGGGCTTGCGCCCAGTCGGCCGCCTTGTAGATCGCTTCCAGAAGCCGGTGGACGAGATCAGGGCGCTMGTCCGCCAGGAGTTCGTCGACTGTCAGAATTCGGGGTGAACCGGAATTGATGCGGATCTTCGGGTCGGGGTGAAAACCGAACTCCGCCACCTGAACGGCGCCAATCAGATTGGCGACATTTATGCCGGCCGTCCCCTTCACATAGATCGCATCCACCTCGCCGCGAACGAGGGCGGCGATCTCCTCGCCATAGGCCTGACGGCGCTTCAGGCCAAAGAGCGACGGCCCTTCCTGGTTGGCGAGCACGGAATCGGCAAGCGCGATGTCGATGATCTCGACGTCGTCGAGCGCCAGGCCTTCCAGCGACAGAGCCGACAGGAGACCTTTCAAGGCCGTCGCGCGCATGAAATCGACGATGCCTTCCGGCCGTCGCGCGATGCCGAAGCGGCGTCCCTTCAGATCCCTGGTCGTGTTGATTCCGGCTCCCGGCAAGGTGATGATCGCCTGAAACTCATCTGTCCAGGTGATGCCGACGAGCCTTGTCCTTCGGCCTTCCGAGCGGGCGCGGATCGGCGGCACATTGCCGCCGTGGCGGAAGGACCAGTCGAGCGTATGGTTGAAATGGCTTTGGCGGATGGCGCGGTCGGGAGAGTCGATGATCGACTTCAGCGTCACGCCTTCCTTGCGGAAGCCTTCCTCGAGATAGCCGAGCTGGGCGGCAAGCCCGACCGGCGTTGGCACCGGGCAGCGCGTATACCAGATTTCGGAAATGGCATTGCTGGTCATGATCATCCCTTTCAGTGGCGCAGGCCGGCCTGCTTCATCAGCGGCAGCACGTCGGTGCCGAAGAATTCGAGCTCGTCACGGAAATCGAAGAAGCTGAGCTGCAATCCGTCGATACCGGCGGCTTTCAGTTTCAGGAACTGGTCGACCACGCTTTCGGGCGAGCCGATGACGCGGATATTGCCGCCGACGAAGCGGTAGGGATCYTGCGGATCGCGGCCTTTCCAGGCATGCGCATCCGAGTTCAGTGACGAAAATCCCTGCGGCGAGCGCTGGTCGCCATGGGCGACGATCCGGTCGGCAAGCTCCCAGGCCTCCTTGTCGGTCGGCCGGCAGATGACCATCGGATTGAGCAGAGTGCGCACCGTGCGTCCGACGTCCCTGGCCGCATCCTTCACTCTTTTCGTGTGGGCCGGCAGCGATTGAAGCGCGCTGTTGATATCGGCGCCCGTCGGACTGGTGATGAAGACAATGTCCGAATAGCGGCCGGCGAAGGCAATGCCGGCATCCGAACCCGTGGCGTTGACGAGGATCGGCCGGCCGAAATTCGGCTTGGGCGTCACGAACCCCCCACCGAGCTTCCAGCTGCTCTCGCCCTCGAAGGAGAAATTCTCGGTATCGCTCCAAAGACGCTGGACGACTTCGAGGAATTCGGCCGCCAGTTCGTAGCGCCTGTCGTGCTCGATGCGTGGCCAGCCGAACATTTCATGCTCGACGGCACGGTGACCCGTCACGACATTGATCCCCCAGCGGCCACCGGTGATGTGGTCGAGCGTCGCACCGAATTTTGCCAGATGCAGCGGATGCCACGGCCCGTAAAGAACATGCATGGTGGAGATCAGCATGATCTTCTTGGTCAGGCCGGCAAGCGCTGCCGTCGTCGTGAAACTGTMGAGCGCCTGACCGTTGAAGACACCGCCGTAACCGCCTTTCGGCAGCCATTGCGACAGGGCGAAAACCAGATCGAAGCCGAGTTCTTCGGCCTTCAGCGTCAGCGCCTTGTTGTAATCGAAGCTCCAATCCGTGGATCGCTCGAGCGTGGATTGCGTCCAGCCGCCGGCCTGGATCGGCAGGAACAGGCCGAGCAGCACCGGCTGCTTGAGCGCCTGCGACAGTGGGCTTTCGGCAAAGTCGGTGGGGGCGGAGAACTTCGGGAGACCCACGATAGAGCCGGGAGGGTGTTGAATGGACATGACGGATCCGTGTTCCTTTTCCTCTTGGCTCAGGCTGTGGCGAGATAAGCGTAGGCAAGGCTGCCCGAGACGCCTTCTCCACCCACAGTGTGGTCGGCGATGCGCTTGTTGTAGATGGTCAGCTCCGGCTGGCTGGCGATGTCGATCGCCGGCAGGTCCTCGACAAGGATCTGCTGGATCTCGCGCCATTGATCGACACGCTTCTTGGCATCGACCTCGATTGCCGCGGCCTCGAGCAAGGCATCGACCTTCGGATTGCTGTAGGCCGAGCCGTTGGAGAAGGGCACGCCCGGCTTGAAGTTCTTGCTCCAGTAGAGGCGCTGAACGCCGACGGTCGGATCGAAGAGGTTGCTCATTCCCTCGAAGGCGAAATCGAAATCGCGATCAGTATAGATGCGCTTGGTATAGGTGGCGAAGTCCTGGCTGCKCACCGTTGCATCGACGCCGACCTTAGCAAGCGCCTGGCGGATATATTCGGAGCCACGCGGATAGGTTTCGCCGCTCGGCACATAGTCGAGATTGATGCGGATGCGCACGCCGTCGCTGCCGCGCGGATAGCCTGCCTCGTCGAGCAGCTTCTCGGCGGCGGCAAGATCGATCGGATAGGTCTTCAGGTCGCCATCATACCATTTGGCAAGATTGGGGTTGATGGGGCCGGGAATGGCTGCGCCGTAGCCGTAGTTGATGGTGTTGAGGATCACCTTGCGGTCGATCACATGGGCGAAGGCCTGGCGAACGCGGATGTCCTTGAAGAAGGGCCGTTCGAGGTTGAACTCGATACGGCTGACACCGTTTGCATATTGATAGCCGCGCTCCTCGAAGGCGATGCCGGGGACCGTCTTCAAACGTTCCAGATCGCTGAGCGGAACAGGTGTCGAGGGCGCAAGATCGATTTCGCCGGTTTCGATTGCAATCGAGCGCGCCGCCGCGTCGGGAATGAAGCGGACGATGAGCTGGTCGAGATAGGGACGCGGCTGGTCCCAGTAATCGGGGTTGCGCTCATAGACGAGGTGGCTGCCGCGGACCCATTCCTTGAACTTGAAGGGACCTGTGCCGATCGGCGCGAGATTTGCAGGATTTTCGGCAACCTTCGTCCCCTCATAGATGTGACGCGCTACGATCGGCGTCTCCGAGGAGGCAAGGGCGGTGATGAGATAGGGCGCCGGCTTGGAGAGTTTCAGGATCGCCGTCAGCGGATCCGGCGTTTCGACGTCGACGAGGTTGAGGAACGTGTTGCGGCCACGCGGATGAACCTCCTTCAGCGTCTTGATMGAGAAAGCAACGTCGGCCGAGGTAAAGGCCTGGCCGTCATGCCATTTTACGCCGTCGCGCAGGTGGAACGTGTAGACGAGCCCATCCGGGCTCACCGACCATTCTTTGGCCAGTAGCGGCTGCGGGTTCAGCTCGAAATCATAAGTCAGAAGGCCTTCAATGACCTTCGGCGAGACATAGACGGAATTGAAGGCAGTGTTCGCAATGGTCGTCAGCACCGGCGGCTCAGCCGACAGGAGCAGCGTCGCTGTGCCGCCGCGCACCGGAGCGGCAAAGGCCGGCAGGCGTGTTGCCGACGCCACGGTGAGCGCAACGGAAGCAAGAAGGAAATTGCGGCGTGTCGGAGCAGGAAATGCTGGCATGGTCGGTCCCTCGATGATTGTGCGTGCCCGTTGCCGGGCGTTCTGGGTTCGCCTTTCCATACTTCGGCGCAGCCGTAGAGTTTTTTACCCAATTCCGGACCTGCTTCGGTAAGAAATTCGAATGTATGCTCATGTGGCGTTAAATAATTTCAAAAGACTTCGATATTCGATCTCTTCTTGGAATTATTTACTAATATGGATTTGACAAAACCCACAGATTTAGTCAACTACTATCGCAACGCAACACGATGAAATTCTTCCGGCGACGCGAGGTGGAAATCCATGTCGGCACTCAAGCGGGTCGCCCGCACGATCAGAAAGACCGTCATTCAGGCCGTGCCGACCATGCTCGGCATCGTCATACTGAGTTTCTTCCTGCTCAAACTCGCGCCGGGCGATGCAGCCGACGTGATGGCGGCGGAATCCGGTTCGGCCACTGAGGAAACCATGGCGGCTCTGCGCCAGCGTTTCGGGCTCGACAATCCTCTTCTCGTGCAGCTCGCCAACTATCTGGACAACCTGGCGCATTTCAGCCTCGGCTTTTCACCGCGCTACGGGATGCCGGTTGCCGATCTCATCGGTCAGCGGCTGCCCGGAACACTGACGCTGATGCTGGCCGCGCTGCTGATCGCCATTGCCGTCGGTCTGCTGCTCGGCGCGTTGATGGCAACCTTTTCCGGCAGGCTTGCCGACCGGGTGATATCGGTCGTCTCGCTGTTGTTTTATTCCATTCCCGGCTTCTGGATTGGCCTAATGCTGATTCTGTTTTTTTCCGTCAAGCTCGGGTGGCTGCCGAGCGGCGGCGACAGCACGATCGGATCGCGGCTCACCGGGCTACCGGCACTCCTCGACCGGATCCGCTACATGGTGTTGCCGGCAACCTCGCTCTCCCTCTTTTATCTGGCAATCTATGCGCGACTGACGCGCGCGGCGATGCTGGAGGTCAAGTCGCAGGATTTCGTCCGCACCGCCCGCGCCAAGGGCGTGTCGCCATTCTTCCTGACCACGCGTCACGTGCTGCGCAATGCGCTGATMCCGATCACGACAATGGCCGGCATGCATTTCGGTGGTATGCTTGGCGGAGCTGTCGTGGTCGAGACCGTCTATAGCTGGCCGGGACTCGGCCGGCTTGCCTTCGAAGCCGTGATGGCCCGCGATTTTTCCGTGCTGCTCGGCATCCTGCTCTTGTCCTCCTTCCTGGTGATCGTCGCCAACGCGGCCGTCGATCTGCTGCAGGCATGGATTGATCCCAGAATCGGAGCCAGCCGATGACCAGTCAGAAGCTTCATACCTATGCCGGCAGCGCAATCGATCTGGCCGAGCACGACAGCGACGCCTCGCGGCCACTGTCCGAAAAACCAGCCGAGCCGCGCTGGACGCATATCCATGCGCCTGACGTGCGCGCCGCCGCCGTACCCGGGATTGCCTGGCGCGGTCTGCGCCGTGAGCTCAAGGTCTTTCTGTCCAACCCCACCGCATTATTCGGCGTCCTGTTCCTGATCGCCACCGCACTCGCAGCCCTTCTTGCCCCCGTCTTTTATCCAGGCGATCCGATGGAGATGGTGGCGCGACCGTTCCTCTGGCCGGGCCAAAACCCGTCCTATCCGCTCGGTACGGATTCGATGGGACGCGATGTTCTCGCAGGCATCCTGCACGGGGCGCGCATTTCGCTTACGGTCGGAATCGCGGCGACCGCCCTCGGGCTTTCTGCCGGCATCACGATCGGCGCGATGGCGGGATATTTCGGCGGGATCGTCGACGACATCCTGGTGAAAGTCATCGAGATTTTCCAGACAATCCCGAGCTTCGTGCTGCTCGTGGTGCTGGTCGCCATCGCCCAGCCGACGACCTCGACCGTCACCATCGCAATCGCCATTGTCAGCTGGCCGACGGTAGCGCGCCTGACGCGGGCCGAGTTCCGCTCCATCCGCGAGAAGGACTATGTGCTTGCGGCGCGAAGCCTCGGCTTCGGCCATGCACGCATCATCTTTCGCGAAATCCTGCCGAACGCCCTGCCGCCGCTGATCGTCACCTCTTCGGTCATGGTCGCCAGTGCCATCCTGATGGAATCGGCGCTATCCTTCATGGGGCTCGGTGATCCCAATCGCGTCTCCTGGGGATCGATGATCGGTGCCGGTCGCGACGTGATCCGCACAGCCTGGTACMTGACGGCGCTGCCGGGCCTCGCGATCGTCTTTACTGTACTGGCACTCAATCTTTTGGGCGACGGTCTCAACGATGCGCTCAATCCGCGCTTTTCGGAGGAACGCTGATGAGCCATCTTCTCGAAGTCCGCGATCTCTCCGTCCGCTTTGCGACCGCAGAGCCGGTCAAGGGCGTCAGCTTTAACGCCAATCCCGGAGAGATGCTGGCGATCGTCGGCGAATCCGGCTCCGGAAAATCGCTGACGGCCCTTGCCCTGATGGGCCTCCTGCCACGGCACGCCCGGGCGGGCGGCGAGATCCTGTTTGACGGTCGCAGCCTGCTGACGCTATCGGAACGGCAATTGCGGAAGGTTCGCGGGCGCGACATCGCAATGATCTTCCAGGAGCCGATGACTTCGCTGAATCCGGTTCTGTCGATCGGTGACCAGATCATCGAGGTACTGCGGATCCATGAGGATCTCAGCCGCCGCCAGGCGCGTGCCCGGGCGATCGAGCTTCTGGACCTCGTCAGTATTCCGGAGCCGGCCCGCCGCATTGACGACTATCCCCATCAGTTGTCGGGCGGCATGCGCCAGCGCGTGATGATCGCGATTGCCGTTGCCTGCAACCCGAAACTTCTGATCGCCGACGAGGCGACGACCGCGCTCGACGTGACCATCCAGGCGCAGGTCCTGCAGCTTCTCGATAATCTGCGCGCCAAGCTGAATATGGCGGTCATCCTCATCACCCACGATCTTGGCATCGTGGCGCAATGGGCCGATCGTGTCGTCGTCATGTATGCCGGCCGCAAGATCGAGGAGGGGCTTCCCGGCCCGGTCTTCGACACGCCTTATCATCCCTATACACGCGGCCTGCTGGCGGCCTCGCCGCGGCTGACGGCCGATTATCATTATCGCGATGGGCCGCTAGCCGAAATTCCGGGCTCCATCGTCTCGGCCGCCGGCGAGAAGGGCTGTTCCTTCCGCCCGCGCTGTCCGGTCGCCCGTCCCGCCTGCGCCCAGGCGGTGCCGACGCTGTTTTCCATCTCAGCGGGCCGCGAAGTCGCTTGCCCCTATGTTTCAGTCCATGCGGAGGTCGCTCATGTCGCTCCTGTCGGTCGATAGGCTCTCCACCCACTATCCAGGCAGCGCCGGCACGGTGCGTGCCGTCGATGGCGTGTCACTGGAAATCGCTGAAGGCGAGACAGTTGCGCTTGTCGGCGAATCCGGTTGCGGCAAGTCGACGCTCGGCAAGTCGCTGACGCGCCTCGTCACGCCGTCTTCCGGGCAGGTCCGCTTTCGCGGCCGCGACGTTACGGCCATGTCGAACAGAGAGCTGCAGTCGATMCGCCGCAGCATCMAGATGATCTTCCAGGACCCCTTCGCCTCGCTCAATCCGCGTCAAACCATTCGCACGATATTGACGGCGCCGCTTGCCGTGCATGGCATTGGCGATCGCAGGAAACGCGATGCGATCGCTGCAGGAATGGTCGAGCATGTCGGCCTGCCACGCGATTCCCTGGAGCGCTATCCGCACGAATTTTCCGGCGGCCAGCGCCAGCGCATCGGCATTGCCCGGGCTTTGATTTTGCAGCCCGAGCTCGTCATCTGCGATGAACCGGTCTCGGCACTTGACCTGTCGATCCAGGCCCAGATCCTCAACCTTCTGGTCGAGATGAAGACAGAGCTGTCGCTTTCCTATCTCTTCATTTCGCATGATCTGTCCGTCGTTCGTTATTTCGCCGACCGTGTCCTCGTCATGTATCTCGGGCGTATCGTCGAAAGCGCCTCGACCGCCGACCTCTGGAACGGCGCCAAGCATCCCTATACGCAGGCCCTGCTTGCCGCCGTGCCCGACCCGTCGCGCCGCAAACAGGCCGCCCCGATCACGGGCGACCTGCCAAGTCCGCACAATCCACCGTCCGGCTGTCGCTTCAACACGCGCTGTCCGTTTGCCACCGATATTTGCCGGGCCGAGGATCCGGCATTCCGCCAGTTCGGCGCCGGCCATGCCGTCGCCTGTCACCACGCTCAATGAATGGAGAATGAAATGGTCGATTATCGCTATCTTGGGCGCAGCGCGCTCAAAGTGTCACCGCTCAGCCTTGGAACCATGATGTTCGGCGGGCCGACGCCCGATGAGGTCGCCTTCCGCATCATCGACAAGGCCCGCGACCAGGGGATCAACTTCATCGACACGGCCGATGTMTATCACGACGGCAAGTCGGAAGAGGTTGTCGGCCGCGGCATCAAGTCAAGCCGCGATCATTGGGTATTGGCGACCAAGTTCGTAAACTCGCACACCAAGGGCCCGAACCTTGGCGGCCACTCGCGCAAATGGGTGATCGAGACGGTGGAGAATTCGCTGCGCCGCCTGAACACCGACTATATCGACATCCTCTATTTCCACCGCGCTGTCTTCGACGCGCCGCTCGAAGAGCCGGTGCGTGCCATTGCCGACCTTATCCGCGCTGGCAAGCTTCGTTACTTCGGGGTCTCGAATTTCCGCGGCTGGCGCATCGCCGAGATCGCCCATCTTGCCGATCAGCTCGGCATCGACCGACCGGTCGCAAGCCAGCCACTCTACAACATCGTCAACCGCACGGCCGAAGCCGAACAACTGCCGGCCGCCCACCATTACGGCCTCGGCGTTGTCTCCTATTCGCCGCTCGCCCGCGGCGTGCTGACCGGCAAATATGAGCCGGGTAAGGAACCGGGTGCCGATACGCGTGCAGGCCGTGGCGACAAGCGCATCCTCGAAACCGAATGGCGTCCGGAATCGATTGCGATCGCCAAGGAGATCGCTGCCCATGCCAACCGCAAGGGCATTACGCCGACTGAGTTCGCGCTCGCCTGGGTGCTGAACAACAAGCTGATCTCGGCCGCCATCACCGGTCCGCGCACCGAAGAGCATTGGGATAGCTACATCCGCGCGCTCGACGTCAAGCTCGATGCCGAGKACGAGGCCCTGGTCGATAGGCTGGTGACGGCCGGTCATCYGTCGACGCCGGGCTTCAACGATCCAAGCCATCCGGTCGAAGGGCGCGTTCCGCGTGTCAGCGAAGTAGGGACCGACAATGTCGTGTCGCTGACGCGCGCCGTCGCCTGAGGCCGTCAGGGAGGATCCGCTCGCGTGGATCCTCCCCATTCTCAAAAATCCGCCGTTGAAAGCTTGACCATGGCCACTCCGACCTCTTCCGTGCTGTTATCTGCAGGTGGATCAACGCCCGATTCCGATCTTGCAGCCCTGCTTTCGACAGTACCGGCGCTCGCAGCCGAAATCGGCAAGGAAGCGGCACGGCGCGATCTCGATCGCGAGCTTCCGTTTGAGGCTTTCCGCCTGTTCAAGCAGGCCGGTCTCGGAGCGTTGCGCATTCCCGTCTCGCTTGGCGGACCGGGCGGCAGTGTCCTCGACTATATCGAGACAATCATGGCGATCGGTGCGGCCGATTCCAATGTCGCACATGCGCTTCGCAGCCATTTCAATTTCACCGAGAGCCTCATTCTCAATTCGAATACTGCGCTCGATCGCACACAGCTTGCCAGAGTGCTTGCCGGCAAGCTGTTCGGCGGCGCTCACACGGAACAGGGCACAAAGCGGCCCGGCGAGGTGACAACAAGGCTTTCGAAATCCGGCGACAGCTACCGCCTCAACGGCCGCAAATGGTATGCGACGGGCACGGCCTTTTCCGATTTCGCTTCCTTCAGCGCGAAAGGTGACGAGGACCAACTCGTCAGCGTTCTCTTGCCGGTCGACCGCAAGGGCATCACCATTCTCGACGACTGGGACGGCATGGGCCAGCGGCTGACCGCAAGCGGCGGCGTGTTGCTTGAGGACGTCGAGGTCCTGCGCCACGAGATTTCCACGCGCGGCCTCAATTCGCTTGTCGGGCGCCATACATCGACCCTGCGTCAACTCCACCTTGCCGCCTCCATGGCCGGTGCGGTGCGCGGCGCAGTGGCGGAAGGTACCGATTACGTGCGCAGGCAGGCGCGTTCGGCCGCCCATAGTGCGGCCGAGACGGCCAATGCCGACCCCTTTGTGCAGAAAATCCTGGGCGAGATCGCCAGCGGCTCCTTTGCGGTCGATACGCTGATCCGCGAGGCGGCCCGTGCGCTTGACCGTTCCGTCGCGGCGTTTGGCGCAGGAGATCCGGAAAGCTTGGAAGCGGCTCTTGTCGAAAGCGCCCTGACGACGGCGCGTACGCAGATCGTTGCCTCTCAGATCGCGCTTTCTGCCGCAACCAACGTCTTCGAGCTCGGCGGCGGTTCGGCGACATCGAGACATCTCAACCTTGACCGCCACTGGCGCAATATCCGCACCGTGCTCAACCATAATCCGCTTTTACACAAGGCGCGTGTGGTCGGCGATTTCTACATCAACGGAACGACGACGCATCTGGAGGAAGGCAAGGTCTTCTAGAACCCGGCCCGTCGCGTCGCTTCCATTTATCACTTGAGGTCATCCTGATGTCCGGCCGCCGCGCCGACAGGAGATCTGTGCGCCTTTCTTGCTGTCATCCCCCGGATCTGTGTGACGGGGAGGKAGGTCTCATGCATTTCGATCCAAAGCCAGGCCATTCCGTCATCATTATCGGCGGCGGCTTCGCCGGCGCGTTGACGGCGCTCAAACTGCTTGACCGGACGACGGTGGGGCTGTCGATCACCATCATCGAGCCACGTACCGAGCTCGGTCGCGGCGTTGCCTATAGCACCAGCGACCCGGCCCATCTCGTCAACGGACCGGCCGAGATCTTCTCGCTCTATCCCGAGGATATGGGTCATCTGGCCCGTTGGCTTGCCGAAAACGGCCCCGCCAACGGCTGGCAGCCGCCCGCAGACGTTGCCGCAAGCAGCCCGCCGCGCCATCTCTACGGGACCTATGTGCGCGACGAACTGAAGCGCGCGGTTGCACAGGCACGCTCCGGATCGAGCCTGCAGCATGTCCGCTCGTCGGCAGCACATCTGTCATCATCGCCACACCGGGTCCGTGTAGCGACCAAGGGCGGCACTGTCTTGGAAGCGGACGAAGCCGTACTGGCACTCGGGGTATTCCAGCCCGATCTGCGCCCTGCCGAGGCGGCTGTGGCAGGACATCCGCGCTTTGCCGAAAACCCCTGGAACCTGGCAGCGCTCGACCGGTTGAGCGACAGTTCCGATATCCTCATCATCGGTGCCAGTCTCTCGATGGTCGATGCGGTCGCGAGCATGGAGGCGAGGGGCTTTCGTGGACGCTACCGGGTGATTTCGCGGCGGGGCCAGTTCGTCGAGGGTCGCAGGAATGCCGATCCGGCCCGTGACTTTCTCGCCGAGGGACCGCTTCCTTCGACGGMGCGCGACCTGCTTGCGCGCGTCAAGGCGGAACGGCGCGAGCTTGCCGCCGCCGGTGGGGACTGGCAGGGGCTGCCGCTTGCCATTCGCCCCCACATCCTGCCGCTCTGGCAGAATGCCAACGATCGGGAAAGACTGCGCTTTGCCCGTCATCTGAGGGCCTTCTGGGACGTGACGGCACATCGATCCGCGCCGGAAAGCCACCGCAGCGTCGAAGAAGCGCGGTCGCAGGGGCGGCTCGTCCATGGGACGGCCCGCTTGCTGGCGCTGAGGCCTGATGAAAACGGTATTGCAGCAACCTTGAAGACCGCGGCAGGCCTCGAGGAGATTGTATTCGGCGGTGTGATCGATTGCCGCGGACATCAGCTGCATGACTGGCGGCAAATCGCTGATCCGTTCGTTCGCCAGCTTCTTTCAAGCGGCGAGGTGCGCCCGCATTCGACCGGCTTCGGCATCGATGCCACCGCCGACGGCGACCTCATCAATGAGGAAGGGCGCGTTCACCGCAACTTGAGCGCCATCGGCCATCCGCTACGTGGCGTGGCCTGGGAATCGAGCTCGATCACCGAGCAGCGCACGCAGGCGATCGCGCTCGCCGACCGCATCCTGGCGAAATTCAC
Organism: Rhizobium sp. 05L429; assembly: GCF_056397645.1. Taxonomy (NCBI): domain Bacteria; kingdom Pseudomonadati; phylum Pseudomonadota; class Alphaproteobacteria; order Hyphomicrobiales; family Rhizobiaceae; genus Rhizobium; species Rhizobium sp. 05L429. The sequence goes on along the minus strand of NZ_JBFTNV010000028.1, from coordinate 8,577 downwards.
GCCGGCCCGCGCCGCCTCTTGAGCGGCCATTCGTGCGATAGACCGGAAAGGATCAGGGGCGCATCTGACGATGCGCCCCTGATCCGTGAAGGCTGGTCGTGACCCCCGAACCGTCAGCCTTCGCCGTCCTTGATATAGACCTCGGCGAAATTAGCCTGGACCCCTTCGGCGCCGATCGTGTGGTTCTTCACCCGCTTGTTGAAGACCGTGACATTTTCTAGCGCGATCAGGTTCACCACCGGAACTTCGTCGGCGATGATCTTCTGGAAATCGTTGAATTCTTGCTTTCGCTTCTGCTCGTCGATTTCGACCGATGCCGCCTCCAGCAGCCGGTCGACCTCCGGATTGGCGTAATGGGCCGCGTTGGAAAAGGGCAGGCCGAGCTTGAAGTTTTTCGACCAGTAGATGCGCTGGACGCCGAGTGTCGGATCGAACTGGTTGCCGAGATATTCGGCTGTCACGTCGAAGACGCGTTCGGTATAGACCTTCTGGATATAGGTCGAGAAATCGTATGAATCGATCGTCGCGGCAATGCCGATGCGGGTGAGGTTCTGCTTCAGATATTCGATGACCCGCTTGAAGCCTTCATTGTATGAATTGTGGGTGAGCCTGAGGGCAAAGCGGGTGCCGTCGGCGCCGCGCTTGTAGCCGGCCTCGTCGAGAAGCTGTTCGGCTGCCTTGAGGTCGTAAGCATAGGGCTTGATCGACGCGTCGTGGTAGCGTGACAGGAAGGTACTGATCGGTGTCGGCGAGATATGGCCGTAACCGTACCAGACAGTGTTCAGGATGACGTCGAGATCGATCGCGTGGGCGATGGCGCGGCGAACCTTCACATCCTTCAGATATTCGTTGTCGAGATTGAAGATGAGCTGCGTCTGGTCGCCCTTGGTTTCGTAGCCGCGGGAGTCGACGCTGATATTCGGCAGCGCCTTGATGCGCTCGAGATCGCTGAGCGGGATCGGATTGTCGCCGCCGATATCGAATTCGCCAGTCTCGAATCCAGCTGCTCGTGCTGCTCCATCGGGCACGAAGCGGATGACGATCTGGTCGAGATAGGGTTTGCCTACATCCCAGTAGTCGGCATTGCGCTCCAGGATGATATGCGAGCCGCGCGTCCATTCCTTGAAGACGAAGGGGCCGGTTCCGATCGGTGCGCTGCCGTTCTTGTTGAGCGGCACGTCGGCGATCGCGACATTGTCGTAGATATGCTTCGGCACGATCGGCGATTCCGCCGCGTAGAGCGCGCTGAGCAGATAAGGCGCGGGCTTTGACAGGCGGATGACCGCCGTCAACGTATCGGGTGTCTCGACCTTGACGACATTGGCGAAGGTGCCGCGCCCGCGCGGATGGACCTGCTTTAAGAGTTCGATCGAATAGGCGACGTCATCGGCGGTGAAGGGCTTGCCATCATGCCATTTCACATTGGGTCGTAGCTTGAACGTGTAGCTCAAGCCATCCTCGGAAATCGACCATTCGGTTGCAAGCTGCGGCTTCGGCGTCAGGTCGAAGTCATAGGTCAGCAGCCCCTCGGTGATCTTCGGACTGACCTTCTGGGTGCCGCCGGCGGTGTGCGCCAGCGCCAGGATTGTCGGCGGTTCGGGCTCGACGATGAAGTTCAGCGTTCCGCCCGGCTTCGGCTTGTCCTCAGCGGCCCTGAGGCCGAACGAGGGCACAAGCGTGCTGGCGGTGGATAAGAGCAGCAGCTGGTTGAAGGTGCGACGATTAATGCTCATGAGGATCGTCCCTGTCAGGCGTTCTTGAGGAGATAAGCGGAGGAGAGGCTGCCCGAGAGACCGTCGGCAACCACCGTATGGTCATGGACCTTCTTGTTGAAGATAGTCAGCTGCCGGAAGGAGACGAGCGTGATATCGGGCAGGTCGCGGGCGATGATCACCTGCATGCGGTTGAAGAGTTCGACGCGCTTGGCCCTGTCGTTCTCGACCGCGGCCTGTTCGAAGATCGCGTCGATTTCCGGATTGTTGTAGCCCGAGCCGTTCGAGAAAGGCACGCCCTTCTTGAAGTTCTTCGACCAGTAGAGACGCTGCACGCCGATGGTCGGATCGAAGGTATTGCCCATGCCGTTGGTGACGAAAGCGAAATCGCGGTCGGTGTAGACGCGCTTCAGCCAGGTCGGCACATCCTGTCCGCGCAACGTCACCTTGACGCCGATCTTGGACAGCGCATCGCGCAGGTAGTCACCGATACGGGTATAGGTGTCGCCGTAGGGCATGACATCGTGCGGCACCTCGAAGCGCACACCGTCTGGCCCGCGTGGGAAGCCGGCTTCGTCGAGTAGCTGTTCGGCCTTTGCCGGATCATGGGCGTAGACCGGGACATCAGGATTATAGAAAGCCTTGAGGAAGGGGCTGATCGGGCTCGGCGCCGGGACCGCATAGCCGTAAAAGGCGATATCGGCGACGGTCTGCCGATCGATCGCATGCGCCACGGCCTGGCGGACCTTGTCGTGCTTGAAATACTCGTTCTGTAGGTTGAATTCGATGCGATAGACAGTCGGCGAATAATCGTTGCCGCGATCATCGACGGCAAGCGTGGGCGAGGCTTTCAGCCGGTCGATTTCGCTCAGCGACACCGGTGTATCGGGAGCAATATCGACTTCGCCGGTCTCAAGTGCTGCAAGTCTGGCGCTGGCATCGGGAATGAACTTGACGACGATGCGGTCGAGATAGGGCTTGCCCTGGTCCCAATAGTCGGGATTGCGATCCAGGATCACATGGCTGCCGACCGCCCATTCACGGAAGATGAAAGGACCGGTGCCGATCGGGGCGCGACCGTTTGCATGCCCGGCAAGATCGGTGGCGCGCTCATAGACATGTTTGGGGACGATCGGGGATTCGCTCGCCTGCAAGGCGCCGATCAGATAGGGCGCCGGCTTCGACAGGCGGATGATGGCGGTATGGGCATCCGGTGTCGCCACTTCCTTGACACTGGAGAAGGTGGCTCGGCCGCGCGGATGCACTTCCTTCAGCGCCAGGATCGAGAAGGCAACATCCTCGGCGGTAAAGGGTTTGCCGTCATGCCATTTGACGCCTTGCCTGAGTTCGAAACGATATTCCAGCCCGTCGTCGCTGACGTGCCAGGCGGTCGCAAGTTGTGGAATCGGCTTGAAGTCCAGCCCGTAGGCCAGCAATCCTTCCGTGATCTTGCCGGACACGCGTGTGGTCGGGCCTGCCGTATGCGCAAGGGTGACGAGTGTGGGCGGCTCCGGCTGGACGAGCAGATTGAGCGTACCGCCGGCGACCGGCTCCGCTGCCTCTGCAAAGCGGCCGATGGGCACGACGGCGCTGAGCGCCGTGAAAGCGAAGAGCTGATTGAGCTGACGTCTGTTGATATCCATAACGACCCTCCGTGTCCGTTTCGGCCTACTGAGGCCCAAGCCTTGGTGAGCGCGCATGATCGGTCGGGGGAGGGGAAATCGAGAAGAATGTTTTTCTCGCAGCGCTCGAAAGAAAAGCTTCGCGCAAATCGGCGGGCGTGCCGGGGCAGCAATAATCTAGTCTTTTGGTAGACAATTTTTGGATTTTAGTTTTTGCTTCCCCGGCGGGGTGGTCACGCGCAAGGAAATGTTTCCGGCCGGGTTATCGGCGCAAAGCGGGTTCTCGTCTTGGCTGGTCTGTTTGTGGTGCAATCAGCTCATGAACACGCTCGCGCCCCACCGCAGGAAGACCATCAATCCGACGCTTGCCCGTCTGCCGCCGCTGACGTCGCTGCGCGCCTTCGTGGCGACGGCGCGTCATCTCAATTTCATCCGTGCCGCCGAAGAGCTGCATGTCACCTCGGCCGCCGTCGGCCAGCAGATCAGGCTCCTGGAAAACTACCTTGGCCAGCCGCTGTTCAACCGTGTGCGCGGCCAGCTGCAGTTGACACCGGCAGGCCATGCCCTGATGCCAGGACTGACGGATGCCTTCGATGCCGTCCTTTCGGCCATGACGCAATTTGCGACGAGCGATCACGAGCAGCCGATCCGGGTGTCCGTCGCGCCGTCCTTCGCCAGCAAATGGCTGATCCCGCGGCTCGATGCGCTCCGACGCGCGGCACCMGGCCTGCAGGTTCTGGTCGAAGCCTCGACAGATCTGACGGACCTCGACGCGGGTGACGCCGATTGCGTGATCCGCTTTGGCAGCGGCGCCTATCCCGGCCTTGCAGTCGATCATCTGTTTTCCGAGGCGGTCGTGCCGGTCTGCAGTCCGCAATTTGCCGACCACCACGGGCTCTGGGAGCGACCGGAGGCGATCGAAGACGTGCCGCTCCTTCATGAGGAGGGTGCTGAGCATGACCATGCCTGCCCCGACTGGCATGCCTGGCTACGCGCCGAGGGACTTTCCTATCGCCCGGCGCGCGGTGGCTTCCGGTTAAACCAGTCCTCTCTGGTGCTCGATGCGGCTGTCGCCGGCCAGGGGCTCGGCCTTGGCAAGATAAGGCTCGCGGAAGCCGAGATCCGCAGTGGGCGGCTCGTCTGCCCCTTCGGTAGCCCGCAGGCGGTCGGCTCTTCCTATTTCTTCGTCACATCGGCCCACAAGGCGCGGCTGATGCGGGTCGATCTTTTCCGCAATTGGCTGCTTGCCGAGGCGCGCGCCGCGCAGACGATCGAGGTCGCTTCATCCCGCGGCCCTCGATCCGATTTCGACATGATCGCCGCCGAGTGAGATTGTGCGTCGTGCAGGGGTAGGCCGGGACGGCCTATTTCAGCCGGAACCCCAGTTTGCGCACCACCTCGCCAAGCACATGGCGACCCTTGAGCGCTTCTACCGTGCCGATGCGATTGCGAACCTGATCGGTCCAGTCGATCAGAGGCATTGTCTGTTCTGTCTGGAAGGTTCTGAGAATATGATTGTAACCGGCGAGATCGTCGGCCGGTGCGCTGTCCTGATAGCGTTCGCGGTGCAGGACGCTCGTTTGCGGCAGGCGGGGCTTGACGCCGGCGGGCACCGCCGGATCGGGATAACCGACCGTCAGGCCAAAAACGGGAAAGACCCCGTCCGGCAGGGCAAGTTCGCGGGCGACCGTTTCAGGGTCGTTGCGGATCGCTCCGATATAGCAGGTGCCGAGGCCAAGAGATTCCAGGGCGACGACGGCGTTCTGGGCGGCGAGTGCCGCGTCGATCACGCCAAGAAGAAAGCTTTCCACATAGTCGAGCCCTTCGGCCGTCGCGCCACGCTCCGTTGCAATCTTGCGCGGTCGGGCAAGATCGGCGAGCCAGACGAGCAGAAGCGGAGCCTGGGCGATCTGCCGCTGATTGCCGGCAACCGCGTTCAAACGCCTGCGACGTTCCACATCTTCGACGGCAACCACGCTCCAGGCCTGGAGGTTCGAGGAACTCGGTGCCGACTGGGCGGCGGCAACGGCAAGCTCGACAGCCTCCGCCGGTACCGGGTCCGGCAGATAGTGACGCACGCTCCGATGTGAGAGGATGGTCTCGACGGTTTCGGTCCAATCGCCCGAAAGCTGCTGCTTATTGCGATAGCGCTCGCCGGCAAGCGCCTTCAGCCTGTCATTGCCGACGTTTCTTTCCGCTGCTGTTGATGGCGTCATATCGATTTTCTCCTGCCTGCTGTCATTGCCGATCGCTATTCCGCCGCGGCCGCATAAGGATTGGCCGGGCGGGCAAGACCGAGATGTTCGCGAAGCGTCCGGCCGCTATAGGCTTGCCGGAATAGTCCGCGTTTGCGCAAGATCGGCACGACTTCGTCGACGAAGACCTCGAGTCCGTGCGGCAGCACGTCCGGCATCAGGTTGAAGCCATCAGCTGCACCGGCGACAAACCACCGTTCGATGTCGTCGGCAACGTCTTGTGGCGTGCCGACAATGGTGCGATGGCCGGTGCCCCCGTTCAAGGCGCGGATCAGGCCGCGCACGCTGAGCCTCTCCCGTTTGGCGAGCGCCAGCGTCGCGCGGAAGAATGTATGGCCGCCATCCGGTGGCAGCGGAATTTCGTCCGGCAGCGGCGCGTCGAGGTCGAGGTTCTTGGCGTCGAGCTGCAGCACGCCAGCAAGTCGTGCGAGGCTATATTCGAGCGGTATCAGCTCGCTCAGCTCCTCCTGGCGGCGTTTGGCCTCGATCTCGGTACTGCCGATGATCGTTGCAAGGCCGGCAAGCACGAGAATGCTACCGGCCGGCCTGCCGAAGCGGGCAGCACGCCGGCGCAGGTCGCCGGCATAATCGAGCGCCTCCTCCAAGGATTGCGAGGCGGAGAAAACGGCTTCGGCATGTTCGGCCGMAAGCTCTCTTCCATCGTCCGAGCCGCCGGCCTGCACGAGAACCGGATGCCCCTGTGGCGGGCGGGGAATATTGTGCGGTCCATGCACCTGGAAATGCTTGCCGCGATGGGCGATCGCATGGACGCGTGCCGGATCGACGAAACGGCCGGTCGCGACATCGCCGATGAAGGCATCTTCCTCCCAGCTGTCCCACAACGCCTTGACGACGGCGGTAAATTCGCCGGCGCGCTCGTAACGGCTGGAGTGGGCGACCGGCTTTTCGAGGCCGAAATTACGGCTCTGCGACAGGTCGGCACTGGTGACGATGTTCCAGCCGGCCCGGCCGCCGCTCGCATGGTCAAGTGTCGCAAAGCGGCGGGCGATATTGTAGGGCTCGTTATAGGTCGTCGAGGCTGTGGCGATGAGACCGATATGTTGCGTGTTGGCGGCGACCAGCGCAAGTACGATCGTCGGTTCGAGGGAGGTTAGCGGCCTGAAATCCACCCGGTCCGAAATCGCCGCCTGATCGGCGAGGAATACGGCATCGAACGTGCCGCGTTCGGCAATCCTGGCGACATTGACATAGTGGTTGACATCGAAGGAGGCGCGGGGATCGCTGCCTTCCATCCGCCAGGCCGCGGGCGAAAAGCCGGAATGCAGGATATTGATGTTGAGATGAAGTTCGCGTCCGCTCACTGGAATATTCCCGGCTCGGGATAGTCGCCGGTCAGGAACCATGCCCCGACATTGCGTGTCTTGTATTCGGCCGGATTGTGCAGCGTATGGATGCGCACATTGCGCCAGAACCGGTCGAAACCATGAGCGCGCACCGCCGAACGCGCGCCCATGACCTCGAAGATCTCGCTTGTGACCTCGAGGGCCACCTTGCCGGCCAGCACGTTGGCGGAAGCAACGGCAATTGCCGTCTGGCCGCGCTCATCCGCCGTCAGCGCAGCACCTTTAGCGTATGCGGCGTCAATCGCCTGCGCTGCGCGGTCGGCAAGCGCGGTTGCAGCCTGCACTTTCGTCCAGAGCTCACCATATTGCCGCTTGATCCAGGGATCGTCGACGTGTCGCTCGGCGCCAGAATAGATCCAGGGCCGTGATTTCGTGACCGTATAGTCGCGAGCTGCCGCGAGCGCGCCCTGGGCAGTGCCGATAAAGACGTTGAGGAGCACGCTCTGCTGCTGCTGGGGCGCCAGAAGCGCGATCGGATCGCGCGGACGCTCCGCCAGGATCTCGTCACCGTCGATCCGGACATCCTTGTAAAAAACCTTGCCGCTGCCCGTCTGGCGCTGGCCAATTCCGTCCCAGTCGTCCGCGATGATAATACCCGGACGATTKGCCGGGATATAGGCAAAGCTGCGCTGGTTGGTTTCCTCGTCTTCCCAGGCGACCATGAGATAGTCAGCGACATGCGAGCCGGAGGCGAAGGGGCGAAAGCCGTTCAGGATGGCACCACCGGCGGTCTTTCGGCCGAACAGGCTCTTCGAAAAGCTGTTGGTCGTATTGCCCCAGAACCAGCGGCCGTCCGCTGAGCGGCGCAAGATCTCCTGCGAACGCTTGTCGCCTGCCGTCGCCGCGTTCATGAGCGGGCTGAAGTGATAGCCGAAGAGATGACCAAGCGAACCATCGACCTTGGAAAATTCACGCAGAACTTTAAGCGCGGTCGAATAGGGTTGACCCTCGCCACCGAATTCCTTCGGGATCAGCAGATTGACGAGGCCGCTCTCCTTCAGAAGCCTGATCTGTTCGAGGGGTCGGCCGCCAAGCTGGTCGCGTTCGACAGCATCATTGGCAAAGATCTCCGTGAGTTCGGCCGCCTTGGCGAGATAGGGGTTATCGAGGTCCGCCTGGAAGAGGGCGGGCGGCTTTGAGGTCGGCTCCGGCTGACTAGGCTCGAACGTTCCAGGCTTCACGGTCATGGTGCTCTTCCTTCAGTTATGAAGCCGCGGGAAACCATGGCGCTCGGCAAGCAGTTCGAGGATGCGGTCGGTCTTATTGACGAAATGCACGCCATTCCAATGTTCGGCATCTACAGGCGCGCTCTCGGCGAGAACCAGCACCGGCAACGACTGGTGCTCCTCGCCGACGGCGGCGATCACGCTTGCGCGCGGCCGGGGAAAGGGAACCCGCTCCACCTCGATCTTGCTCGCAAGATCCGGGAAGGACGCCAGCAGTCCCTCGATGGCGTTGCAATAGGGGCAGACGAAGCTGACGCCCGGCTTTTTGGGGTCGGAAAAACCCGGTTCGATGAGATAAAGCTTGTCGTGGCTCATTCATTTCTCCTTATTCGGCGGCCGCAGCACTGCCGGCATCTGCGAAGCGGTTGGCCGGGCGATTGAGGCCGAAATTCTCGCGC